>CALHAM010000068.1 GCA_937934275.1 uncultured Saprospiraceae bacterium | reverse complement strand
AACGCTTTGTAGTTCCTTTTTTGCTAAAAGCAGCAGATGCATGGTTTTCGGTCTATTTTTACTAACAATTCGTGTGGCGCATACGTTCTCTGATTGCTATGAGAAAAACCCTATTGCTCGGGCTGACCATGACCCTATCCTTTTCTCTGAGTGGTCAAGACACCATACCGTTTATCCGATCGGCTCAGCTCAGCGCCTGGCGCTCGGGGGACTCGGACACCGTTTATGTGCTCAACTTTTGGGCCACTTGGTGTGCGCCTTGCTTAGCCGAATTGCCGCATTTTGAGAAATTAAATGCCGATTACGCCCAACAACCGGTGCGCGTAGTGCTCATTAGCACCGATTTCCGGCGCGATGTAGAACGTCGCCTCAGGCCGTTCATTGAGCGCCAAAACCTGAAGAGCCAGGTGGTTTTCTTAGATGAAAAAACGCCCAACGATTGGATTGACTTAATATCGCCTGAATGGTCAGGCGCCATTCCTGCCACGCTGATTGTGCGCCCTAAAACGAAATTTGAGCGCTTTTTCGAACGCTCTCTGCGCTATGAGGACCTCGAAGAAATCGTACGAGAAGCCTTGGCCCAATGAACAGATTCTTTTTTCAAACCAATTTTTTGCTGTACATGAAACAAGTATTCCAACTATTGCTCCTGTTTTTTCTGCTTTCATCGACTTCTCTTTGGGCCCAAAGCGGTGGCTATCGCATAGGTGATGTCGCACGCGATTTTAACCTTAAAAACGTGGACGGTAAAATGGTGTCTTTAAGCAAAATGAAGAAGGCCAAAGGTTACGTTGTCATCTTCACGTGCAACCATTGTCCGTTTTCCGTAGCCTACGAGGACCGCATCATCGCGCTGCACAATAAGTATGCGAAAAGAGGCTTTCCGGTGATAGCCATCAACCCCAACGACAAAGACATTCAGCCTGCCGACAGCTATGAGAACATGCAAAAGCGCGCCCGCGAAAAGGGGTTTCCGTTTGTTTACTTGTACGACGAAACCCAAGAGATTGCTCGCACTTATGGAGCCACACGCACACCGCATGTGTATCTTTTAGACAAAAATCGGCGCGTGCGCTACATCGGGGCTATTGACGACAACCACGAAAACCCCGACGAAGTGAAAGAGCGGTTTTTGGAGAATGCCATTGAGGCCTTGCTCGCCGGCAAAGAAGTGCCGCGCACCGAAACCAAAGCCATTGGCTGCACCATCAAGTGGCGGGCTGCATCGAAATAAAGAGCCGAGAAGGTCATTTGCCTAAGTACAGCCCAAGCAACAGAAAGGCTGTGCACGCGAGGAACTGGCCCACAACGTAGGCAAGCCAGACGCCGTAGTGGCCGCTTTGCCAAAGCCCCCAGCTCTCCGAAGTAAAAGTAGAGTAAGTGCTGAAACCGCCGCAGAAGCCCGTTATCAGCAGCAGACGGCGATCGTCCGATAGCCAACCGTGCCCTTGCCAACCGAGGAAGAGGCCGAACAAAAAGCAGGCTAAAGCATTGGCTGCAAATGTTGCCCAAGGAAAATGCGCCTGCCACGAGCGCAGCAAGAGCCAGAGGCTGTAGCGAACAGCACTGCCAACCCCGCCGCCTACAAAAATCAGAATGAAAGGCTTGATCATTCGTCAGACAATGTGAAAGAGCGGTGGCGTTCTTCAGCAAACGACCACCGCTCTTAGCTTTTTGTTAGTAAAAGACAGCCTTTCGCAATCGGGTCGCGCTTCTCCTTATTCTACGGGCTTGCGCCCTCCGATAAGCATGTCTTGATAATCCTTCAGATCTTCCCAATCGCCGTTGGCTGCAAAGCGCGCCTGGGCGGGCCAAGTGCTTGGGTCGTGCATCTGATAGCGCGAGCCAGCAGCTTCCAAAATTTCGCGCAAGCGCTCCACCGGCGTATTGGCGAGGGCCTCCCAAGTATCGATACCCGCCTCGTGCAGCAGTTGTTCGATTTTGGGGCCAATGCCCTCTATAATCTTCAAGTCATTGAGTTTGGGCGCTTTTTTGGAGGTCTTTTTAGGCGCAGTGGCTGTCTCTTCGACGAGATTTTCCACCGCCGCTTCCGTTTCTAAGGCAGGTGCTTGGGGTTGCACCTCAGGAGTAGCCATTTCTGCTGGGGCCTCAGGCGTTGCTACCTCTGCCCCTGGTGCCGACACCTCAGGTTGGGATGGGCGCAGGCTGGAAGCCGTTCTAACAACCGCTTCCGGTGCCACCACTTCGGCCACCTCTATTTGAGAGAAAGGAATTACACTTACAATACGGCGGTCTTTGTAGGTGCGCTTGAAGGATACAAAGCCATCCACAGCGGCGTGGAGGGTGTGGTCGCGGCCCATATAAACGTTTTCGCCGGGGTGAAACTTCGTGCCGCGCTGACGCACAATGATGTTGCCTGCGCGAGCCTTCTGGCCGCCAAAGAGCTTGACACCTAAGCGCTTGCTTTTACTATCGCGGCCGTTATCGGTAGAACCTACGCCTTTTTTATGTGCCATGACGAGGAGTCTTTTTTTTAAGCGTGAATGGATAGCCGTTAGCCGGCAATGGCTTCAATTTTCAATTGGGTGAACAACTGCCGATGGCCTTTTTTCTTGCGATAGCCTTTGCGGCGTTTTTTGTGAAATACAATTACTTTATCGCCTTTCAAGTGCCCCAATACGGTGGCTTTCACCTCTGCGCCCGTTACGTATGGGGTACCGATGGACACTTCCGCGCCTCGGTCGATGAGGTGCACGGTGTCGAAGGAGACAGCCTCTCCTTCCTGAGCTGCCAGCCGGTGGACGAAGATCTTTTGACCTTCCTCAACTTTGAACTGTTGACCGGCGATGGAAACAATCGCGAACATGTGAGAAAATGCGGTTTTTATTGCTGAAAAAGAACTACGTCTTAAAAAGGGCGGGCAAAGGTACGAAGATTACTTTAGCGAAACAAAGTTTTTTATCGCTGCAAGACCTTTTGTACGGCATCGTCCTCGAGCAAATGCGGCGCCCACCGGAAGAGCAAGGCGCTGTATTCAGGAGCGCGCTGAAAGGCCTGTTTCAGTAGGCCGAACGCTTGTTCGCGTTGCTCAGCCATAAAGCAACAGGCGGCTGCGCAGTAAAGAAGTTCAGCGGTACCGACGTGTTGCAAGGCGACAAAAGCAGTCTGAGCAGCGTCCTCGTAGTTTTGCTGCATAAGCAGGCTTTCTAAAAGACAAGTCCATGCCTCGGCGGAGTCAGGTGCTTGTTCAATGACGCGCCAAGCATGGCGATGGGCCAAATGAGGCTGACCCGTTTGGTTGTACAAAGCGGCAAGTAACCGATGAGTTTCCAAGTGCGCTTCGTCGTTGCGCAAGGCCTGACGCAGCCAGTACAGGGCGCGGTGGTAGTTGCGCTCTTCAGCAAAACTGGCGGCCAATTGATAACATGCCTCGGCATGGTAGGGGTCTAGCTTGAGCGCTTGGCGAGCAGTAGCTTTTGCCGCTTCTACGGCACCAGCTTGTCGCTGGCTTATCGAGAGGCGGCATAAATCTTGACTATCTACCTCCAGATGTTGTATCATTTCGTCGTAGCACAACCAGGCGCGGCGGGGATGGCCACTGAGCAAAGCCCAAGTCGCGCAGGTCTCATAGGCAATTTTCAGGGTAGGCTCGGCCAAATAGGCGAATTCAAAAGCCTCTAAAGCAGCTTCGACCTCGTGTAGGCCGATAAGCGCCCAACCCAAATTGTACCAGGCATGGCCGCAGTACGGATGTCGGAGGGTCAGCGCCTCGTACAGTTGGCGGCTCTCGGCGTAATTGCCTATCCACTCCATACGCAGCAACAGCGCGCTGAATACCCCGGCATTGCTCGGCTCTCGAAACGCCCGGCGGGCTAAGTAGTAAAAAGACTCGCGATCAAACATTTAACTCAATGGCGAACCAAAACCGCTGCGGCAAAGGTAGGCACTGCACTGGCGGAAAACAGAGAATTTAACCGATACACCTCTCTTGCGCTACCGGGTGCACTACCACCTTTAGACAACGAAAGGGCTTCTTCAAGCGAAACCCGATGCGCCGGTCAGAAGGCTCGTTCGTCGCTCTACGCCTTTCGTGCACAATTGAACATCCAGCGCACGCCAAACTTATCTACACATCTGCCGTAGTAATCGCCCCAGAACATATCTTGTAGCTCCTGCTCTACCTGGCCGCCTTCTGAAAGGGCATGGAATAGTCGGCGCGTCTCTTCGCGCGTGTCGGGGCTTAAGTTGATGTAGGCGTGGTTGTCAAACCCATTACTAGCAAGGGTATAAGTCTTTGCCAAACAGGCATTTGAATTATGGTATCCACCTTAATAGGCACACCAATAAGCGAGCGAGCCAGCGATATATTCTTGGCCAGTTTAGGCCTCTATTCGAGATCTGCTACTAATATTTCTAGCGCTTGCTTAGGTTTCTCTAACCACGGCCCCTGCCTTTTCTTTGCAGTTCAAAAACACACGAGGCATATGGTCTCTTTTGAGCGTAATGTTTTGCCGAACGGTCTGCGCGTGCTGGTACATGAAGACCCCTACACTCCGTTAGCAGCGGTGAATGTGGCCTACTATGTCGGTTCGCGCGATGAACAGCCCGACCGCACAGGCTTTGCGCATCTTTTTGAGCATCTGATGTTTTCGGGCAGCCGCAATGCGCCTAACTTCGATAACCTACTGCAAAGTGCTGGCGGCGAAAACAATGCTTACACCACCAATGACTACACTACCTTTTACGAAATACTGCCGGCTCAAAACTTAGAGACTGCACTCTTTTTGGAAAGCGACCGGATGTTAGACCTACGCATCACGCGAAGGGCCTTCGAAACGCAACGGCGCGTAGTGATTGAGGAGTTCAAGGAGACCTGCTTGAGCGAGCCATACGGCGATATGCTCCACCATTTATCGAACATGCTCTACCGCGTGCATCCCTACCGGTGGCCAGTCATTGGGCTTAGCCCTGAGCACGTCGCCAACGCTACTCTTGAAGAAGTGCGCGCCTTTTACGAGCGCTGGTACGTGCCCAACAATGCGGTATTAAGCATCTGCGGGCCTATTCGGCCCAGTGAGGCCTTCACCTTGGCCGAAAAGTGGTTTAGTGCCATCCCTCCCGGCCCCGAACCAGGCGCTCACGTAATGCCCGAAGAACCACCACAATTGGCGCTGGTAGAGCGAACGGTAGAAGCCGATGTACCCGTGCCTGCTGTCTTCATGGCCTTTCGAACACCGCCTCGGCTACACCCGGACTTCTATGCGACGGACTTGCTGTCCGACGTACTCGCCTTAGGGCAATCCTCTCGATTGTATCGCGCTTTGGTGAAAGAGCAACCGCTATTGTCTTCAGTAGACGCCTCTGTCACGGCCAGCTTCGACCCCGGCATGCTGCTCATCGAAGCCAAATTGAATGAAGGTATCGCGCCTTCCCGAGTGGTTGAAGCCATTTGGGCCATCCTCGGCGAGCTGGCCAAAGCGCCCATCGGAGAGCGCGAACTGGCTAAAATCCGCCATCGCTTCGAAAGCACAGTTATCTACTCGGAGACTAGTGTGCTCAATAAAGCCCAATATCTGGGCTTTTACGAACTGCTTGACCGCGCCGAACTTCTCAACCAGGAAGTGGATGCCTACCGAGAGGTGAGTGCTCAAGACATGCAGCGCGTCGCCCAGGCACTCTTCCGACCCGAAAATGCCGCTGTACTCATCTACCAGCCGCGCACAGCGGTTTATTCACAATCGAAGGTGCTGCCCTCCTGATCCACCTCCGCAGTTCCTCTGTCGCAGAACTTAAAGTAGGCGGAAGCCCTGCTCTACAACGACGACAAACACTAACGAACATGCTCGAACGCGAACCTCCTATCCTTTGGGCTCCCGACGACAAAACGCGCGAAAACGCCCACCTGACGCGCTACATGTGCTGGCTGAAGGAGCAAAAACGCCGGTCGCTCGACCACTACCCAGCGCTGTGGGCCTGGTCGGTCGAATATCCGGCGGCCTTCTGGGAGACGGTTTGGGAGTACTTTCAAGTCATCAGCTACGCGCCTTATGAGCGCGTACTGTCGGGCTACGAGATGCCGGGCGCGCGTTGGTTCGAGGGCGCCGCGCTCAACTACGCCGAGCACATATTTCGTTGCAAGACTGAGAAATGGCCCGCACTTATTTTTCAAAATGAGCAAGGACAGGGCGGGCAACTCAGCTGGGCAGAATTGGAGCGCCAAGTAGCTGCCCTTGCCCAATTTTTTCGCCAAAACGGCGTGCAGCGCGGCGACCGCGTAGTGGCCTATTTGCCCAACACCCCACATGCAGCCATTGCCGTCTTGGCAGCCATGAGCATAGGCGCCGTGTGGTCGAGTTGCTCGCCTGATTTTGGCGCCAACAGCGTAATAGACCGCTTTGCTCAAATTGAGCCTAAAATCCTGTTGACCGTTGACGGCTACACTTACAACGGTAAGCCCTTCGACAAACGCAGCGTTGTGCGCGACATTTGTCGCCAGCTGCCTTCGCTCCAGCACGTGGTGTTCATCCCCTACTTAAACGAGCGCGCTCGCCCAGAAGGGCTGCCCAAAACCACGCTCTGGGACGAAGCTATACAGACCCCTGCTGGCCCACTGAGCTTTGAGCCGCTGCCCTTTGAACATCCGCTGTGGGTACTTTACTCGTCGGGTACTACAGGCGTGCCCAAAGCCATCGTCCACAGCCACGGCGGCAACCTGCTGGAACACCTCAAGTACCTACACTTTCACAACGACATCCACCCGGGTGAGCGCTTTTTCTGGTACTCTACGACGGGATGGATGATGTGGAACTTTACCATCGGCTCGCTGCTGACCGGAGCGACTGCTGTGCTTTACGACGGCAGCCCAGCCTATCCTTCGTTGGATGCGTTGTGGAAACTGGCTGAGCAGACGCGCATCACGCACTTCGGCACCAGCGCACCTTTCATTATGAGCTGTCGAAAAGCCGACCTATCGCCTCGAGAAACTTCTGACCTTTCTGCTCTGCGCGGTATCGGCTCTACTGGCTCGCCGCTGCCGCCCGAGGGCTTCCGATGGGTTTACGAGCACATCAAGCCCGATGTGTGGCTGTCTTCCATGGCAGGCGGCACCGATGTGTGTACGGCCTGGGTGGGTGGCAACCCGTTATTGCCGGTGTACGAGGGCGAAATCCAGTGTCGATGCTTGGGCTGTGCCATGGAAAGCTGGGACGAAGATGGTCGCCCCGTACCCTTGGGCGAAGTGGGCGAGATGGTCGTTACCCGCCCGATGCCCTCTATGCCGGTCTTTTTCTGGAACGACCCTGACGGCTCGAAGTACCGCTCTAGCTATTTTGAACACTACCCCGGCGTGTGGCGCCACGGCGATTGGTTGTGCATCACGCCGCGCCAAACGCTTATTATCTTAGGGCGCTCCGATGCCACCCTCAACCGCCAGGGTGTGCGCATCGGCACTGCAGAAATTTACCGGGCTTTGGATCAAATACCAGAAATCCGCGATGCCCTCATCCTGAACATCGAACGCTCCGACGGCTCCGATTGGATGCCGCTGTTCGTCCTCCTAGAGCCGGGCGTTATCCTCGATGAGAACCTCCAGCAACGCATCCGCCAAACGCTGCGCACCACATGCAGCCCGCGCCATGTACCCGACGCCATCTTCGCCGCACCCGATATCCCGTACACCATCTCCGGCAAAAAAATGGAAACGCCGGTTAAAAAAATCCTTCAAAAAAAGCCGCTGGAAAAAGCTTATAACCCCGACTCCATGCGCAACCCGGAAGCTATGCAGTTTTTTATCGACTTCGCACAGACTCTTTCTTAGACCGAGGTGTTGCCCAAAAGCAAGCGCTGCAAGCACACCCATTCTGCTAAGAGCCGTAGTAGTCTTTTCGACAAAAGACCGGCGCGGCAGAATGCTTAGCCACCGAAAGCACCTCCTTTTGCCCTCGCCCCCTCCCAAATACATCGCAACTTTGACGGCTATGGCGCCTCCTCTTGCAGCATTTCCCACAAATGCATTTCAGCTTCGGCCTGCGTTAGGCGCTACCTTTGTCGCCGTTTTTTTTGGTCATCTCCTGGTAGCAATAAGCTTAAACAACGCATGGAACTCATTGACGGGAAGTATCGCCTCGCCGGCGGAATAGACCCCCTTGAATTGTGTCGCCAACACGGCACGCCGCTATACGTATACGATGCTAACACTATGGAGCGTCAGTATCGCCGGCTAATATCGGCCTTTGCGTACCCGCAGGTGCGCATTCACTACGCCTGTAAAGCGTTGACCAACATTTCTGTGATGCGGTTTTTTCAGCGCCTCGGCGCGGGGTTGGACTGTGTCTCTATTCAGGAAGTAGCCTTAGGGCTAAAGGCAGGTTTTGCGCCCAACGATATTTTATACACGCCCAACTTTGCTGCTGCAGATGAATACGGGGAGGCTGTACGACTGGGCGTCCGCATCAATATTGACGCCATTCCTATGCTAGAAAACTGGGGATTGCTCTATCCTGACGTGCCCATATGCATCCGCATCAACCCGCACATTATGGCCGGTGGGCATGAAAACATCAGCGTAGGGCATGTGGACTCTAAATTCGGCATCAGCATTCACCAATTGCCGCACGTGCTGCGCGTGGTGGAAAGCCAAGGCCTGCGCGTCGAAGGCCTGCACATGCATACCGGCTCTGATATTCTGGATGTGGATGTGTTTTTGCGCGGAGCGGAAATCCTCTTTGAAGCGGCGCGCAAGTTTCCTGACCTCAAATTCATTGACTTGGGCAGCGGCTTCAAAGTACCCTACAAGCCCGACGACATCGAAACCGATGTGGAGGAGTTGGGGGAAAAACTCAGCCGGCGTTTTACAGAATTCTGCCAAGAGTACGGGCGCGAGTTGACGCTGATGTTCGAGCCAGGCAAATTTTTGGTCAGCGAAGCGGGCTATCTCTTTGCGCGATGTACCCTAGTGAAACAGACGACCTCGACGGTGTTTGTCGGGTTGGATACTGGCTTCAATCACCTCATTCGGCCTATGTTCTACGGCTCGTACCACCGCATCGTCAATGTTACGGAGCCGAATTTCAAGCCGCGCATCTACACCGTGGTGGGCAATATCTGCGAGACCGACACTTTTGCCGCCGACCGCCGCATCCCAGAAGTCGTGGAAGGCGACATCTTGTGTTTTTTTAACGCTGGAGCCTATGGATGGATGATGGCTTCCAACTACAATTCGCGCCCGCGCCCAGCCGAAGTGTTGCTCTACAAGGGTGAAGCCCACCTCATCCGACGCCGCGAAACACTGGACGACTTGCTGGCCACCCAAATACCGTTCGAGAAGTGGTAGTCATTCCGCCTACACATTGAAGCGGAAGTGCATGATGTCACCATCTTGCACGATATACTCTTTGCCCTCGACAGCCATCTTGCCAGCCTCTTTAACTTTGGCCTCCGAGCCATAGCGAATAAAGTCCTCGTATTTGATGACTTCGGCCCGGATAAAGCCTTTTTCAAAGTCAGAATGGATGACACCGGCAGCCTCGGGGGCTTTAGCACCGCGGCGCACTGTCCAGGCACGCACTTCCTTTTCTCCAGCAGTGAAGTAAGTAATCAAGTCGAGTAAAGCATAACATTGGCGAATGAGGGCATTTCGGCCCGGCTCTTTAAGGCCCATCATGGCCAAAAATTCGGCTTGCTCTTCGGGCGACTCCATTTCGGCGATCTGAGCTTCGATACTGGCGCAGATGATGAGTACCTGAGCATCTTCGTTGGCTACGGCAGCACGCAGAGCTTCTGTGTGCGCGTTGCCGGTCAGGACGGAGGCTTCGTCGACGTTGCAGGCGTAGAGCACCGGCTTGGCCGTCAGGAGCGATAGCTCTTTGGCTATCAGGCGCCGGGCGTCGTCGTCCATTTGAGGCAACAAAGCCCGGGCGGGGCGGCCGGCTTCCAGGTGGGCTTTGACGGCGTTGAGGATTTCCTGGTTGCGCAGTTCCTCTTTATTGCCGGCCTTGGCAGCGCGGCTGACGCGTTCCAGGCGCTTTTCCACCGTTTCTAAGTCTTTCAAACCCAACTCGAGGTCAATGACTTCTTTGTCGCGCACGGGGCTGACGCTGCCGTCTACGTGTACAATGTTATCGTCTTCAAAGCAGCGCACTACATGCACAATGGCATCCACCTCGCGGATGTTGGCCAGGAACTGGTTGCCCAAACCTTCGCCCTTGCTGGCGCCTTTAATGAGGCCGGCGATATCTACGATTTCTACCGTTGTAGGCACTACGCGCTGGGGGCGAACTAGCTCGGCCAAGCAATCTAAACGCTCGTCGGGAACGGTGATAACGCCCACATTGGGGTCTTTAGTGGCAAAGGGGTAGTTGGCTGCTAAGGCCTTGCCGCTAGTCAGAGCGTTGAATAGCGTAGATTTACCGACATTGGGCAGGCCGACGATGCCGCACTGTAAAGCCATGAGTGGGGTAAGCGTTGCGTGTTGAGAAAAAGGCCTATTTCCTTTGCTTTCTGTGTGGTTAAAAAGCGCGCGCAAAAGTAGGACGTTCCCTCGGAAGTCGTGGAAGGGTGAGGCGTTTGTACTTAGCGATTTTTTTAACTCACCTATACCAATTGCCAGGGTATAGAGAGCCAAAGGCCTTACTGCGAGGCGTAAGCCCGAAGGCAGGGGGCTCGCCTCGCCTCTGACGGCAGAAGAGTTATCGAGCGCCGCTCCAAGCGGGCCGTACTTTTTGCAACTGGAGTTACACAATGCGCTGGTGCCAGCTCTGGGCAAAAGGCAAGAGCCAGCGTTCGCGCAGGTCGCGCTTCGTTTGTACCAACGTGTTAACCATCAATGTATCGGGTCCGATGCGCTGATGGCGAATTTGCTCGGCAAGCTCCTCGCGATTGCCCATGCGAAGGCGGCCATCTTCTATCCAACCGAAGCGGAGGCGCTCCAGCAGATCAACGCCGAGTTGATGGCTCATAGCCTCTAGGAAATGGACGGATTGGTCTATAGAGCAGCCGCTGGCATCGGCCTGAGTTTCGTCTACCATGATCAAGACGAATTGACGGTCGAATACCTCGCCAACAGCCTTGAGGGCTTGGTTGTGCGCCGTCCAACGTCGGGTAAAGTCGTTTAGCGCGTCCTGTAGCGTTTCCGCTTGGGTCTCGGTGAGTGGACGAGCACACACATACACCCACACGCGCGAGGTGTCGTCGAAATTAGGCAAATAAGCAAGTCGGGGCGTGAGCATATCTCTACAGGGATTGGAGGATCATTTCCGACAGGTCGTAAACCATGACGTGTTCGTTTTTTTCCTTGGCTTTCAAGCCGTCCTGCAACATCGTGATGCAGAAGGGGCAGTTAGCGACCACGGCTTGTGGCTGCGTTTGCAAGGCTTCTTCGATACGCTCAATATTGATACGCTTGTTGCCCGGCTCGTCTTCTTTCCACATTTGGGCGCCGCCGGCTCCACAACAAAGGCCGTTCTTGCGCGAGCGCTTCATCTCGACTAAATCGGCGTCGAGCGCTTCAAGTAGGGCACGCGGGGCCTCATAGATATCGTTGGCCCGGCCTAAGTAGCAGGAGTCGTGGTAAGTAATGCGTTTGCCCTGAAAAGCGCCGCCCTCTTTGAGTTTGATTTTACCGGATTGAAGGAGCTCTTGCAACAGCTGGGTGTGGTGCACCACTTCGTAATGACCTCCTAGGGCTGGGTATTCGTTTTTGAGCGTGTTGAAACAATGCGGGCACGCCGTAACGATTTTCCGAACACCGTAAAGGTTGAGGGTTTCGATGTTCATAGTAGCCATCATCTGGAAGAGGAACTCGTTGCCAGCGCGCCGGGCAGGGTCGCCAGTGCAGCGCTCCTCCTGGCCCAAAATAGCGAAGGAAATGCCGGCGTGATGTAGAATTTCACATAAGGCACGGGTAACCTTTTGAGCGCGAGCATCGTAGGAGCCGGCGCAGCCGACCCAAAAAAGAATTTCGGGCGTTTGGCCTTCGGCCTGCATTTCGGCCATTGTTCTGGCAAGCATATCGGCAGAGCGATGTTGATTAGCGTGTAGTGTAAAAGGAACAGAGGCGCTTTATTGATTTCTCCAGGCATCGCGAGGTTCGTTCATAGCCCAAGCAGCGCCGTTGTTTTCTATAGCGTTGAAGAGCGGTAGCCAGTCACTTGGCCCAGCACCTTGAGTGAGGATTTCGTAGCGGCGCATTTGCAAGATGACATCTAAGGGGTTGATGAGCACCGGGCAAGCCTCCACGCAGGCGTTGCAGGTGGTGCAGGCGTGCAATTCCTCAGGGCTAATGTAGTCGAAGAGGCTTTTGCCGTCGTTATAATCGGAGCGGTTTTGCCTTCCAGCAGCGATGGCAGCCCCTACCTCTTCAGCGCGGTCGCGCACGGCCATAACGACTTTACGCGGACTAAGTTTTTTGCCCGTGAGATTAGCCGGACAGACTGCTGTGCAGCGGCCGCACTCGGTACAGGAGTAGGCTTCAAGGATGTTTTTCCAACTCAGACTAAACACGTCGTTGGCCCCAAAGAGAGGCAGGTCGCCCGAAGGGCTGGTATCGGCCGGTTCGAGGCCCATCATGATGCGCACTTCCTTCTGTACTTCGGGCATGTTCGACATTTCACCCTTAGGCTTTTGCCGAGCGTACCAGGTGTTGGGGAAGGCCAGCAGAATGTGTAGGTGCTTCGAATAGGGCAAATAGCACAAAAAGCCAAAGACCGTGAGGATGTGAAGCCACCACCCAAAGCGCTCAACAGCAATGAGTGCGGGCGTGCTCAGTGAGCCAAACAGCGCTGGGCCAAGCCACTGGCTCACAGCAAAAGGGCCTGCCGGTGGGTAGTGTTCGGCACCTCGCGCTTGCAACACGCTATCCGCACCGTTCATGGTGAAGATTCCTGCGATCAAAATGATTTCGCCGATGAGGATATAGTTGGCATCGCGGAAAGGCCAGCCTTTCATTTCGGGCTTCCAAAAGCGCGGTACTTTGAGCAAGTTGCGTCGCGCCAGAAAGGCGACGGTAGCCACCAATGCGAGTACTGACAGGACCTCGATAAAACTGATGACAAACGCATAGAAGTCTTTTAAATAAGGAGCAAAAAAGCGATGTGCTCCCGTCAGGCCATCTACGAAAATTTCGAGGAGCTCTATCTGGGTGACGAGGAAGGCCACATATATAAAGAGGTGTAGCACTGCCGGAAGCCAGTTTTTAAACATCTTCTGCTGGCCAAAAGCAACCAACAAGACGTTGCGCCAGCGGACAGCACGAACTCCTTCAACAGGCTCAGCCTTGCCCAGATGAATGTTTTGCCACACGCGCGCATAACCTCGGTAAGCAAACCAGCCCGTCAAGACCAGCACAGCGGCGAAAAAGGCGATTGAAAGCATGTCTGTCGTATTTAGCGGCGAAAAGTACGGCAATAACGACAGACTTTTGCGTTCGTTTGAGCAACTCTTATACACCTGGCTGACACCCCAACAACGCAGGACACGACGCTGCCCATGACATGCCGGCCTTAACGCGATGCACTCATGAAAATTTTAGACCATTCTCAAATTCAACAGAAAGTCAAGCGTTTAGCTATTCAGATTTTGGAGCGCCACTATGGAGAGCGCGAAATTGTGCTGGCGGGGCTAAATAACAATGGCTTGGCTTTCGCAGAGCGCTTGTTGGCAGAATTGCGTGCGCTTGCACCCGAGGACACTGTTTTCTCACTGACGCGCATCCGACTAAATCCAGCCGATCCCTTAGCATACGAGCCCTATATGGAGATGCCCATCGAGGCGATACGCGACAGAATCATCATCGTAGCCGACGACGTAGCCAATACCGGCCGCACCTTGTTTTTCGCTATGCGGCCGCTGCTCAATGCGCTACCCCGACAAGTAGAAGTGGCCGTTTTGGTAGACAGAAAACACAAGTTTTTTCCCATTCAACCCGATTACGTTGGGTTGTCGTTGTACACCACCATGCGCGACGACATTGAGGTAGATTTGGGGGGCGACGGACGAGAGTCCGCGGTCTATTTGCGCTAATGTTCGTCGTCGTCCACCTCGTCTTCGCCATGCTCATCGGCGCTAGTGTACGCGCTGAACCAACCGGCTAACAAGCTACGCTGCTCCGAACTCAGGCGAGCTTCGGGATGCGCCCAGGTATAGCTGCTCAAAGGCATTTCACCATCCAGAACCACCTCGGAGCACTCTGCCAGTATTTCCGAGCGTTCGCTGGGCGGCAGGGCGCCAAAAGTGCTAAAGTTGAGGTGTTCGCGAGCTTCGTTAATGTGCCGAGACAACCACCAAGATACCGGCGCCACCTCGCTATACCAGGGGTATCGCGTTCGATACGAATGGCAGTCGTAACAGGCTGCGTCAAGAATAGTACTAACTTCAGCCGGAGGATTCAGAACCGCACGGAGGTCCTGGCCACCGCCCACAGCGGGCACCGATCTATCCGGGCGGATGAATTGGATGAGGGCGAAAACGACCAAAAGCCCCCCAATAAAGTGCGTTTCATTCGCATAAGAATTCTATTGTTAACCACTAAAAATTGCCGCACAGCGCACACCTGCGGCTCTGGACAGCTTCAGAAATATTAAAGGCGAATTTAACTCTCGCCAGCACTTGAGCCTCTTTCGGCACAAAAAGATAATACCAACTTCATACTCCCTTAACGATCAAGAACTTACAACTAAAGTACTTTTGCTCTTAACAACATTTTTGACAACTTTAACAACCTTATATTTCTTGTCTAAAGTACTCCCGCGCCACACCCGCACACTTTGTTCTCTCCTTTTGGTCGCTCGCTCTGGATGCCGGGGCACTCGCTCAACTTTCGCTCCAGATACTCTCGGATGGTGTATCGGCGCGGGCCTTTGAACCCGATAATATTCAGCACATAATCGCCCTTACAAGTTCACAAAAAATGAAAAGAACGCTTGATATTGTGGTGCTCTCGGACATCCATTTAGGGACATACGGTTGCCATGCACGCGAATTGTTAAACTATTTAAAGAGCATTCGACCAAAAGTTCTCGTACTCAATGGCGATGTTTTCGACATTTGGTATTTTAAGAAAAGCTATTTTCCGAAGGAGCATTTGGAAATTGTTCGGCGCATTTTGAAGATGGCGGTGGACGGCACGAAAGTATATTATCTGACCGGCAATCACGACGATTTACTTCGCAAGTTCGGGGAGATGTCGTTTGGGTTGGTGCACTTGCGCAACAAGCTCGTTTTTCAAATAGATGGCAAGACGCATTGGGTTTTTCACGGCGACGTATTCGACGCCAGCATTCAGCGAGCGCGCTGGTTAGCGCGTTTGGGAGGAGAAGGTTACGATATGCTGATTCGGATAAATCGCCTAATCAACCGCACACGGGAATTATTTGGGTTGCCGCCGGTATCTTTTGCTGCCCGGGTGAAGAAGTCTGTTAAAGGTGCCGTTAAGTACATCAGCGATTTCGAAGATACGGCCATTCAGTTGGCGGCGGAGAAGGGCTACGACTACGTGATTTGTGGGCATATTCACCGCCCTCAAATTCGCCAAATTACAGCGGGAAATGGGCATGTGGTAACGTACATGAACAGCGGCGATTGGGTAGAGCATCTGACGGCGCTAGAATTTGCCAATGGGCAATGGAGCATTCACCAATACGATGCTGCACTCTACGATATGGTCAGTCCGCGTTTGCGCGTACCCGAAAATGAACCAGAAGTATACACCTTGCGACGCGAAGAAGTGTTGCCCAAAAGCAATGGCCTGGCTGCTTTTGAGTCGTTTTAAAAAAGAAAAAGCCGTCGGGAGGCGACGGCTGTAGAGATGCCGGAGTGGACAGGATAAATAAACAGCTATTGGCGCTCCGGTAGCTCTTTTTTGACTTAGAGTATTTGCTTCATACCGCTTTTGCTAAGAGCCGCCAAACGAGGCGGCTTTTGCATTTTTCTGCTCTACCGTGCTTTAGGCCGCTTTGAGGTTGTCCAGACCAATGCGCTTGACTTTTTCCGCAGCGTACTGGCGGTCTACCACCAATTTATGGCGTGCGTCCTTGAGTTCTTTTTCGGGGTCAAACATGGCATCGGTCAGGATGGCTTCGCACAGCGACCGCAGGCCGCGCGCTCCGAGTTTGTACTCAAGCGCTTTTTCCGCGATGTAATCGATAGCATCGGGCGTAATCTCAAGCTCGATGCCTTCTAAGGCAAACAAGTGTTTGTATTGGCGCAGCAAGGCATTGCGCGGCTGCGTCAGTATCTTCTTTAAGGTGTCGGCATCGAGCGGATCGAGGTGAACGATAACGGGCAACCGCCCCACTAATTCGGGAATAAGGCCGTACTGTTTGACGTCTTGAGCCGAAAGGTAGCGCAGCAAGTTATCGCGATCGACGTACTCGATACGGGACTTGCTGTAGCCGATGACTTGGGTATTGATGCGGCGAGCGATGATTTTCTCGATGCCGTCAAAAGCACCACCACAGATGAAGAGAATATTTTCTGTGTTGACTTTAATCATCTTCTGCTCGGGGTGTTTGCGCCCGCCTTGAGGAGGCACGAGCACGTCAGTCCCTTCGAGCATTTTGAGCAAAGCCTGCTGAACGCCTTCTCCCGAAACGTCGCGGGTGATGGACGGGTTGTCTTGCTTGCGAGCAATCTTATCTATTTCATCGATGTAAACGATGCCGCGCTCGGCGGCAACAACGTCGTAATCGCATACTTGGAGTAAGCGCGAGAGGATGCTCTCCACGTCTTCGCCTACATAGCCCGCTTCGGTGAAGACCGTGGCATCCACAATAGTGAAGGGCACATTGAGCAGGCGAGCAATGGTTTTGGCCAGTAGGGTCTTGCCGGTTCCCGTATGGCCCACGAGCAGGATGTTAGACTTTTCAATTTCTACAGCCTCAGGGTCAGCGGGCTTGCCTTTGGTTGCTTCTAGCTGCCGTACGCGCTTATAATGGTTGTAGACGGCCACAGCAAGGACTTTTTTAGCCTCGTCTTGGCCAATGACGTATTGGTCGAGAAAGGCCTTAATCTCGCGCGGTGGAATAAGGCGCAGCGGCTGCGCGTAGCGCGCGCTCTTTTTAGTAGTGCCAGTGCGCTCAGTTTGCTCCTCTACGATCTGATGGGCTTTTTCGATGCAATCATCGCAGATTTGCGCTTCCGGGCCCGAGATGAGTATCATGACTTCCTCGGCACTTCTGCCACAAAAAGAACAGTATTCTACGCGCTTTTTTTCTTTCGACATAAGCTTACTTCGCTTTACGAGGGCTTTGCCGGTCGAGCACTTCGTCCACAATGCCGTATGCCTTCGCTTCTTCAGCACTCATCCAATTGTCACGGTCGCAGTCTTCCATGATTTTTTCGTAAGTCTGACCCGTGTGTGCGGCCAATACCTCGTAAAGGCTCTTTTGCATCTTCTTAATGAGCCGATAGGTGATTTCGATATCCGAAACTTGCCCTTGTGCACCGCCCATAGGTTGGTGGATCATGACGTGACTGTGATAGAGACAGCTGCGCTTGCCCTTAGCTCCTGCGGCCAACAAAACAGCCCCCATAGAGGCGGCTAAACCCGTACAGATGGTGGCGACATCGGGCGCTACATATTGCATGGTGTCGTAGATGCCCAATCCGTCAATGACGGAACCACCCGGGCTGTTAATGAACAGCTGGATGTCGCGCTTGGGGTCAGCAGACTCCAAAAACAATAGCTGGGCTTGGATAACGTTGGCCACATAATCGTTGACGGGAACGCCCATAAAAATGATGCGATCCATCATTAGGCGGCTAAACACATCCATAGCCACTACGTTCATTTGGCGCTCCTCAATGACGGCAGGAGTAAAGGCTCGAATAATAGGGATGGCTGCTGCTACTGTAGTTTCGGCGTATTTTTCTAAATGCATGCTGTTCATGCCCAAATGCCGAGTAGCATACCGCTGAAATTCTTTCTTATCGAACATAGTTTGCACGTTTTGAAACGCTAAAACAATTAGGTTGCAGAGAAGTTCCACCGAGGAGTGTCAAGGCTTCTCCACCAGCTCAGTCGTACTTGAAGCGTTTTCTTCTGCTGGAGTTTCGGGTGTTTCTGCTGCTTGAACTCGTTTTTGTTCCAAGTAGCGTTTCATCTTGACAGTATATAGGTTTGATCTTAGAGCCTCTATTTCCTCAAGTGTCATACGGCGCTCTCTAATAGATACCAAGGAGGGAAGCTGAGCCGCTACCTTGCGGACGATGAGAGTGTTGCGAGCATCCTCCACTGTTTGTCGGTCTTGGACCATTCGCGAAATAAAGGATTCCAGCAAGTGCTCAAGGCCAGTGCCCGACAGTTGACGGTGTGCGCGTCGTATTAGCTCGTTGAGGACGTCATCGTTCGAGGGATCAGCTCCTGTCACTTTGCGCAAGTGTTTGATGAGAAAAAACCCTTTGTAAGAGTCGAGAAAGACCTCATACGAGGCTGCGTCTTCCTGCTGCGATATCTCAGCATTTTTAGCAAAAAGGGCCTTCATGTACCTTTCTGGCCAGGGGAAGTCATTGAGTTCGCGGAGGCGGTCTACGACGTCTTGCACCAACCTCTCGGCGATGAAGTCCGCATAAGAATCTTGCACAGCGCGCTTAATCCTGGCCAAAGCCTCTTGCTCTGTGCGCACATCTTCGCCAAAGTGTTCTTGAAAAAAGGCCTCTGTCATTTCGGCGGGTTCAACTCGGTAAATGCGCTGTAACGTTACCTCAAACCAATCGCCAATTTCCTGAGTATGGTCATCCGACAAGCCCAACAAACGCCGATACGCCGCTTCAGAAAAAGCCTCTCTCACAGCGGATAAACGTACGCGTACCACATCCCGGCTTTTCCGCCCTATAAAGGCCTCTTTTATCTCATCAGGCATTTTCTCCGAAAGGACAAAGCGCGTTTGCCGACGCACACCGCCCTCTTTGGGTGCATCCCCCAACAGTTCAACCAGATCGACCTCTACCGAGTCTCCCAGAACAACGCTATCTGAAACCTCTTTCTCCTGACCATACCTCAAGGCAATCTTAGCCAGTTCTTGAGTAGCTACCTCATCGGGCACCTCCACCACAATCTTCTCGTATTCGTCATCAGGCCCTAAACCTTTAATGGTCTCTGGGTAAAGTCCTACCTCAAAAGAGACTCGATACTCGCCTTGCAAGTTTTTAAGCGTAAGCGTTGGCAAGGCACCGCTCCGCTCCGCCAATACCGGGGCATCTATAAGAGGCAAAGTGGATGTACTTATAAAAGTATTCAGCTCGCTTTCCAACAAATGCTGAAATGCCGAACGCAAAAGGCTATCGCCGTACATGTTGCGCACCCAATGAAGCGGTGCATGCCCTGGCCTAAACCCTTTTATCTTACCCTCTTTGGCAATCTTTTTGACCTCTCCTTGCACCTTAGAGAGGAGCTCCTCTTGGGTAATAACAATATCAAATTGTACGATGTGCTCCTCCTTGAGAAGGCGCTGCTCTATAGTGGGCATAAAATTAGAGGAGAAGTTTTTTATCTGAAGGTAATTTTTTGTACGGGCGGAGGGACTCGAACCCTCAAGCCTTTCGGCGCCAGATCCTAAGTCTGGTACGTCTACCAATTCCGCCACGCCCGTAGGTAATACAATACCTCTCAAAGAGGGCTGCAAAGGTAAGCAGATTGCTAGAATAAAACCCTTGATATTTGCTAATTCGTTAACGAAGTTAAAACACTTCTGACCAGACCAAATAAGATTTCTTATTTTTGGCCTAGTATTAAGAAATACGCATATGTCTGAATTGCCGCCACTTTCGTCGTCGGATGAATACGCCCGCATCATCAAGCAGAGCTACCGCAGGCTCCTCCGGAGTCTTCCTAAGCCCATGAGCGAAGAAGACTGTCGGGCGATTCGCAACGCTTTAGACCTTGCCGCCGAAGCGCATCGAGGACAGACGCGAAAGACCGGTGAGCCTTACATCCTGCACCCGATAGCCGTAGCACAAATTTGCGTAGAAGAAATTGGGCTTGGCCCTACAGCCGTCGTATGTGCTCTTTTGCATGATGTCGTAGAAGACACCGCGGTTACCTTAGACGTTATTCGCGAGCGCTTTGGAGAGCGAGTTGCTATGATTGTAGATGGCCTTACGAAACTGGACAAGAGCATGCTCAACCCCAGCTTCAGGCAGGCTGAAAACCTCGCTCGCGTCATGCGCGCCATGTTGGTGGATGTGCGTGTCGTCCTGATTAAGATGGCTGATCGGCTGCACAACATGCGCACCATCAAGGGCATGTCGCACGACGCGCAAATCCGCATCGCCGCCGAAACGGAAGCTATCTACACGCCGTTGGCGCACCGCCTCGGCCTTTACAACATTAAAACAGAATTTCAGGATACCTTCCTCAAAATCGTTCGGCCCGACGAGTACCGCGAAATCGCCGACAAACTCGCGCAGACGAAGCGCTCGCGCGAACAGTACATCCGCGATTTCATCCGCCCTATAGATGAAGCGCTGCAAAAGAATACAAAGGGCCTCAAATATCGCATCCTAGGCCGACCCAAGAGCATCTACTCCATTTGGAGCAAGATGCGCAAAAAAGAAGTCGCCTTTGAGGACATCTACGATCTTTTCGCCATCCGCATCATTTTGGATGTGCCCTTTGAAGAGGAAGGCCTATCTTGCTGGCTGGTATACGCCATCGTCACCAGCATCTATCAAAATATCCCCTCGCGCCAAAAAGACTGGATAACGACACCCAAAGCCAACGGATATGAGTCGCTCCACACTTCCGTCATTGGCCCTGGCGGCAAATATGTGGAGGTGCAAATTCGCACCGAGCGAATGAACGAGATCGCTGAGCGCGGGTATGCCGCCCACTGGAAGTATAAAGGGCTAAAGTTGCTCCATCGGAATGAAAACGTCTTCGACAGATGGTTCAACAAGATTCGGGAGGTGCTGGAAAACAGCGAAGCGGCGAACGCCAACCAAATTATGGCGGACTTCGAGGACATGATGCCCGAAGAGGAAGTATACGTGCTGACTCCAAAAGGAGAAATTCGCTTTTTAAAGGAAGGCGCCACAGCCCTTGACTTCGCTTTCGACATTCACTCCGACATCGGCTGCTCCTGCCGCGCCATCCGCGTGAACGGCAGCATTGTGCCGTTTAGCTACGTGCTCAAAAACGGCGACCAAGTTTCCGTTGAAACCGATAAGAGCTGCCGACCCTCCGCCGACTGGCTCCGCTTTGTCAAAACCTCTAAGGCTAAAAATCGCATTCGAGCTTTCCTTAAGAAGGAACGCTTCAAAACGGCCGCCGAAGGTTTAGAGATTTTGGAGCGAAAAATGAGGCGTCTGTTCGACTGCTCTGCCGAAGAACACGCCGATGCCCTCGCCAAATGGTACGGCTTCGAAGAGCGGTTGGAATTCCTCGTAGCCATAGCCCTCGACCAAGTAAACCTCGCCCGGCTCAAAGAATTCCGCTTAGAAGACGGGCTGCTAAAACCAGCAGAGCCTAGCCCGAAAATCGACAGTACTTACGCACTCGACGAGCGCCCGATCGAGCGCTCTAATAAACCCAGCGACGTCATCATCAACAACGAGCCGGGAAACTACTACGCCTACACACTCGCCACTTGCTGTAACCCTATACCCAGCGACGATATTTTTGCCTACATCACCTCTAAGGAAGGTGTCAAAATTCATCGAGTTACTTGTGCTAATGCCCCATACCTTTTTGCTAATTACTCGTATCGAATTCTGCCTGCTCATTGGGGCAATACCGCCAAATCCAACTTCGTAGCCACTATTGCCATCACGGGCATCGACGACGGCCCCGGAATCATCCAGCGCATTTCCGACCATATCTCTGGCAAGGGCATCAACATACGCTCGTTCTCCATCTCTAGTGAAGACGGCTACTTCCAAGGGCGTGTTGCCCTTATTGTAGCCAACGAGCACCAGTTACAACAAGTCATAAAAGATTTAAAACAACTTAAATTCATCGCCTCCGTCTGGCGAGTGGAATAACCCTAAGCACCCCCAAGCGCGGCTCGTAATATATGCAACGCGCTGTTTTTCAGGCAACAGCACGTGGGTCCGCTTTTTTTCTAAAAAAAACTTTAAAATTTTTTGTTTGAAAAACCAAAAAGTTTCAAATTTGCAGCACCAAAGGCATTAAGCGCTGCCGCAAACAAGCTGCTGACGCAGCCTTAACCTTTAAAACGTGCTGTTTTATGATTAAAGATGATCGCATCGAATTAAATAAGCGCTTTGTCGAAGCCTTTCGCCTTTTAGAGGAACGCGGCGACATTGTCAAGAATGATCGCAATGGCAAAGGCATGGGCGATGTAGCGGAAAAAGTACTGGGCAAGCGCGCTTATGGCCACATTATCCGGGCATTTCTATCGCCCAACAGTAAACGCGTGGTGGATTACAGCCAAGCCCAGGCGTTTTGTCGCGCTTATGGCATCAACGAGTTGTGGATGCTTTATGGCATTGGACATCCCTTTGGCTTTGACGATTCGCTGAGTGCGCCGCCACGCGACAGTAAATACTCGGCCAAAAGTGGCAACATTTGGTACACAACAGCACGAGCCTTTGCTGGAGCCACGGTAGGTACCGAGTGGCCCGAAGATGGGAGTTACTTCTCTATACCCGGCATCAGCAAGTCGGGCGGGCGTCTAGTAGCCTTCCAGATTGAGGGTAATTCAATGGAACCCGTTATTCAAAATGGCGACATTGTGGTCTGCCGCGAAATAGAGCAAATCAGCGACATTCGCGACAACGAAATCTACACCGTTCGCAGCGATGGCCAGCTGTGGGTCAAATACGTACAAAAACAATACGACAGCAATGGTCGGGTAATTCGCCTAAAACTCATCTCGGCCAATTACTTTGATCACGACCCTTTCGAAATAGACGTCAACGAAACTACCGGCCTGTACAAAGTTATCCGCAGAATTTGCGCTGTCTAAAGAATTTCCTGCTGTTTATTGTTTTCGCAGCCTCCCGGTGTCAGTCATCGAGGAGGCCTTTTTCTTTATCCCCCCTCTTCTTTAGCGCCTCGAGGAGCCAAATCGTCTTTTGGGGTATCTTCTACCCCCTCCTCCGATACCACTGCCGACACATCGGAAGTAGGATGAGCCGACAGCTCCTCCCGAAAAAAGCGGCGCTGAAACAGTAAAATAGACAATACCCCTATCGTAATCGATGCGTCTGCCACATTAAAAATTGGGCTAAAAAACAGCCATTCCTCTCCTCCGATGTAGGGCAGCCACTCCGGCATGCGCATCCAGACGATCGGGAAATAGAACATATCTACCACTTTGCCGTGCAGAAATGCTCCGTAGCCCTGACCAGGCCAGACAAAGCGCGCCGGCACACAATCGTGATAGGGCGACTCCGTAAAAATCAAGCCGTAAAAAGCGCTGTCGAGAATGTTGCCAATTGCTCCGGCCGTAATGAGACCTACACTGTACAAAAAGCACATGGGGGCTCGCGCGGCAAGAAGCATGCGCAAATACCAGATAAGCGCACCCACCATTAGAATGCGAAATACGCTGAGCAGCAGCTTGCCGTATTCCCAGCCAAACGTAATGCCAAAGGCCATACCCTCGTTCTCCACAAAGTGAAGCCGCGCCCAACTCAAGCCCAAAATAGGCACATCCTGGTTGTAGCAAAAAGTCGTCTTGATGTACACCTTCAGCGCCTGATCAAGCACAAGCACTAAGAAGATCAGCAGTAAAACTCGACTAGAGCGTTTCAAAAGCGTGTGTTTTATCTTGGTCAGAAAACGCCGCAAAGATGCGACGTGCAGCGCGTTTCGCGCAAAAGCACCGATTATTTCGATATTTGCCCGCCGGATTTTGCAAACACATACGCTATGGCGAAAAAAAAGGGAAAAACGCAACCCACTGCGCCCAAAAAGGTGGTAACCACTCAAAAGGCAGCAGCAACCCGCTCAACCAGCAGTACGTCTTCTTTTGATGTTCGCCTATTCGAACCGGGGTTCTGGAAACAGCACTGGGTGCCCGCTCTTTTACTCTTGCTCGCCGCTTTCGTTCTCTATGGCGCCAGTATCTCCTACGGATACATCTTGGATGACGAAATGGTCATTCAGAAAAATGCCTACGTCAAAGCGGGCATCAAGGGCATACGCGACATTTTTGCCCACGATAGCTTTATGGGTTATTTTCAAAAAAAGGAAAACTTGTTGCTGTTGGAAGGAGGGCGTTATCGGCCTCTTTCGCTGGCCACCTTTGCCGTAGAAGTATCGCTTTTTGGCGAAAACCGCCCTAGCATCAGCCATATCATCAATGTTTTATTATACGGTCTCAGTGGCGTATTGCTCTATCGGCTGTTGTTGGTATTCTTTCCCTTAAAAAACAGTGGCGTGTGGTATTTCAGCGCAGCCTTCTTAGGTGCGTTAATTTTTGTGGCGCATCCGCTTCATTCCGAAGCCGTGGCCAACATCAAAGGGCGAGACGAAATTTTGGCACTGCTGTGCAGTTTAGGTGCGCTTTACGCCAGCCTCAAGTCCTTAGACGAGCAGAGCAAAGTGTGGTACTGGATGTCTGGCCTCTTGCTATTGTTGGGCATGTTCGCCAAGGAAAATGCCCTGACTTTTGTGGCCGTCATTCCGCTAACGGTGTGGTTTTTTGCGCGTGCGCCCATTGCACAGGTGGGACGCCTCGCCCTGCCCTTGGTATTGGCTGCGGCTATCTTCATTGCGGTCCGATACTGGGCCTTAGGGTTTATGTTAGATCACGGTCGGGCCATCAAAGACTTGATGAACAACCCCTTTATCGAGATGACTCTCAGTGAAAAGTACGCAACTATCTTCCTGACGCTGGGCTGGTATGTGAAGCTGCTTTTCTGGCCTCATCCGCTGACGCACGACTACTACCCTTATCACGTTCCCAAAGTCAATTGGGATGACTGGCGCGTGCTGCTTTCACTGGTGCTCTACGTAGGCATGGGCATATGGGCAGTATTGCGGCTTAAACACCGGCAAGTTCCTGCATACGCCATCGCCTACTGGTTGCTAACGTTGAGCATTGTCTCCAACCTATTCGTATCGGTAGGCACATTCATGAATGAGCGCTTTGCTTACATGCCCTCCGTAGCTTTTGCCCTCTTGGCTGGCTGGTTTTTGGCCGTCAAACTGCCCGAATGGCTGCGCGAGCAACCGCAGCGCCCGTATCTCTTAGGGACAGGACTTGCAGTGATTTTCATTGGTATGCTGAGCTTCTTTACCCTCCGGCGCGTACCCGTATGGAAAGATGTCTTATCGCTCAATACGGCTGCTGTCAATGTATCGGTTAACAGCGCTCGTTCACATTGCTTTTACGTAACAGCCATTTACGAGCACCTCTATCAAAAAGCCCAAAACCCTTCTGAAAAGGCCCGTTGGGTAGACACGATGGAGTATCACATCAATCGATCGCTAGAAATCAACCCTAACTACGGCTCTGCTTTAGTGATGAAAGGCGCTGTCGCCGCTGCTCGATACGAACAGAATCGCCAACTCGACACCCTTCTGCAGATCTTTGGCATGCTCATGGACCGCATCCCCAACAACGCCAACTTTCGCCCCTTCTTCGACCAATACATTAAGTACTTGGCTAATACTAGTGGGAAACCGCAAGACGTCAGTGATTTCGTCTATCGCCTTGGGTACGACTCCTTTTTCCGAAATAAAAAAGACCTGGCCAACGCTGCAGCTATCTTAGAGCTTCTCCTAGACACTCGAGCTGAAGACGAGCGCCTCCTGCGCGCCTTAACCGAAGTCTACACTGCTGCCGGGAATGCGCAGAAAGCTGCCGAAATGCAAAGCCGAGCAGCTGCCCGCGCAAGCGCACCAGCAAAGCAGTAGTTCAAGCCGCAGCACTCACGTCTACCGCAGCGGGTGGCCGCGGCTCCGCTTTCTTTTCTAACAACCAGAAGCCGGCTAAGCTCAACAGAGCCAAGGCACATACCAGCGTCCACAGCGAAAAATAGCCCCAACGGGCGATCACCTGAGTGCCAAAGAGCGGTGCTACGATATTGGCTATCGAATACGAGATGCTGTACAGCGCCATGTAGCTGCCAGCATTGCCCTTGGCCGCATAGGCAAAGGCAAAGTTGGTGCTAAACGGCATTACCAGCATTTCACCAAAAGAAAGGGCAAGGATAAAAAAGACCGCTATCCAAAGAGGGTTTAACGGCAACAGCAAGGTTGCAAACGCCGCTGCATACAGCAACAGTCCGCGCCGCACAAACTGCAGCCTCGACAACCGCCCTTCAATGGAATAAATCATTGGCATTTCCACCGCAAAAACAAATAGACCGTTGAGGGCCGTTATTAGGCCAATCGTACGCTCGTCCCAATGATAGGCCATTTTGAAAAAAAGCGGCACCGTCCAGACAAACTGCATGAACACCAGCGCATTGAGCAGCGTAAACAAGGTAAAGGCTAAATAGGGTTTATCGTGATAAGGCGATGCTGCGGCTTTTGGCGCCTTCGTGTACTGAGGGTCGGCAGTGGCTTCGTCTACTTCGGCAAATCCCCTTGCCGCCTTTGGTGAAAACAGCCAAACAAGCAAACCTGCAGCCAAAAAACACGTCAGCCCATCTACCCAAAACAACCAAGCCCAACCGAACGAAACCAATAAGCCTCCTAAAGCAGGCGCTACTGCCCAACCTAAGTTGATAGACATCCGATACAACGACACAGAACGCGTGCGCACCTCAGGGCGGCTGTGGCGCACGATGGCTACCGAGTTCGCCGGCCGAAAGCCGTCTGAAACCAAACTCAACATGAAGACAGCAAGGCAAACCACCACAAAATCTGTCAGCCACACCAGTCCAATAAGCACTAGCCCGCTCAGCACCAACGACCAAACCATAACGCTAAAGTAGCCAAACCGGTCGGTCAGGCGCCCGCCCAACCACGTGCCCAACAGCGCACCCAAACCGTAACAGCCCAGCACATAGCCGGCCTGTTCGACGCCGTAACCCAGTCGGCTCGTCAAATAAAGGGATAAAAACACGACGGCCATAGAGCCGCAGCGGTTAACTAAACTAACCAACGAAAGCAGCCAAATGGCTGTGGGAATTCCAGAAAAAGCATTGCGCCAATGGCGATAAAATTGGGCTATCATACTGCGGATATTGAAGTGCTGGAAACAGACACCTGAGGCACACTCTCTTCTTCAGGGAAGTGTTCGAGGTCGCTGCGGGTTGCCTGCGAAAAATTCAAGTGCTCTTAGAAGCCTCCGGCTCAAAAATTGCCGAATGATGAGAAACTCAGCCGTTGTTGTTCGGCGGGCTACCGCCTTCCAGGCGGGCCGCTTTTTCTAATACATGAGCTTCAAGCCGCTTTTTATAGGCCTGTATGCGCTCGAGCAATGCTGCGTCACTGGTAGCCAACATCTGCGCAGCCAAAATACCCGCATTGCGCGCCGCATTGAGGGCTACTGTGGCCACGGGTACGCCTTCAGGCATCTGCAGGATAGACAGAATACTGTCCCACCCATCTATAGAGTTGGACGACTTGATGGGCACTCCCACTACAGGTAGTGGCGAAAGGGCTGCCACCATTCCCGGAAGATGCGCAGCGCCCCCTGCGCCAGCCACGATAACGCGAACGCCCCGCTCATGCGCTGTACGGGCAAATTGAAACATACGCTCGGGCGTCCGGTGGGCCGATACAATCGTCATTTCAAAGGAAACATCCAGCTCGCTGAGCGCATCTGCCGCTTTCTGCATGATGGGCAGGTCGGACTCCGAACCCATAATAATAGCTACCATGCGCAGCACTTAATTGGCTGAAACAGCATCCCCTTGCTGCACTTTTTTTTCCAAAAATTCTTTGATCCACTGCGTCGTTACTGACTTGGGCCGCTCCAAAGGCAAGCCTAGCGCACGCGCCCAACACTGCGCAGCCAGTACCCCTAATGCCCGGCTAACGGCAAAGAGCACGGTGTAGTAATTGTGCTCCTTCATGCCGTAGTGCATCAGCAGCGCACCGGAGTGAGCGTCTACGTTAGGCCAAGGGTTGCGCACCTTGCCTAAACCGCCCAGAATAGGAGGGACAACGTCGAAAATCTTCCACACGATTTTGACCAAGTCGCTGTCTTGGACGTTGTCCTCGGCAAACTGGCGCTGCGCCATAAAGCGCGGGTCGGGTTGACGCAGTACTGCATGGCCATAACCCGGAATAACTCGGCCGCTGGCCAGCGTGCTTTTTACGTAGTCGGCTATTTGTTCGCGAGTAGGGCGCGAAGTGCCAAGCGTCTCGACCATTTTCAAGATCCAGCGAATGACCTCTTGGTTGGCCAAGCCGTGCAACGGACCAGCTAGTGCGTTGAACGCTGCGCTCAGCGACAGGTACGGGTCGCTCAACGTCGAGCCGACCAAGTGCATGGTATGCGCAGAAGCGTTACCGCCTTCGTGGTCGGCGTGGATGGTCAAAAATAAGCGCATGTATTCTTTGAAGCTCGGATCCTCAAAGCCCAACATGTGGGCGTAATTGCCGGCCCAGTCCAGCGAAATATCGGGTAGGATAATGTCGCCGTTGAAGTAAATGCGGCGATAGATGTAAGCAGCAATACGCGGTAGGCGAGCTGCCAAATTCATGGCGTCCTCGTAGGTAGCGTCCCAATACTCCGACTTATTCATTCCACTGTTGTAGCGCTGAGCAAAAACGCTAGTATTTTGCATCGCCATAATGCCTACCGACAGCTGCGTCATAGGGTGGGCCTCGACGGGCAATGCCTCTATAGTGCGAAAAACATACTCCGGCACATTGGCTCGACGCACCCAATTTTCGGTGAGCCACTTCACCTCATCGCGTGTAGGAATTTCGCCCACCAACAATAGCCAGAAAAGCCCTTCTGGCAGCGGCTCTTTGCCCTTAGGTGCTCTCGGCAACTTTTCGCGCAACTCCGGTATCGAAAAACCTCGAAAACGAATGCCTTCTTGAGCATCTAAAAGTGACGGCTCCCACAACATGCAAATAATGTCGCGCATGCCACCATATATCTGGTCAATGGATACATCGTCCACCTTGACCTGGCCGTGCTGCTGGAGGATATCTTTGATCTCCTTTTTCAACTCTTGAGATTTCTCGAGAAATAATTGCTTTAGAGGATCCATGGATGATGCTATGTAAATGAGATAATAAAGGCGTATTTAAAATAGGCAACAATTCAGCGCGCATAAAGTTAGCCTATCTAACCCAAGAGCCGCTGTTTGTGCTCGACATAAGCACATTTTTACTCGATTAGTACTCGAAAGCGGCCACTAGGCAGGGCCTCATCGCCTTTTTTGGTCGCGTAACCGGCGCGACAAGGTACTTACAGCACTATACACGGCTTTTTTGGAGGTATTCGCACTCCGTTTTGCAATCAAGTCATTACCCGGCACTACTAACCTTATCTCGCACTGGTAGCGATTGACGCCATTCTCCTCTGATAAGGTTACGTCGGCGCGCAAAATCCTATCATTAACGCTGAACAGTTTGCCAACCTTCTCCTGGATGTACGCTTGTAACTGGTCATCTGCTTTGAAGCGAATGCTCTGGATGTTGATTACCATAGTGGGTTACTTTTTTTGAGGCGCGAATGTCGCGCGTTAAACTCAAATAAAGAAGTTTGTTGCCGTTCAACACCCAAGGAGCAGTTTTTTCGCATGCCGTCAGGCGAGAAAGTTTTTGTAACCTTGTCTCATGAAAACACTGCACTCCCCCTTTTTATGGCTTTATGTCGCCCTGGGCGTTGCCCACGTTGCTGCCGAAGCGATCGGAGTATACACCCTGGCTGCATGGACGAAGCCCTGGCTGATGCCGCTATTGGGCACCTGGTTTTGGCGTGCTACACCGGCTAAGGGCCGATTTTTGCGCAGCTCTGTGCTGGCGGCATTGGCATTTTCTACGTTAGGCGATGTGTTGCTGCTGTTTAGCCAAGGTAAGCAAGGCGAGCTGTTCTTTTTGCTGGGTCTACTGGTCTTTCTCTTTGCCCAGCTATCCTACAGTGGCGGTTTTTTTGCGGAAGCAAGGCATTCGAAGGGCTTTTTACATCGATCTCCACTGTCGGGTGTGGCATTGGTGGTCTTTGGAGTGGGTTTTCTGTATTGGCTATGGCCAGGCGTATCTGAAGGCTTACGGCTGCCCATAGTGCTCTATGGCGTTGCCTTGATGGGCGTGTCGTTGTCGGTATTACATGCGCGCTTTCAGTTAGGCGAAATGGCTTTTTCGCAGGCGATGTCGGGAGCTTTGCTTTTTTTGCTTTCGGATTGCTTACTGGCTGCAGCGCGCTTCGGGCATACGTTTTTGCACAGCAGGGCCGTAATCATGGCGACCTACCTGTTGGGGCAATGGCTGCTAGTGCACGGAGCCGCAAAATATTTGCAAGAGAAAAGAAAGAAGCGCGCCTAAGTCCGTGCTTTTACCCGGCGCTTTTGGCGCCGATAGAGCAGCCACACTACCGCCATACCTACCATGCTAACCACAAACAAAAGGGAGGAAATGATCTCGGCTTGACTCATCCGCATGCCCAGCACCTCGTGGTGCACGTTGACGCGAATTTTCTCAATCCAGAAGCGCTCTACAGCGGCAAGGGCTAAATAGAGAAAAAACAACAGGCCCGGCACGCGCAAGCGTTTACGCATGCTCCAAAGGATAGCAAATACAACGGCCATCATGAGTGTCTCGTACAAGGGCGTTGGGAATACAGGCATGGCCAGTTCCATGCAATAGCGCCAAGTACAGCCCTCGATGGGTACGCTAGATACCGGATCGGTATACGGCGTGTTGAGCACGTGGTGGGGGTAAGTGCTAGCCCACCAGCTATCGGGTAACCAACTTAGCCAGCTGGGCTTAGGCATTTGGTTGACGATGCCCCAATCGCCATCACCGCTCAATTGACAACCGATGCGCCCTACGCCATAGCCGGCCGCCAAAGCAGGCGCCACAGCATCGGCAGCATGTAAAAAGGGTATTTGGTGTCGCCACAAATAGGCGACAACAGCGACAAAACCCACGATCAAGCCTCCGTAAAACGCTAACCCTCCTCCTGAGAGCAGTGCGCCCATAGGGTCGTTAAGGAAAGCGTTCCAGTTGTCAAAAAGATCAAAAACCTTGGCTCCCACAATGCCCCCAACGGCTGCCCATACAGTAATTTCGCTGATGCGGTCGTGTGGCCAGATGTCTTTTTCCACTGCAACCGCTTTTTGGCGGCGACGACGCCAACCTTCCCACCAAGTGAGGCCGCCAAGCGCAAGCGCACCGATAAGTGCTGCTGGCCAATGCATCTTGCTTGAAAAAATGACTGTCGCCGGGTCGATTTGAAAATCCTCCAAATGCCGCGCAGCGTAGAAGACTTTACCTCCTAAGATCAAACCCAAAAGAGCATTGCCGGCTATCTCGGATGCTGAGGGAGGCTTACCCTCCACTACCGTCATTCGCACAGGCTTGAATAGGCCCTCCCGCGCCTTGCGTTTGAGCTCCAAATAGTAGATCGTCGCGCTCACCAAAAACGAAATGGCCAGAAAGAAGCCAAATGTCTTGAAAATGGCAAGCCAATTGTCTGGCTCCGTACCCCATAAAGCATGGGCAAGGTAGGACAGGTCCGGATACATGTAGGCAAAGGTAGCTTTCTGGCTTCAAATGTAAACTGGCGGACGAAAGTTACCCGTGGAAAAAAAGGCAGGCAGCTACTTGACAGAGCGTGGCTACACCCATGAGCAACACTGTCAGACGCGGGAAAAAATAGTTGCCGTAAGCAAAGAACCTATCCCACGCTGGAAAAAGCAAAAGCAACACTAAGGCGTAAGCCGGCAACAGTTGTGCAGAACTAAGGCGGTGTAAACCGCTGAAATAAAGCATCAAAGCCGTTAAGCAAAAGACGAGTGCCCGACGGTGGTAGAGGCCCACATCTGTTTTTTTAAACAGCAAAACCAAGGCGGGTAAAGGCAAACAGAAGAAGGGATGCCCAAAAGGGCGCCAAAGCAGAGCTGCATTTGGCATTCCTTCGGGCTTAATCCAAAAATAATGTACTGACCAATCCAACGTCGCCGCTCGGTCACAAGCTGTGATGCTGGCACTACACAACACACTGCCTATCACTACAGAAGCCGTTAGCGCCGCAAAGACCCAATGCCTTTGCGGATACTCAAATAAAAGCACTAAGCCCAGAGGCGCCAAAACAAAGGCTAATACCCACCACAAACTTACAGCCCCTACACCTACCACCCAAAAAGCCAATACCCAGCGCCAATACCCACTATCCATAGCGCGAGCAAAAAAAGCAATGGCCAACAACATCGCCCCTAAAGCACCTAACGAAACCGATGCTTGCTTCGCCAACGCCCAAAAAGCTGGTGAGCAAGCAAAGGTAAGACCCGCGTAAAGGTATCGGCTGCGCACATGCACGCCCGGCAGTAGGGCGCGCAAAGCAACTTCAAAACCCACTAAGGCCAATAGACAGGCAGCGAAGCCAAGGCAAAAGCCAAGCATGCATTCATTAAAAAAGTATAAAAAAATCTCCAAAGGAAAAGACCGAAGCACTATCTAAAGTTCTTCCACATCATGCTTTCCATCGGCTTGTCACTGCGATGATTGTACTTAGCATCGGGTTTTCGATGGTAATAGTTCTCAATCTCGCCATCTATGCGGAAGTAAATCAGCTGCCCAATAGGCATGCCTGCATATACGCGAACAGGCTGCGTACACGAAATCTCTAACGTCCAGTGGTTTGAAAAGCCAACGTCACCCTTGCCCGCCGTAGCGTGAATATCAATACCCAAGCGCCCAATACTGCTTTTGCCCTCCAAGAAAGGCACCGTACCGTGTGTTTCGGTGTACTCCTCCGTGACACCCAAATAAAGCGTACCAGGTTGCAGCACAAAGCCCTCTTCAGGTATCTCCAGCAATTCTACGGGGTTGTGGCGACGGGCATCCAGCACGCGGTCTCGATAAACGGCCAAATACTTGCCCAAATGCACGTCGTACGAATTAGTCCCCAAGCACTCGCGCCGAAAGGGGTCAATAACAATCTCACCGGCAGCAATAGCTTCAAGGATTTTTTTGTCTGTCAGAATCACACCAGGTGCTTTTTTTGTGAAAAAATCGGATGCAAAGGTACCCGCTCCGACAAAGACCTGATCTGGGATAGCACAGCCAATAGATCGATTTTAGCGGTCCGACCGACTTCGCTTCGCAGCTCCTCCACACCGAAAAAAGGCTCCAGCAATCAAGGCAGACATCCTTTTCGAAGAAGGAAAAAGGTTTTAAATGCACACTTTCCTGTAGCATTCTGAAAAAAATTGCCGATTGTCGAAGCGACAACCGGCATCGTTCATACAATAGAAAGGATGAATGTCGAGACGGCACATAGGGCAAGAAATCGGCATCTTTACTCCCCTATTCGGGCGCTAAAGTCGGAAATTCGGTTAATTGTGCAAATTTTATAAAAAACTTGCCTGAGCATTAGTGCGTCTGATGGCTTCCTGCAGATACTTAAGAGCGAGAGAAATGGGCCTATCAAAGTATATTTTCTTAGAAAGGACGCTGTTTAGTGTAGCTTTTTTTGAGGTAAAACGCCTTATTCTGTCTTTAGAGTTGCGTCGCCTATGTCTTTCAAAACTCAAATAGGCACTGATCTAGAAGAGGCCATTCGATGGCTGACGGCAGGCCAATGCGTGGCCATACCCACCGAGACGGTATATGGCTTAGCGGCCAATGCATTAGACCCCGCTGCAGCAGCAGTCATTTTTGCAGTTAAGAACCGCCCTGCCTTCGATCCCCTCATTGTGCATGTGCTTGATTTAGATGAGGCAACAGCCTATGCCGAGGAACTGCCTCCCCTCTTGCGCCGATTGGCAGAGCGCTTTTGGCCTGGGCCGCTAACCGTGCTGGTACCTAAAAAAGCCCTCATCCCTGACCTGATAACGGCTGGTTTGCCTCGAGTAGCGTTGCGTGCTCCGGCACACCTCCTGACGCGCCAGCTGTTGGCCCGCCTACCTTTTCCTTTGGCGGCACCTAGCGCCAATCCTTTCGGTTACATCAGCCCTACTACCGCACAGCATGTATATGACCAGCTAAAGGACAAAATTCCTTACATCCTGGACGGCGGCCCCTGTACAATAGGTGTAGAGAGCGCTATTGTTGGCATGGAAGACGGCGCATTAGTTGTCTATCGCTTAGGCGGCCTAACCGTAGAGGCTATTGAGGATGCTGCTCAAAAAAGGGTTGTTGTACGTCGGCATTCTGTTAGCAACCCCATTGCTCCGGGCTTACTAACAACGCACTACGCTCCTCGCAAGCGACTTTTGCTCTGGCCCTCCTCCGACTATTGGCCTATCCAAGCGGCGCCCCCTAAACTAGGGCTATTGCTCTTCCGCTGCCGAGAGCGGCTTCCCCCACACACCCGCTGCTTCGTATTGTCGCAGAGCGGCGACCTCGCCGAAGCGGCGCAAAACCTTTTCTCCGCCTTGCGCGCCTTAGACAGTGCCGAAGATGTTGAAACCATCTGGGCAGAGCAGTGCCCTGAAATCGGTTTGGGCCGCGCCATCAACGATCGCTTGCGGCGCGCCGCAACTGCCGCTGAATAGCAATTATTCGGGCTGACGCGAGTGTATGGCCATCAAGAACTCGCGTTTTGTTTCCTCGTTTAGAAATTTGCCTGAATACTCGGCAGTTACGGTACTGGCACCATGATGTTCTACGCCGCGCGCTTGCACGCACATGTGCCGAGCATCGAGGTAAACAGCCACGTCTTCGGTATGCAATATGCGGCGCAACTCTTCTGCAATTTGCACCGTCAGGCGCTCCTGTACCTGAGGGCGACGAGCAAAATAGTCTACAATGCGGTTGAGCTTTGACAAACCAATAACCCGACCGTTTGGAATGTAAGCTACGTGCGCCACGCCAAAAATGGGCTGAAAATGGTGCTCACAAGTACTCTGCACGGGAATATTCCGCTCAACGAGCATGCGCCGATAGCGATACTTGTTCTCAAATGTGGTGATCTTAGGCTTATTCGCTGGGTCAAGCCCTCGGAATATTTCTTTCACATACATTTTAGCCACGCGTCGAGGAGTACCGCGCAGGCTGTCATCGGCCAGGTCGAGGCCGAGAATTTGCATAATTTCAGAAAAATGAGCCGAAATGCGTTCCATTTTCTCCTCTTCACTCAAATCAAAAGCACCGGCACGCATCGGGGTTTCGGAAGCATCGGAAAGGTGTAAATCACCTAAATCATCAAAGGAGGTGGCAGAGTAGTCAGGCACAAAGTCAGACATAAACAGCTGGTGTGGTTGGCGTGAACGAATACCTCAACAACGCCCTACCCCTTATTTTGTTTATCTTTTTTGGGCTTTTATCTAGAAAAAACTTAACCTTTAAGTTTCATTCAGGCTTGTTTCGAATGATTTGCCCCTCACACTCGAAGAACTTTAGCCTCATCTGCTCGCCGTCAAATTCGGCGAAGGAACAAGCGTAGATCCACTCTCCGAGGTTGATGTAGCGGCTTTTTCCGTTTTTGAGCTGCCAATCAATGGGCAAGTGTCGGTGTCCGAAGACGAAGAAGTCCGGCTCAACACCCTGCTCAATTTTGCGATGGGCATATTGAAGTAGCCATTCGCGTTGTTCGCCAAGCCAATGGCGCTCTTCCGACGGCATGGCTCGCCGGCTTCGCTCCGAAGAGTAGGCAGCCAGTCGGATGCCTATATCGGGGTGTAACCAGCGAAAGAGCCACTGGCTCCACGGATGGTGAAACACTTTTTTCATAAGCTTGTAACCGCGATCGTTGGGGCCTAGACCGTCGCCGTGAGCAATAAAAAAGCGCTTGCTGCCCAAAGTGATTTGTAAGGGCTGCCGATACACTGGTATGCCCAGTTCCTGCTCAAAATAGCCGAACATCCACAAGTCGTGGTTGCCGATGAATACGTGAATGGGTATACCGCCATCGCGCAGCTCGGCCAGTTTACCTAAGAAACGGGAAAAGCCTTTTGGGATGACCGTGCGGTACTCAAACCAAAACTCGAACAAGTCGCCTACCAAATAAATAGCTTGTGCCTGCGGAGCTATCGCATCTAACCAGCGAACGACCTGGCGCTCGCGGTCGCGAGCGGGCAAATGCCCATCAATACCGAGATGAAAATCGGAGGCGAAGAATATTTTTTGCACAGGAAAACGGCTTTTCTTCGGCAAAGATAGCTGCCTGCACCCCGACGCTCAGAACGAGGCACATCCACTGCCAGAGGGAGGGGTAGAAAAAAGCATTCTTCCTCTCGGATGGACTTAACTTCTCAGGTTCGGGCCTTTTTTCCGAACGAGTTTACTCAGCATCCATGCGCTCGACCACAGGCTTGACCTAAGAAGTCTTTTGAAAAATCCGGCAAGAGTTGGTTTCGATTTGATTATTTTTGTTCAAAATTCACAGGCATGAACAACAATCGCTTTTTATACATCCTCCTTTTTCTGCTGGGCAATTTGAATGGAGCTATTGCATTGGACGTAGGAGTAGCCTATGTTGTTTATGCTACTCCCGACCGCCCTTATTTAGAGGTTAACTTAGAAATAGCCGCGAACTCCATCACTTTCAGGACGGCAGACAGTGTTCATCTACAAGCGGCTGTGGAGGTGCTCATCCTCGTGCGCTCAGGCGAGGCGGTAACTAACTACGAAAAGTATTTGCTCAGCAGCCCTCTAGTAACCGCTCCGAGTGATCTTTTAGACGTCAAGCGCTTTTTTGTGGCGCCGGGAGAATACACACTTGAAATTGACCTACAAGATGCTTATGACCCGAATAACAAGCGCACCTTGAGCTATCCTTTATCGGTGACACCAATTAAAGAACCCTATCTGACGACACCGCTCTTGTTGCGCAGCTACCGGCGCGACAGTACCGATAATCCTTTTGTCAAACACGGTATCTTTTTAGAGCCTTTGCCGTTCGCCGTTTATGAGCAACGCGCTACGCGCCTGGCTTTTTTTGCCGAAGTCTATCACGGAGAGCAGCTCGGGCCAAACGGCTACGCTGTGCGCTACTACATCGAGCAAGACATGGGCGACGGCAACACGACTTTAGTGGCTACCGCGGCGCAAAGAAAAAAACCTTCTCGCATAGACGCCATCCTCGCAGCTATCGATATCAGTCAGCTGAAAAGCGGCTCCTACACCTTGACTGTAGAGCTGCGCACGGAATACAACCAACTTGTCGCTCAGCAAAAAGTAGCCTTCCAGCGCAGCAACCCCCTGCTGGACATCGACTTGAGCAAAGCAGAAATCAATGAAGAAGAGCTGAACAAGTACTTTGTCGCCGACCTCAGCGAAGAAAACCTCCGCTACAGCCTGCGTGCCATTTCAGCGCTTACTTGGGCTGACGATGCTGAAGCCCTTAAGAATCTATTAGCTGGCTCCGACCTGTACGGAATGAGGCTATACTTGCTTCGACACTTTGCCCAAAAAAACCCTAATAACCCTGAAGCGGCCTACTTAGAATATATGCGCGTAGCTGGGGCCGTAGATCGGCAGTTCCATAGCGGCTTCCGATACGGCTTTGAGACCGACCGCGGGCGCACTTTTCTGCGCTTTGGGCGCCCCGACGACATCATTCGGGTAGACGACGACCCGGCCGCTCCACCCTATGAAATTTGGGTTTATTTCAACTTTCCTAAAACCCATCAGCGCAACGTCAAATTCCTCTTCTACAACCCATCTTTGGCCGGCGAAGACTTCATCCTGTTACACTCCAACGCTCGCGGCGAAATCAATAACCCGCGCTGGGAGGTCGTACTCTACAGCCGCAACGCCATTAATCAGATAGAAGGGTCTAACTATCACGATGCCACGCACATGCAGCGCAACTTCAACCGTAATGCGCGGCGCTTCTTTGAAGATTTCTAAAGGCTGAGGGAAAACCTTAAAACATGCACCCGGCCGAAGCAATGCTCAAAGCATTGGCTCATCTTTCAAAGCAGGCCAACATTCGGCAATCCGACCATCGCTAAAAGGTTCGCGACGTTAGCAACTTAGCGCGCGATTCCAATACCTTTAGTGCTCGGAAGCTGTTTTCTCGTCTTGCTTCTTTACCAAGCGTTTCTCTCTACAATAATTCTGAAATATGAAACTAACGGCAGCCTTGACACTGGTCTTAATGACGACTGCCCTGCTCTCTGCTCAATCGGAAGACCACAGGCCCTTGCGCACCCTTTCTAGTACAGCTTCGGAGGTGATCTTACAGTGGCAGATGCCCAATCTTCAGCTCCAACGCGTACTTACGCCCAAAGGGGAGGCTATTTTGCCTCAGTTTGCAGGGGGCAAGCCGTTGCTGCAAAAAGGCATGCCCGATGTACCTAAGTACGCAGCGGCCGTGCGCGTTTCGCCCCAAGGCGAATGGAGAGCGACTGTAGTAAGCAGTGAGTACGAAGATATTCCTAATGTGGATGTAGCTCCTTCAAAAGGAAATCTTCTGCGCACAGAGCTTCCTTCTGTGGTGCCATTCGAATATGGAAGTGCCTATGCAGAGGACGCTTTTTTCCCGCGTATTCTGGCGGAGTTACAGCAGCCCTTTGTGCTGCGCGATGCTCGCGGCCAAGCGTTGTGGCTTTATCCGGTGCAGTACCATCCGTTGCGCCGAATGCTGCGCATTTATCGCTCCATGACCATTCGCCTGACGCGTACCGAGGCATCGGGTATTAACGAATTAGCCCCCGCTCCAGGGACGGGCAGCGCGCCCAGTCGCACTTTTGAGCAACTGCAAAATCGCCTATTCATCAATGGTTCTGCTCTTGTTGGCCTTGCCGAACGGGGTGATGTGGAGATCCAAGAGAAAATGCTCGTGATAGCGCCAGCAGCTTTCTTGCCCGAACTCGAACCTTTGCTGACTTGGAAGCGCCAGCGCGGTTTGGTGGTAGAAGTAGTTACGACCGATGAGATCGGCTCCAGCCAGGCCAATGCCGTATATGCGCTCGTTCGAAAGTACTACGAGGAACAAGGAATCACCTATCTGCTCCTGGTGGGCGATGACGCAGCTATAGCTCCCATAACACTACCCTTCGATAAAGGCTCTTACGCCTGCGACAACTGCTTCGGATATCTTCGTGGAGATGATCGTTTTCCCGAAGTACTCGTAGGCCGCCTACACGCTGCCACGCCCGAACAAGCGCGCCTCATGGTGCAGCGCATTCTCGAATACGAAAAGACACCTTTACTCGACCCCGAAAACGACTGGATGTCGGCCGGCATGGCGGCGGCATCTGAAGAAGGTCTCGGCTACGGCGACGATGGGCAAGCCGACTGGCAACACGGCAACGAATGGAAAGCCAAACACTTGGCCGACGGCTACACGTGGTACTGGGAGTTTTACGACGGCTCGCAAGGCGATTACTCGCCCACACCCGGACACCCTACTGCCGATCAAGACGGCAACCCATTACCCAACCATCTGGCGCAAGCCATGCGCCAGCGCGGCGCGTCGCTGTTCAACTACACCGGCCACGGCTGGGAGGCTGGGCTTTCTTCAGGCAACTTGACCACCCACCTCGTCCGCTCGCTCAACAATCCAGGCCGATACCCCATCCTCATCGCCGTAGCCTGCAGCCCGGGCCACTTTACCGGTAACGTCGAATGCCTAGGCGAGGTGTGGCAACGCGCCGGCAATTACGCTACCGGCCAGCCCTGGGGCGGCATTGCTGGTTTCTTTTCCAGCGTCTTGCAGAGCTGGGCGCCACCTATGGAAGCTCAAGATGCTATGAACCAATATCTCGTCGACGCCGACGGCCGCTTGTTGCACCCCACGATAGGGGCTATGGCCGCCGCAGGATATGCCTCTATGATTGCAGCTTACGGCCCGGCTGGCGAGGAAATGGCCAACTTCTGGAACCCATTCGCCGACCCCACCACTGTGCCGCGCACGCGTTTCCCCAAAAATATGGCCGTACAACACCCCGACTCGCTCGACATCGGCACAACCTCTATTGATGTTCATTGTCCAGTGGAAGGTGCTTTAGCTGCTCTGTACAGCCAAGGGCAGTTGTTGGCCGTAGCGCGCGTATCCGACGGCGCAGCAAATCTGAGGCTCGATCCGCTGGCACTGACGGAACCACTAATGCTCACCCTGACGCAATTCAATTATTTGCCCTACCAAAAGGCAATTTACGTACGACAACCTGTAGGTCCTTTTGTAGCCGCCACCTCCTTAATACTTACCGATGCCATTGTTGGCGGCAACGGCAACGATCGCATGGAATATGGCGAGGAAGGAGCCTTGCGGGCTACTCTGCGCAACGTTGGCATGACGCCCTCGGCGCCGCTAACGGCGCGTATCCAAACGCCTAGCCCTTACCTCCAATGGGCTAATAACGAGGTCTCTGTACCCGCCTTGCCTGCTGGCGACTCTACAACCGTAGAATTTCGCTTCTCGGTGCGCGCCGATGTACCACACGGAAGTCGGGCCGAGGTGCAACTCACCGTTAGCGGTCCGGGGCAGCCCGCAAGTAGCCGCCAGACGCACGCTTTGCTGCACGCCCCGAAGCTGGAGGTAACCAGCTGGAACATGTCTGCTGCGGCAGGCTACTACGCGCGAAAATTGCAAGGCGGTGAGGTCGGCCGCTTATACGTACACGTGCGCAATTTGGGTGGCAGCCCCTCTCCTGCAGGAACTGTGCGCTGGAACACCGCTCATCCGCACCTGCAAGCATGGGCACTGGCCACCCTTCCATCCCTTCCTGAAGGAGGAGCCGGGACGGCCCTGCTCGATGTGTACGCCAACGCCGATGCACCGCTGTCCACGTGGGTCTTCCCAGAAATAGAAGTATCGGCAGGACCTTTTTCAGCAGCAGTGCCCATAGGACCTTTTGTGGTCAACCCCGTAGTAGAAAGTTTTGAAAGCGGTAATTTCGAGCAATTTGCGTGGGAACGTTCTGGGCATCGGCTATGGCACATCAGTACTCAAACACCATATGAAGGCAGTTTTTGCATTCGGGCCGGCAGCCACGGTGCGCATCAGCAGTCCACACTCCGCCTCCCGCTCCATGTTAACACCGATGGGTGGGTTAGCTTTGCCTACCGCCTCTCTACAATCAATGCCGATGACTCCCTGCATTTTGCCATCGATGGAGTGCGGCTGTGGAGCGCTGGCGGCGCTTACGAAACTTGGAAAGAAGTGCTCCTGCCGGTATCTGCTGGCATGCACACTTTGACTTGGACGTTCCAAAAGGGCGAAAGCCCCCACGTTGGCCATGCGGTCTTCTTAGACGAAATCATCTTACCCGCCTTCCATGGCGCCGCATCAGCAGTACAAGCAACTGATGCCGCCGCAACATTACCCAAAATATGGCCTAATCCCACTCCAGGAGTCTTGTGGATTCAGGCGCCCGACGCTCCGGCTGGCTACCTCGAAATCATAGATGCTATGGGCCATCTGGCCTATGAACAACCCTGGCTGAATACAGACGGACGCCCGCAGTCGCTGAGCTTGCAACACCTGACGCCCGGGCTTTACGTGGTGCGTATCCGGACAATCAGCGGTAACCTGACAGCTCGGTTTGTCAAGCAATAGGTCATTAAAAATCGGACGGCTCCCCTAGATCAAAAAAACCCGGCAGTGTTGCACCGCCAGGGTCCATATGGTGATCGTTTACTGCTAAAAAGTCTCAGCGAGGGGAAGCACCTCTCCTACTCAAGTCTTGAGTTATCGCCGGGAAAGAGCAACTGGTAAATGCCGGGAGGCGGGCTGTGGCGTCGGGCGCCCATGCGAGTGGGGAGTGGCTGCAAAGGCTGTGCCCAAGGAGCGCACCGGAGGGCATCCACTTCGCGCCGGATGGTGGTATTGGGAGCGGGTACGCTCCCTGGCAGCGGAGCGCTACTGGGCATTAACGGTTCAGCGCGGCGATAGGGAGTAGGAGAGGGCAGCTTAGCTTTAGGCTTTTGGCTCAGGACCAAGTGAGCCGGCGGCTCGATGGGAATGACCTCTGCAGACGGCGCACTTTTTTCTTTTTCGGTCGAGATGTCCTGAGCAACAACACTTGCTGCACCCGAAGCGTCACGTACCGGAGTAGGCCTCAGGAAGACCCAGTATAACCCTATGAGAAGAGCTGTAGAAGCTATGCCTATCAAGAGGAGCCGCAGGTAAGAGCCTGCCCGCGCCCGCGGCATCGTCTGCAAGTGCGTGCGAATACTTTCCCACACGTGCGGCGATGGAGTATCCCAGCCAGAGGGCGAAGGAGTGTCGGGCAGTTCCTCGAAAGTCTGGCGAAAAAGCGCATCGAGGTTGATGAACTCTTTTTTATCTTCCATCATAGTGCAGCATGAACAGAGTAAGCCAATACGGCATGCATTTTTAGGTGATGAACGATTTATCCACAATGCGCCTGAGGTATTCGCGCGCTTTGAATAATTGGCTTTTGCTGGTTCCAATAGAAATGCCGAGTTGTTCGGCAATTTCTTCGTGGCTAAACCCTTCAATGACGTACAGATTAAAAACTGCGCGGTATCCGGGGGGTAGGCGTTGCAAATATTGAAGCAAGGTTTCGGCATCGAGTTGAGAAGCGAAGTCCTCTTCAGTGCGCAGTAAATTTTCAAATGGAGCATAATCAGGCGTCTCGCGAAAGATATCGCGCTTTTTGCGCAGATGGCTGAGTGCCGTGTTGACCATGATGCGCCGTATCCAACCGCCTAAGGCGCCCTCGCCTCGAAATTGTGCCATGTCTCGGAATACGCGGATGAAGCCGTCCTGAAGCATGTCTTCCGCCTCGGCCCGGTCTCGTGCAAAGCGAAGAACTACCCGAAACATCGGAACACTAAATTTTTGGTAAAGTGCTTGCTGATGGGCAGGATTTCCGTTTAATACGCCTTGCACTAATTCCTGGTCGGTCAGTTGTTGCATGTTGAACGGATGCTGAATAGGTGGCTAAGGTGTTACCCAGGTTGCCTGTAAGAGTATTTTTTTAAACAAAGGCTTTGAACTATTTCTTGCCTAAAGATTTGAAACGGAAAACAGAGCAACTGCCAGGCCACGGATTTTTTTACGGCGAGCACAGAGGGAAGCGTTCTCAAGGCCAACACCTGCCTTCTGGGCAGCCTTTTTGAGCAAAGACATCTTCCAGAAAGCGGCAGATGCTCACCGTTTATACGGCTGATCGCCGTTGAAAACCGCGTTGCACAAAGTATAACGAACGAGGCCAGAAATGTTTTACGCGCTTGTTATGTGGAAGCGCACTTTCCGGTTTACTTCTCCTCCAATTGCACCCTTAAGTGGGCGCGGAAGATACCGTTTTCACGTTTGGCGTAGAGTTCGTGGCGGTCGGGGTAAAGCAACTCCAGTTGTCGGCGAACGTTTTTCAGCCCAATACCTTCATTCCGAGGAGGAGGTGCTTCGGTATCCACGGTGTTGCAAACCTCAAAGTCGAGTATGTTATCTTTAAGGTTGAGGTTTACTATGATTTCAACAGTTCCTGTGGTGCCGCCGGCGCCGTGCTTAAAGCTGTTTTCCACAAAAGGCAGGAGCAACAAAGGCGCGATGAAGCCGCCCGGCGGTTCAATGTGTTCTTGGTAGTGGATTTTCAAACGCTCGTTGTAGCGCAATTTCTCCAGTTCGATGTAGTCTCGAATAACTTTGGCTTCATCCGCTACGGCAATACGCGGTGCGCGGCAATCGTAGAGCATGAAGCGCATGATTTTAGACAACATTAAAATGGCATCAGCGGTGTGATCCGACTTTTTGCGCGCTAATCCGTAAAGGTTGTTCAGCGTATTGAACAAAAAGTGCGGGTTCATTTGTGCGCGCAAAAAGTTGAGCTCTGATTGGAGCTTTTGCTGCATCAGCTCTCGTTCGAATTCTAGGCTTTTGTAGTGCACCCGTATCATTTTGATGGTGGTTGCCGCAGCCACAGTGATGAACAAGTCGAAGGCAATGAGGTACATTCCCTTCCAGCTAAAGAAGGGTACATTACGCCCGGGCTGCGTGTAAGGGAAAAGAATCCACTCTGTGGTCATCCGGTACAACAGGATGGCCACGATGAAGGCAGCGGCCGTCAGTCCTACCAGTTTCCACACCTTATCTCGATCCAGATACAGTGGAATAATGCGGTAAAAGACGAAATAGGTCAGCAGGAGTTTAACGGGTATGACGGAGGCCTCGCTAATAAAGGCCGTCTCGAGGTCAATGCGGTTGTAGAAGCTACCCAGCCACGTGTTAAGGATGAGGTAAACGACCCAAAAGCTGATGTGATAGGCGATTCGGAGCCAGTCTATGCGTGCCATTCGATACGCTTAAAATCGGGTGAGAGGGTAAATTGATAGAGGGTGCGATTATGTAGGCGAACTTCACGCAAGGGCATTTCCTCGCCGTCTACGAGGCACTTTTGCAGGAAAGAGGGAAATCCGACTAAGAAGATTTTTATTTTTTTATAAGGAACGAGCCAACTGCCCTGAGTCTGTTGGCGAAGATAAAAAGAATGCTCGTTTGCAGTAGTCATCCAGGTACGCAGGCAAAATTCGCCTTCCAGGTAGCCGTAGCCGTCGCCAGCATCTTCGTAAAGATGGCTAACGACAGCTTCTTTGGCCTTGTGATAGTAGACATAAAGCGTCAGCTCTTCTATTTGGGCAATTTCGCCTGTGTTCTGCTTAACGGGGTAAGTGGGCAAAACGGCTCCTGCCCTGACGAAAAACGGTATTTGTTCTGGCATGACGTTGACGAAGAGTTCGCCTGAGGCAGGTTGGCCATTCCAAAAATAGTACCATTGTCCTTTGGGCAAGTAAACCAGTTGGCGCTGTACTCTGGGCTGCACTACTGGGCTAACCCATAAGTGGTCGCCACAGAGAAAATCGCGCTCTGTGTCTCGTAACTTAGGGTCGTTTGGGTCGACAAAAGCGGCGTGTTGGAGTACGGGGGTGCCGTCTCGGGCATTTTTCCATAGGGCCGTATACAGGTAGGGCAACAAGGCGTATCGCAGTTCGATGGCTTTTTGGGCCAGAGGTGTCCAGCGGTCGCCAAACGACCAAGGCTCCTGCTCAGCAGTGTGCAGGGCGAGGTTGGTCAGTTGCGCATTACCTTCGGGAAGTGCTGCATCACCAGTCGCGTGCTGGCCCATACTGTGTACGCGCATGAGAGGATGGAAGGCGCCCAGTTGCAGCCAGCGGACGAACAATTCCCCGTCGGGTGTTCCGGCGAAGCCGCCGATGTCGGCTCCGCAAAATGAGAAACCCGACACGCTCAGCCGCTGGCATTGCACATTGGCCAAAGCCAAGTGCTCCCAGGTTGAGCTGTTGTCGCCCGTCCATACGGCGGCATAGCGCTGTCCTCCGCTGAAGGTGGCGCGAGTGAGCAAGAAAGGGCGTTTCTCAGGGCGCAAGCGGCGTAGCCCTTCCCACGAGGCGCGCGTCATGAGCAAACCATACACATTATGCAGCTGTCGGTGGCTAGCCCATTGGCCCTCAAAATGGTGCAGCACATCATCGGCTAAAGTTTTGTTCTGCACATGAAATATCGCCGGCTCGTTCATGTCGTTGCAAAAGCCACTGATGCCCAGCTCGGTGTACAGCTCTCGATGCAATTCGCCCCACCATTCGCGCGCCTTAGGGTCTGAGAAGTCTGGAAAAGCGCAAAAACCCGGCCATACCGGGCCTTTAGCTACCGCTCCATCAGTCGAGCGTACAAATACACCTTTTTCTAAGCCCTGCCGATAGACCTCGTAGTTGGCATCTTCCTTAATGCCTGGGTCAATCATGACTACTGTCTGGAAGCCGCGCTCGCGCAAGGCTTCTACGAGGCCCTTAGGGTCAGGAAAGTGCTGGCGGTTCCAAGTGAAGCACCGGAAACCATCCATGTAGTCAATGTCTAAATAAAGGACATCGCACGGAATGTTCAACGTGCGGAAGGCATCAGCTATTTCCAAAACGCGGTTTTGAGGATAGTAACTCCAGCGGCATTGATGGTAGCCCAATGCCCACCGCGGCGGCAGTTCGGGTTTGCCCGTCAGACGCGCATAAGCCCGGGTTACGTCGGCAGGTGTCTGGCCGTAGAGGAAGTAGTAGTTCATCTCGCCGCCTTCCGCCCAAAACGAAACTACGCCCTCCCCTTTGCTGTCGAAGTCGAAATGCGTTCGAAAGGTATTGTCCAAGAAAATACCATACGACAAACCGTGATGAATCCCACAGTAGAATGGGATAGCTCGATAGAGCGGATCCGTTTCTTGCCCAAAAGCAAAGGCGTCGGTACACCAGTTTTCAAAGGCTCGGCCATACAAGTTGGCGCCACAGGCCTTGTCACCTAGCCCGTAAAAGGCCTCTTTGCGTTGGCATTTTTTGGTAGTTTTGAGTAGATACCAGCCTTTGAGCACACTGCGGCGCGAGGTGAACTCGACGGCATCCTCGTTGAGCAATTGGTCATCTGCGTTGTAGAAACGCGCGAGTGCTCCTGCTTTGGTCAGCACCATCTGGAGCAACGAGGTAGTCAACACGTATTCGTTGGCGGTTTCGCTTAAGGTAGCCGTTACTTTTTGGGCAAACGCATCTGCACTCAGGGCATAAGAAATATCGGTTTGGAAAATTCCGTCAGGGCTGTAACGCAGCCGAATAATGTCGGAAGCGACCACCTGCACGCGCACACAAGTACCGTTGCGACAAGCAAATTCGTAGGCACCCTCCCGCCAACGCACCGCTACTATTTCGTCGGGCCGCACCTCTTCGTAAACATCCGCATACCGCAGGCGAATATCGGCCTCGCTTAACGGGACGACGCTAAGCGACTCCGGTGCTTTAACCGACTTTTTATTTTTCATGCAGCAAAAATTGGGTTACTCCACGAGATTGAAAGCAGGCGGCTTTAAATCGAGCCAAGACAAACGCACCCGCACAAGAATACGGGCTGTCGCGTGCTTAGTGGCAGAGGCAATTGGCGACGTCCTCAGGAGAAGTAGCCTCGCCAAACCTCACCGAACACCGATAATCTCTACTTCTGCACCCGTAAGGGCTGGGTTATACCAGCATTCAATGCCAGAAGCTTTGAAAGCGGCTGCGGCAGCTTTGGCCTCCTCAGGAGTGGTGTAGCCTTTTACAATGTAGCTAGCGCCCTTTGCCCCCCCGGGGCAAGTGCTGCCGGGATGCCAGAGCAAATACAAGCCTTCGATGGCCGGAGCCTTATCTACGGGTGTGTCTTTGCAATAGACGGCGAATTGTACGAAGTGCAATTCGCTCACCGGAGTGAACAGTTCATTGCCCACTTGGCCGCGCCCCGGGCGCACGGTGCGCTGCACGTTTAGACCATTGACGGTAACGGTAGTAGCAGGTTCGGGTTCGGGTAACACCACGGTAGAGGTGGAATACATAGCGGGCGCGACCGAGCGCGCATCCACAGCCATCGGGTTGACCGCTGGAGCAGATATTTGTTTCCCCTGTACCTTGGCTAAAGCAGCTGCCCGACGCGCAGCAGCATCTTGCTCCGCAGTACTACTAACCATAGGCGCCGCTGAAGCCCCGCGCACGGATGCCGGCGCCGAGCCGCTGGGCACACTGTACATTACAGGTGCAGGCGCAGGATCCAGATTCGCGGGCTTATACGGGAGTTTGATCTCGGCTTGAGCATTTAATACGGCAGCAAGGCCAACCAATAGGCAGAAGACGAACGTATGCTTCATAGTGTTCTGAAGTGCACAATCTATGACGAATGATATGTTGAATTAAAACGTACCTTTTGAAGGCCGCAGTCTTTTATTTCGAAAAAGAAGTTCAAAGAATTGCTCAAAACAGCAGAGCGGCTCCAAAAACCCCTGCGCTATCGCCCAATTTGGGCCTTAAGAAAACGGTATCGATGCGCGGATTAAAGAGGTGCTTGCCGGCTTCGACTACTCCGTCGGAGTAAAGGCGTTCAATATTGCCTACGCCTCCGCCCAAAACGATGGCATTGGGGTCGAGGATGTTAATGACTACAGCAATAGCCCGGCCGAAGTAGTGAACAAGCCGATCAAGGGTTTGAGTGGCAGCAGCGTCCACCCCAGCCTCAGCGCGAGCGACGATGTCAGGCAAGCGCAGAGGCTCGCCTGTTCTCTGCCGATAGAAGCGCTCCAAAGCCGGACCAGATAGAAGCGTCTCGACACAGCCAACCTTACCGCAATAGCACGGGCCTCCCTCGACGTCTAAGAAGTTGTGCCCCCATTCGCCGGCAATGCCCTGCTGACCGTGAATGACCTGACCGCGCACAACAATGCCGCCCCCAACACCAGTGCCCATAATGACGCCGAAGACCACCTCAGCCTGAGGCAATACCTCAGGTACGGCGCCCATAAGAGCCTCCGCGACAGCAAAACAATTGGCGTCATTGGAAAGTCGAACCGGAATGCCTAATCGCTGTTGTAAATCGCGGTCAAAAGGTTTGCCGATGAGGGCCGTAGTATTGGCGTTCTTCACTACTCCTGTTTGTGGGTCGAGTGTACCGGGGTGCCCTAAGCCTAAGCGTTTGGGCTTAAGGCCGGTTAATCGAGAGAGCTCCTCGACCAGCAGCGCTATTCGATCGAGGATGTGCTCGTAGCCTTCTTGGGCCTCGGTAGGTATACGATGGCGCGCCAATACGCGAGGGTGTGCACGACTTTCCAACACCACCCCTTCTATTTTGGTGCCGCCCAGGTCAATGCCCCATAAGTGCATAGTTGCTCCTTTTGAGCGCAAAGAAACACACTTCAGGCAACCACACCCTCTCCCTGCGCATCAACGCTGCATGCCTGCAAAAACGGGTCGAAATATTGCTTACTTTTGTGCGCTTTTCGCCTCTAAAGAGGCACGAAAACAAAACATTTTGCCACTAATTTACACCTACCACTACCATGAATTTTAAGGCTATGCTTCGCTGGCTGCCGGTTTTGTCCACGGTCTTTTTGTTCGCAAATATCCTTTCTGCACAGTTGCTTCCTCGGTGCAAAGATGGGCAGGGATACTCGTACAATCCCGTAACGGGTACGCTAGTACCCACGGGTGAGAAATGCGCTAACTCAGTAACCAGTGCAGTTCCCTTTTTGCGCATTGCTCCAGATGCCCGAGGGGGTGCCATGGGTGATGTGGGTATCGCCACCTCCACAGATCCTAATGGTATGCACTACAACCAGTCTAAATTGGCCTTTGCTGATAAAGATTTTGCCGTGTCGGCCACCTACACCCCTTGGATGCGCAATTTAGGGTTGCAAGATGTTTACCTAGCCTACCTATCGGCCTATAAGCGCCTCGACAACTTTCAAACTATTGGCGCCAGTGTGCGCTATTTCTCCCTAGGCGATATTGAATTTACCGACGATAACGGTAGCTCGCTGGGGCAGGGCCGCCCTAATGAATTCGAGGTCGCCCTCGCATATTCGCGTAAACTCTCGAAGAAATTGGCCGCGGCCGTCGGCGCCAAATTCATCTATTCGAATTTGGCCACTGGTCAAATCGTGGAAGGCAATGAAATCCGTCCGGGCGTTGCGGGCGGCGCCGACCTGTCAATGACCTATCGCACCCCCATGAAGATTACCCGCTCCGGCGGTGAATTTACCTTTGGGGCCGCCGTTTCGAACCTGGGCTCCAAAATCACATATACTCGCTCGGCCAATCGCGACTATATTCCGACCAATTTGGGCCTGGGCTTTGGTTGGAAATTTAACCTCGACGACCACAATACACTAACCCTCACCACCGACCTAAATAAACTCCTCGTACCCACACCACGCCCCGACATCGACGAGGATGGCGATGGCGTGCCTGATTATAAGCAGTACTCCTCTATCCGCGGAATTTTTGTTTCTTTCTCCGATGCTCCAGGGGGGCTTAGGGAAGAACTCAAGGAGATTACTATTGGTACGGGTGCCGAATACTGGTACGACAATCAATTCGCCTTGCGCGCTGGATACTTCTATGAGCACTACTCCAAAGGCAATCGCAAGTATTTTAGCGTAGGGCTTGGCGTAAAGTACAACGTCTTTGGCATTAACCTTTCCTACTTAGTGCCCACTACCAATCAACGCAACCCCCTGGACAACACCTTGCGCTTCTCGTTGCTCGTAGATATGGCGGCTGTTGAAGGGCAGTGAGGTCAAAATAACACCGCTGCTCTTCGAAATACGAAAAGCAGGAGGCAGTCGTGGAGAAGCCTCCTGCTTTTCGTTTGGCCTGCAAACTTTTTCGACACTTAAAAAGAGGTATGTGCCACGTCGAAGCGGAAATACACGTTTACGCCGGCATTGGTCATGCGTGCTTGGCGCACAACTTCGTTGGTCAAATCCACCTCAAAGAATCCTTCCACTCCTACAGCTGCGCGCTCCGCGGGTCCTACAACGCGCCCACAACCTACGCGCAGGGCCAACATGTTGCCCGACTGGACCCCCAAGGGATACTCCGGATTGTAGAACGTCTTTAGGTGTTGACGCGCTTCGGCATTCGTGCTGTAAGTGATGGTCTCGGCACCCCAGCCCCAGTCGCGAAACACGCGCTTGAAACCCCCATGCACCGAAAAAAAGTAATCGCTATCTAAGGGGCGAAGATCTTTGCCCAGGCCAATCGTCAGCGCCACCGACATTTTTTGGAAGCTCGACGGTGAGGACATAAACTCTACATTCCCAAAAACCGGAAAGAGCCGATGGGCGAAGTAGGCGTTCAACCCGTATCGCGGCTGGGCATAACGGCTGCGCAGACCGTAGTCCTGCTCAAATTCTTCCCAAGAGTAGCCGCCTTTATCCTTGTGACTGATAGAGACGAACTTGTACACTTCCTGCAAGTTCGTGGCGTAAAAGTGCGTATTGTGAAAAAGCATAGAGCCACCGGCATTGACGCCGAGGCGCACGAAGAGATTTTCGTTTTTCTGGGCGTTGACTTGCCAGCACAGCCATAGGCCGAGGAATAAGGTAACGGTTTTCTGCATCGTCATAACTTCGTTGTTGTTGGGTAAGAAAATAAAGAAGGCCCTCCAATCGACGCTGATTGGAAGTGGCGGGGAAGTAAGACGATTAACCGGGGGATGCGTCATCTCCGGCAAAAACTGTTCCGCCCTAAGCGGAAGCCGGTTTCTTCACGAAGACTCAGGGAAACGCACGTCAAAGGTAGGGTACTTTCAATGAAGTGCAGTCAGTCTACGGTCAAAAAAAATTGTGCGCCTTGCTTATACCTAAAAGGCAGGTAATGCGCTTTTTAAGGGAAGATGGAGCGGCAATCCGCTTGCTTGTTCGCCTTTGGATACCTAGCGAGTAAACGGTTAGTTGACGCTCCACTCGACGCCGAGCGCTTGGAGAGCTGAGAGCAATTGGCTGCTGACTTGCACTTTTCGGCTGGCTGATAGGAACTTCAGGCGCTCTTTCTGCTTGAGGTCTAAAAGTTCTACCTGCAGCGCGTGTTTGCCTTGGTAAGCGAAACACACGCGCTCGATTTCGGCGATGAACTCCGACGTAACAGCCTCTACGGGAATGCGCAGGGTAATGCTCTTCATCTTTTCCTCTTCTATCCCTTCCAACAGGCGGATGTTGCTGACGCGTAGTTCGTACGCCTCTGTGCCGAACCGAGGTTTGTACTCTCCTTCTACGTACAGACATTCGCCTTCCTGTAAGAAATTGCGGAATTTTACATAGGTCTCGGAAAACAGGGTGATCTCCAAATCGCCGGTGTAGTCTTGAAGAATTATGCGGCCCCACCCTGTGCCTTTTTGAGTAGTTCGGTGTTCGGCCTTTACGACAAAGCCAGCCACGGCTATTTTAAGGTTTTTAAAGTTTTCTAAGCGGTTGATGGGAGTAGCAAAAGCATCCCAGGCGAAGCGATAATTGTCTAAAGGGTGGCCGCTCAGGTAGACACCTATCACGTCGCGTTCGCGTTGGAGCAAAGACAACAAGCTCCAAGGCTCTGCTTTGGGTAGCGTTGGCAAAGGGATGCTTACAGAGTCCGACAGGTCGCCAAACAGCGAATTAGCCGACAAAATCCTGTCTTCGTGATAGGCGTGTGCATAGCGGAGCAAGTGCTCGAGAAAAGACTCATGCTTGTCGCTCGGAGCAAACAGAAGGCTGCGATACTCTTTGCCCATCCCAGCCAAAGGAGCCAGTTCATCGAACGCTCCAGCGCAAGCTAGGCTTTCTATCACTCGCTTATTAATAGCGCGCAGATTAGTTCGGCGAATGAAATCATATAGATCTTGGAAGGGGCCGTTCTTTTGGCGCTCCTCGATGAGGCTCTGCACAGCTGCCTCACCGGTGCCTTTGATGGCACCCAAGCCATAGCGAATAATGCCTTTTTTGTTGACGGAGAAATTGATGTCGGATTCATTGATGTCGGGACCTTTTACCGTCAGGCCCATGCGGCGACACTCTTCGAGGAAGAGGGTGATTTTTTCAATGTTCCCTTGGTGATTGCTCAGGACAGCAGCCATGTACTCCGCCGGGTAATTGGCTTTCAAATAGGCGGTTTGATAAGCCACGAAGGCATAGCAGGTAGAATGGCTTTTGTTGAAGGCATAAGAGGCAAAGGCCTCCCAATCGCTCCAAATTTTTTCGAGTTTTTCCTTGGGGTAGCCGCGCGCCATAGCGCCTTCTAGGAATTGGCTGCGCATTTTGTCGAGTACTGCCTTTTGCTTTTTGCCCATGGCCTTGCGCAACACGTCAGCATCGCCTTTGGAGAAACCAGCCAGTTTTTGCGACAGTAACATGATTTGCTCCTGATAGACACTGATGCCGAAAGTTTCTTTGAGATACTCCTCCATCTCAGGCAGGTCGTAAGTGACGGGTTTGCGGCCGTGTTTACGGGCAATAAATTCGGGAATGTAGTCTAAAGGCCCTGGGCGATACAGGGCATTCATAGCGATGAGGTCTTCGAATTTGTCGGGTTTTAGTTCGCGCAAATACTTCTGCATTCCTGGGCTTTCAAATTGGAAGGTGCCGATGGTTTCTGCCCGTTGATAGAGTTCGTAGGTTTTAACGTCGTCGAGCGGAATGCGGTCTATGTCGATGCGCACGCCATGGTTGCGCTCAATGAGGCGCAAAGCATCGCGGATAATGGTCAGGTTGCGCAGCCCCAAGAAATCCATTTTAATCACTCCTGCCTCTTCGATGGTACTGCCTTCGTATTGGGTAATGAGCAGGTTGGTTTCTTTGGAGGTGCATACCGGCAGGATTTCCGTCAAGTCTTTGGGCGCAATGATGATGCCTGCAGCGTGAATGCCTGTTCCGCGCACCGAGCCTTCGAGGACCATAGCTTCGCGCAAAACTTTGGCCTCTAGCGTATTTTCTCGGTTGAGGTATTCGCGCAGGCGCTTGCAGTTTTCGATATCGTCGGCCAGTAAGCCCTCTTTTTCCGCTAAGGAACCTTCGCCCTCCAAAGGCGCTGTCAGGATGCGCTTTAGAGAGATGCCGGGTTTTTCGGGCACCAGTTTCGCCAATGCGTTGGACTGTTCGAGGGGCAAGTCGAGCACCCGCGCTACGTCTTTGATAGACATCTTGGCTGCCATGGAGCTGTACGTTACGATGTGCGCTACCTGCTGATGGCCGTACTTCTTAACCACGTAATCAATCACCTTATCGCGCCCTTCGTCATCGAAATCGGTATCGATATCGGGCATGCTCTTGCGCTCAGGATTGAGAAAGCGCTCAAATAGCAAGCCGTACTTGATGGGGTCAATGTTGGTAATACCGATGCAGTAGGCTACTGCTGAGCCTGCCGCTGAGCCGCGGCCAGGGCCGACAAATACGCCCAAGTCGCGACCGGCCTGAATGAAGTCGGCTACGATGAGAAAGTAGCCGGCAAAGCCCATGGTTTTAATGGTGTGTAGTTCGAAGTTGAGGCGTTCCTCGATCTCGGGAGTAATCTCTCCGTAGCGCTTGCGCGCTCCTTCAAACGTCAGGTGGCGCAGGTAATCATCTTGCGAGGCAAATTCTTGAGGAACGACGAAGTTGGGCAGCAGAATGTCTTGCTTTAGCCTCAAGTGTTCGCATTTGTCCACTATT
>CALHAM010000067.1 GCA_937934275.1 uncultured Saprospiraceae bacterium | reverse complement strand
CGAGCCGTCCACTTGCGCGTGATCGTCTTCGAGTTGTTGCTCGAGCAAGGCTCGTCCACCGACGTGTCCACATACGTCAGCGTAACATCCGAGCACGGATCAAGCACCGGCGTGCCCGCACCCCGATTCACGCGGTAGGTGGCGTCGCCAATTTTGAATGTGTTCACATTCAGCACCAAACCATTGGGCAAGCAAGTGGGCGGTGCTTCTTTCTTGAAGTTAACTTGAATGTTCGGAGCCGACTGGGCACCTGCTTGGAAGAGCGGACCAAAGAGGCCGAAGGAAATCGGACCGCCTTGCATTGTCCACGGGCCATTCGTTTGCGGGCCTGTGTTGTTAAAGTAGTTGAACACTGGGCAAGCCGTTTGACCGAAGATATGGAAAGCTACCGTAGCACCCGGAGCTACCGTTACTTCCTGCGCCAATGGCGCTTGGGCCAGCGGGCCCGTACCCGTGGCAAAGTACGGTGGGATAGACGTTACTACCGAGGGACCTACGTTCGTCCAGGCAGTTGCATCTAATTCAAAGCCCACATACGTATTCGGACGGGTATAAATTTGCAGCGTTTGCGGCGGGTTCACCTGACCAAACTGCGGGTTGCCAAAGCGGATGCCGAAGCCCGTAATGATCAAGGGCAGGTTGTCGTTGTTCGTCAGGTTGAGGTAGTAACCACCCGGAGCGTTGTTGCCTTGCAGTGTGAAGGCCGTACCCGAGCCGTGGTTCACGAAGGAAGCCGGCAGCTGGACCGGATCGGTCGGAAGGATCGTAATCGGGTCTACGCAAGGCTCGAAAGAAGTAGCATTGCAAGCCACAAAAGTCTCGTCGCAACGCAATACTGGAGGCAACTTATCTTCAATAGTAATATTACCCCAGCAGCGTTGGCCAGTGGCCGGATCGGTTACGCGCACTTGGTAGGTTTTGCCCACATCATCGGGACCCAGTGGCGTCGGAGCGCCGAAGCCCGGGAAGTTAGGCCCTTTGCTAACGCGAATCCAAGGACCGTTGCCAAAGGGAGGCGTCTTATCTACTTCCACAACATAATTGTCGTAGCACTTGTACGGACCGCCTTCCAGCACCTGGTCGGCATTCACGAAAGCCGAGCAATTCTGATCGAGCGAAATCTGTACGTTATTATTGCATGTCAGGGCTTGCGTCGGATTCGGGAACTCGTTCACCGTTACCGTGAAGCAGCACGTCGAAGTATTGCCAGCCACATCGGTACCCAAGAAGCAGTTGGTCGTTACGCCAATGGGGAACTCAGCGCCCGAAGGCAGACCCGCTGTTTGAACTGGAACTGCCGGAATCTCGGCATTGAAATTAACCTGAATGTTCGGAGCCGACTGTGCGCCCAGCTGGAAGTAGTTAGCAGCCGGAAGAAAGTCGCTGAAGGCGATCGGACCGCCTTGCATCGTCCACGGGCCGTTAGTTTGCGGGCCTACGTTGTTGAAGTAGTTGAAGACTGGGCAAGCGTTTATGCCGAAAATAAAGAAGGCTCGCGTAGCACCCGGAGCCACAACTACCGGAGTGCTCAGCGGCACTTGAGCCAGCGGACCCGTACCTGTAGCGAAATAAGGTGGGATAACGGTAATTGTCTTAACGCCACCGCCGTCGAGCGTCCAAGCAGCTGCATTTGTTTCAAAGCCTACATAGGTACCGGCCTTCGTCCAAACGCGCACCTGCTTAGGTGGAAGCACGGCGCCGAAGGCTGGGTTGCCGTAGCGAATACCAAAGCCCGTGATGGTCAGCGGATTCGGACCGTTGTTCGTCAAGTCAAATAAGTAACCCCCCGGAGCGTTGTTACCCTGTAACGTAAAGACCGTACCACCGCCGTGAGGCAAAAAGCTAGCGGGCAATTGCACCGGTGCTTGCGGCACCACAAAGGGGCAGTTATCCGTCAGACCTACTGAGTAGGAATAGAAGGTAGAGCACAAGCCCGGGCCGAGGTTGAGGGTAACGTTGGGCGGGCAAGTAATGGTCGGAGGCACTTGGTCGACCACCGTAACATTCTGGGTTACCGAAGAGATGACCAAGCCGTCGGCAGGGTTAACGATGCGCCACACGATAACGTTTGCCCCCAATTGCAAGCCATTTACCGTTATCGGGCTAGTGTAGGGAGTCGTCTGGAACGGACCGCCGTTGACGCTATACTGGAACGTCAGTCCGTTAGCATTGATGCAACCCGCTGGGTTTGCTGCCGGAGCATTCAGCTGCACCGGTCCTGGGCAACCCGTTGTCGAGGCATTCACGGTAATGTTGGCCGGCTGAACCAAGGCGCACTGAATGACCGCCACCTGGTCAACGACGCTTGCCCAACCCGCAAAGGTTACAGAAGCGTCGGATACAAATGTGAAGGAGAGGGCTTGCGCAGGGTTGGTACCCACAGCAGCTATGCCACTGTTTGCTATAATAGTGCCCGGATTGGTGTACCAGCCACTGTCCGGAGCACCACCTTGAAAGGGAGCGGCGCCGCCGCCGTTCACCATGTTATTACCCGCCACGTTCGAGTTGAAGATGTAGAGCGGGTCCCAGCCATTTTCCACGACAAAAGACGAGAAGGTTATCCGCGTGCGGTGAGTGGCCGAGTTACTGGGAGCAAAAGTAATGGCATTCTGCAGGTAGAACATATTAGTAGAATAGTTACCTGTAGGACCGCCATTGTCGTAATAGTTGTAGAAAAAGCCGGGAGCACCACTATTGGTAAAAGTGCCCGCGTTGAAGTTGAACGGGTGGTTGACGTTCGTCTGCGCAAACGCCCCGTACGACGCGAGACATGCTAGAAACGCCAGCACCCACAAGGATGTGTTTCTCTTTTTCATGAGATAAACGTTGTTTTTTAACCTTCAAGGAAATCTTTAAGACAGGATTCAAACGGTTTTGAAAACAGGGTTTTAGTTTTTGAGCAGATTTTTCGCCTCGTTGAACAACCCCTGACGCTGATTGTCCGAAAGTGTTACTCCCGGGATAGCATCTGGAGAAATGAAGGTCGAAGGGTTCTGCTGTAAGGGGTGCAGCACAGCCAGGTATACTGGCTCGTCTTCCGCCAAGCGGCGATAGACTGCCTTGTAGTAGTGAGCACGGATGTAGGCATCCGAACCCGTCTGATTCACAGACGGATCTTGGCCAAGGGCCTCTACCGTAGTCTTGACTCGAGCCATTGCCTCGCCTTGGTCTACCCAATTGACACCAATGTCTTGGGCCGAACCTACTTGCGCCTCAACGCTCGAAGTGCCACAGAGCAGCGCACCGAAGACAAGCAACGCTGCTGCCAGAGACTTCTGGACGAGATTTGCAAACGTTCTTTTCATGTGTTAAACGATTTTAAGTTAAAAAATTAAGTTGTAGCAGATTTTACTTTCTTAAAAATACGCAAGCATCGATAGGATGGGAGCGCATCCTATCAATGCTCAAATGTTACTCAGTCACAGAGTAAATGTTTCTTTTCATGAGATTATGAAATACGCGTTTGTCGTCAAAACGTTGAACTAATGGATTAAATACTTTACACCGGAACACCTCAAACCTTCAAAGATCTTGCCATTCTTTACTTTTCTCTTGGAACGTTTATCGGAAAAGCCGGGAAGTTTTCCCGTCGGAAAAGCAAACTTACCTTTTGCTCATTGGATTAAAGCCTTGTAGGCTGACTTTTCAGGGCACAAATATATTTTCACGCAATGAAAAAAAAAACGATCCACGCATTTTTTTTTCAGAAAGTTGGGAGAGAGTGGCTGCGCAAGAGTATAATTAATTGATTAATAGATTTTTAGACAAATAGAACGCTCCTGTAGAGGTTCACCTCAGGGGTAGAATAAAGACGACAACTTTCGAAACAGGTGGGCGTGCTGCGACCTATCAAAAGCGCTACCTTTGAGGGCAATTTTACCTCATCGTATGACACGCATCTGCTTATTTGCTGCTTGCACAACAATAATAATAGGTGTAGCTTCTTGCCACTCTGCAGGAGAGAGCTCTCAAGGAAAAGTTCCGGGAGAGCCGACTCGTACCGCCACCCACCCGCTCTTGCGATTGCTTTCCCCTACAGAGTGTGGTATTGATTTCGAAAACCGCATCGTAGAGAGTTACGAAAACAACATCACCACCAACATCAACATTTACAACGGGGGAGGTGTAGCGGTAGGGGACTTCAACAAGGACGGCCTTCCCGACGTGTACTTTGTGTGTAGCAACGGCAAAAACCGCTTATACCAAAATCTCGGGGGGCTAAAATTCAGCGATATCACCGATGCCGCGGGCGTAGGTTCAGAAGATGGCTTTGAAACGGCCGTAACGGCTGTAGACATCAATGCCGATGGCTGGCTCGACCTGTATATTTGTCGAGGCGGCATGGAAAAGGGCGATGTGCGGCGCAATCGGCTCTACGTCAACAACGGCCCTGGACCCGATGGCGTCGTAACTTTTACGGAACGCGCCCGAGAATACGGCCTAGACGACATGAGTGCCTGCACGGGAGCTAATTTTTTCGACTTCGACAACGATGGAGACTTAGATGTTTACCTGCTGAACTACCCTACCGATGGCGTTTATACCAACAAAGTAGAAGCCCGATTAGGCCCTGATGGCAAGTACTATCCGATGCTCCACCCCCGCTCTGAGTACGACACCGACCGCTTTTACCGAAACGATACGCCTAAAGGCGGCGGCCCGGTGCGCTTCACCGACATTAGCAAACAGGCTGGGGTCTGGAACCTCGGCTACGGCCTCAGTGTCAGTGTAACGGACTTCAACCGCGACGGCTGGGTAGATGTATACGTCGGCAACGACTTCGTGCAGCCCGACCAGCTGTACCTCAACAACGGCGACGGGACATTCACCGACCAAATCCGCACCTACTTCCAGCACAGCAGTCAGCACACGATGGGAACCGACCTGGCCGACTTTGACAACGACGGATGGGTAGACTTGGTAAGTGCCGATATGTTGGCGGCCAAAAATTTTCGTCGGAAAACCTTACTGGGCACCGGGAGTCAAAGTAGCTATACCATCATGATTCAAAACGGCTACTTCGAACCCGTGGTGCGCAATACCCTCCAGCGCAACAACGGCAACGGCACCTTTAGTGACATCGGTTGCCTAGCCGGCGTGTTTCAAACCGACTGGTCGTGGAGCACCCTGCTCTTCGACATGGACAACGACGGCTGGCGCGACTTGTACATCACCAATGGTTACCGTCGGGAAGTTACGGACCGCGACTTTCGCGACTTCCGAATGCCGGAAATTGCCAAAGCCACAGCTGGACGCCCACTGCGCGAAGTATTCCCTGACTTTGAGGCATTCATGAACTTGCTGCCCTCTTACAAGGTGTGCAACTTCTGTTTCCAAAACCGCGGCGATTGGACGTTTGCTGACCGAGGCGGCGAGTGGATGACCGTGCCCGCCTCTTGGTCGTGCGGTGCCGTCTGGGCTGATTTAGACAACGATGGCGACTTAGACTTAATCGTCAATAACTTAGAACAGCCAGCTTTTGTATATGAGAACTTAGCCAGAAAACAACCTAACAGCAATTACTTGCAAGTCAAACTCCAAGGCGATGCTCCCAATACCCAGGGCGTCGGCGCTTCCCTCCTCCTTGAGTACGGCAACGGACAGGTACAATACGCCGAAAACTTTCCCACGCGCGGCATCTTCTCATCGGTAGAACACCTTCTTCACTTCGGGCTGGGCAACACCTCCAAAATAGACCGCTTAACGGTACGTTGGCCCGACGGCAAGACGCAAACGCTGACCAACCTACAAGCCAACCAGCGCCTGACGCTCAAGCAAAGCGATGCTAGCGGTTACGTAAAGCATCTCAGTCCAGAGTGGAGCGGTTCGACCCTCTTTGCCCCAGCAGCTCAAAATGCGGGAGTGCGCTTTATCCATGCGGAAAACGACTACAACGACTTCGAGGCTTGGCCGCTCAATATTTGGAAGGTTACAGAACTCGGACCGCTGGTGGCCGTAGGCGATGTGAACAGAGACGGCTTAGACGACTTCTTCATCGGCAATGCTTTCGACCAGCCCGCAGCGCTGTATGCCCAACAGCCCAACGGAACGTTCCGAGCAATCTCAACTGCTACGTGGGAGCAAGACAAAATCTACGAAGACCACGGCGCCGTGTTCTTTGATGCCGACATGGACGGCGACTTAGACCTGTTTGTCGTCAGTGGTGGAGCAGAAGCCACGTCTCCGCAAGCCTTTCAGAATAGGCTGTACATCAACACCGATGGCAAAGGCACGTTCGTCCACGCTCGCGGCGCCGTGCCTCTTAGCCCTAATGCTGGTTTGCGCGTAGCAGCCCATGACTACGACCGCGATGGCGATATTGACCTGTTTATCGGCGGGCGGGTAGAGCCGGCCAAATGGCCGCTGACGCCGCGCAGCATGGTGTGGCGCAACGAACGCACGCACTTTGCCGATGTGACGGCCCAAGTTGCGCCCGACTTTGAACGCTGCGGCATGATCACCGACCTGGCCTGGGTCAATGTGGATGCAGACCCAGAACTGGAACTCGTCGTGGTGGGCGAGTGGATGCCCATCAGCATCTTCAAATGGCGAAGCGGAAAGCTCATGAACGTTACAGCCCAATACGGCTTAGACAAAAGCCACGGCTTGTGGTACCGCCTCGCTGTGGCTGACATAGATGGCGACGGCGATTTAGACCTGGTAACTGGTAACCTCGGCCTCAACACGCGCTTAACCGCTAGCGCCGATGGACCGCTGCGCTGCTTTGCTAAAGACTTCGACGACAACGGCACCCTTGACCCCTTCGTGGCTTATTACGAAGATGGAAAACTCTACCCCTTGCTCCAAAAAGACGTGGTTACCAAACACTGCCCCGTCTTGAAAAAGAAATTTCTTTACGCTAAAGATTACGGCAAGGCTACGATGGATGCGCTTTGGCCTAACTTAGACGAAGCGCTCAATCTCTACTGTTATACGCTGGAGACCTGTTGGTGGGAAAACCAGGGGGACCGCTTTATACAAAGGCGATTACCGCTGCAAGCTCAGGTGTCGCCGGTTCAAGGCATTGCCATAGACGATTTTAACGGTGATGGCAAAGTTGATCTTTTGCTCGCTGGCAATAAATATGGCTTCGAATACGAAACTAACCGCTGTGATGCCGGCACCGGAGCACTATTGCTGGGCGACGGCAAGGGAAACTTCGCGTGGAAAGGCCCTGTGCAATCCGGCTTTTTTGCCCATCAAGAAGCGCGGGACTTAGCGCTGTTGCGCGGCGGCAGTGGGCGCAAATGGGTCGTCGTGGCCAACAACAACGGGCCAGTGCAGGTTTTTGCTAAGAAATAAAACTGACGCTCTTCTGGATAGGCCGCTGCTGTTCATCGTAGCGGGGAAGAGGACTGACTTAAAGAAGTGCTGTTGCCGGCAAAGTGCAACCGGATAGATCCTGCGGAGGAATGGTCTTGGTATAGGCGAAAGCCTTTCCTCCTAATGCCGAAATGCCCGCACGGTTTCTTCGATAATAGAGCAGCAAAGGTCCATCTGCTCATCGGTAATGACCAATGGGGGGGCAAAGCGGATGATGTTGCCATGGGTGGGCTTAGCTAAGAGGCCATTGTGGGCCAAGGCTAAGCAGAGGTTCCAGGCGGTCTGGCTATCTTCCGTGTCGTTGACGACTACGGCATTGAGCAGGCCTTTCCCGCGCACGAGCCGGAGCAAGTCGGGGCGCTGTTCCACTAAGGCAGCCATGCGCTGGCGAAAAACACGGCCCTGCCGGTCGGCATTTTCGGGCAGGTTCTCCTCGCGCAAGACCTGAAGGGCTTCCGTGGCCACGGCGCAGGCCAACGGGTTGCCGCCAAAAGTAGAACCGTGCTCGCCGGGCTTGATGGTGAGCATGATTTCGTCGGAAGACAGCACCGCGCTGACGGGCATGACGCCGCCTGAGAGCGCCTTACCCAACACCAAGATATCGGGCTTGACGCCGAAGTGGTCGCAGCAAAGCATACGACCTGTGCGCCCTAAGCCAGTCTGCACTTCGTCGGCAATCATGAGAACGTTATATCGAGTGCACAGCTCGCGCACGCCAGGGATGTAGTGGTCGTCAGGAACTACCACACCTGCCTCACCCTGGATGGGTTCAAACATGAAGCCAGCAACGGTAGGATCTTGGAGGGCCTGCTCTAAGGCCGTCAAATCGTTGTAAGGAATGATGACGTAACCCGGCATGAACGGCCCAAAGTCGCGATACGACGACGGATCGGTAGACGAGGAGATAGCCGCCAACGTGCGCCCCCAAAAATTGCCCTGGACGAAGACCATCTTAGCCTGGTTTTCCGGTACGCCCTTTACGCGATAGGCCCAGTGGCGGGCCAACTTAACCGCTGTTTCCCCGGCCTCCACCCCCGTATTCATTGGAAGTACGCGGTCGTAACCGAAGAAGTGCGTAATAAATTCGGCATAGGGTCCAAGCCGATTGTTGTAAAAGGCACGCGAGGTGAGGGTCATGGTTTGGGCTTGCTCGATGAGCGCCCGCACGATGCGCGGATGACAATGCCCTTGATTGACAGCGCTATATGCCGATAAGAAGTCAAAATATTGCTTGCCGTCCACGTCCCACACATAAACCCCCTGCCCGCGTTCGAGTACGACGGGTATCGGATGGTAGTTGTGGGCGTTGTAGCGGTCTTCCAGCGCCATGAAACGAGCCGAAGCAGAAGCGGCAATAGCGGTCATTTCCATAAAATACAATTTTAGAGCAAAGATAGATTTCTTCTGAAGGACGCTGCGCCTACAAAAGTACCTTGCCATGCTCCCTGTGTTGAGGAAGCATGGCAAGAGTAGTGTGGGTGTGTTCTGGTAGGGCGAATTATTGCTTAGGCAGCAAAAGCCACAGGCGGCCGTAGCCGTTGATCTTGCGGGCCTCTTGGAGACCTTTCTTGCCGATACCGCTGTAGAGATCTAAGCGCTTGGTGGTCAAGATGGCGCCGCCGCGGTCTTGGGCAAAAAGGATGCGATAAGTATAGCCTTTTAGTTGTCCTTTCTCGTCCACATCGGGCAGTTCGGCCAGTAAGGTAGCGCCCAAAGGAATGTATCGGGGGTCAACCGCCACCGAATACCCTGCCGTAAGCGGGAAAAAGCCAGCACCTACCACTTCGGGGCTGCCCATTTTTTTGAAGAAAACGTACTTACCACCGCGCCCTTTGACGGAGCTGTGAAAGCCGAAGTGCTCGCGCTTACCGTCTGCGTATTCCACCCAGCAAGAGCCTTGTAGCTGAGCATCCGCCAACTCGCGTTTGCTGCGGATCCAGGCCAGCTCCAAACCCTTGCCCTCAAGGGCTCCTGCTTCAATAGCGGCCGGCGAGGGCACGTGATCTTCAGGACGGCGTAAGAGAGGAACTGAAAACTCCGGTGTACGCACGCGGCTAGCAGGAATGATCGGCGTGTAATAGCCTGTAACACGCACTCGGTCGTCTTTGAGGTCTGTTTTCACTGCATAGAAGTCGAAGCGATCGACTAAAGCCTCAGGTTGAAGCACCTGGCAGGCTTGAAGCAGCTCTAATACACGCGCCATTTCCGCTTTGCTGATGCCTCGTACCGGGTAATCCTGCACGTCCGGACGCTTCAAGTAGTTGGCTTGTTCGTAAAGCGCCTGGAGCATGTCGCCATCGTAGGGCAAGTAAGGCAGCGTGTCGGGCGCTGTATGGTGAAGCACTTGTGGGTTGACCTGACGGCGAAGGATCAAGGGCTTAACGCGGGCGGGCGGAGCCATCAAAGTGATGCGCGCTAGCGCTTCGGAGCTGAAACCTTCGGGGGCAACTATGTTGGCTTTAGCGGCAGAGGTGGGCGAAACAGACTTACTTCCCCAATCCAACATCAATAATACGGGCGCGGAGAGCGCTAAAACAAGGAAAAAGATTTTTCGTAGCATGGCAAAGAACCGATTTTGGGCTGTGGCGGCGATGGACGCGCGAGGTCAGCGCGGATTTTGATTTGAAACTAAGGCCATATTACCTTTTGCAACCACGACCTGATTAAAAGGAGCAGCAAATGTAATGCCGAATGAACGCCCTGATTTTTAGTTTTATTCTGCTTTCAATAAACATTAACAAGACAGGCCTTGATAATCAGTCTGTTGTATTTTTCCGTTTAGAAATAGCTAAAACTTTAGTTTTCCGCTTCTTCTCCACTCGTTAGCGGCCAGCAAAGCGACCACGGAGAGGGCATCGGTAATCCGACCGTCGAGCGCCATCTGCACGGCTTCATCGAAAGGCAAGCGGCGCACTTGGAGTTGCTCGGTCTCTTCCGGATGCGCTTGTCCTATCTCCAATTCTTGGGCCAAAAAGGCGATGCCCCGTTCGTCGGTAACGCTGTTGGAGAGGTGCAACTCGAGCAGTTGGGTCCATTGCTTCGCCCGCAGCCCGGTTTCTTCCATGAGCTCTCGCTGAGCAGCGACCAAAGCTGACTCGTAAAGAGAGCCGCCCCCCTCGGGTATCTCCCAGCTGTACTGATCAAGAGTGTAGCGATACTGACCGACCAACCACGTGTAGCCCTCATCGTCTATGGGCACAACGCCAACGGCTACATGCTTGAAGTGCACTACCCCATAAATACCAGCACTACCTGCTGGGGTGATGACGTTTCGGTGCGTTACTCGGATCCAGGGGTTGTCATATACTTGACACATCTCTCTGGTAGTCCATGGGTTGGATCTTAGTTCAGACATCTGACCTCGTCATTTAGTCTCTTTTTTGTCGTATTGGTCGAATGCCGATGTAGGCTCAGAAATTTGCGCGACTTTAGCCTTGCAATTCATACAGACGCATTTAACTCTCTTTTCTCCCCTTCCGAATGTAGGCGTCCTATCCTCTCTCCAAGACGGATTTTGAAACCCCCTGCTTATTTTTTTACTGCCGGTTTATTCTCATCCCGCCTTTAACCGACCCCCGCATTTATTGGTTAGCAGTGCGCGAGATTAGGGGACCTTTTTGCCTAAAAGGTCCGGGGAGTATGAACCAATCTCAGTTGTGGAAACGGCCTCTTTTAACAGGCAAGAGCGGTAGCTGAGGAAGATTGTGGACAAGGAGGCGTGAATGCTGAGCTACCTAAGATGAGTGAAAATCATTACGTACTATCCTTACCAATAACCGAGCCAATTTTATTCAAGCGCCCCTTTCCGATGAAAAAAAATTTAATCGGCATGTGCCTCCCGCCAATTTTCACACTTGAGAAAACGAGAATTTGGCGCTATGAACCAGCTCTACCGCATCACTTACACGTTTCTTGGGGTTTTTGCCCTAATGCCTCTGTGGCTAAAAGCGGAGCTCACTATTGTGGTGAACTCGCTGCCGGCTAATACGCCCATGGGCGAACCTATCTACATTTCCGGGTCGTTCAACGGATGGTTGGCGGCTGAACCGGCGATGAAGCTGGAGCGAAACATATACGGTAAACTCCAAATCAAGATTCAGCCCTCAGTAGGCCCCCTACATTTTACGTTTACACGCGGCCACTGGGGAGTGGCGGAAGGCAACAGCACAGGTGAATACCAAGCCGTCCATGTTGCCCACTACAACGGCCAATCGCAAACGCTGACGGTGAACATCCTCAGCTGGCGCAACAGCAATCAGACGGCGTTCAATTGCAACAAGAAAGGTACGGTAGCGGTGGTAGACGATTCGCTTTTTATCCCGCAGCTCAATCGCACGCGCCGCATTTACATCTACTTGCCGCCCAATTATTACGCTGCTGGGAATAAGCGCTATCCAGTTATGTATATGCAAGATGGGCAGGCGCTCTTTCAGAAAACGACGACTCAAAACGAAGAATGGGAAATAGACGAGTCGCTGGACAAGCTGGCGAATGAGGGCAACTACGGCTGTATAGTTGTTGGTATTGAGAGCGGCGGCATCAACTCCATGAATGAGTATTCTCCGTGGCTTAACTCTGCCTATGGTGTTGGCGGTCAGGGTGCTTCTTACATGAGCTTTATGGTCAACACCTTGAAGCCGTTTATTGACCAACATTTTCGCACAAATCCCGATCGGGAAAATACAGGCATCGGAGGAAGCGGCTTTGGAGCACTGATCTCCCTGTACGGCGCAACGGAATATCAGCATGTATTTTCCAAGGTGTTGGTTTTTTCTCCGTCGTTTTGGTTTAGCGAAGTAGCGCTGCAAAGCCACATTTTAGGCAAAGGCAAGCGCAATCCGTTGCGAATGTATTTCCTTGTGGGTGGTCAAGAGCCTTTTTACGTATTGCAAAGTACTCAGAACATAGTCAATCGCCTGCGTGAAGTGGGCTTTAGCGATCAGGAAATGGTGCTGGATGTCCCTGCTGAAGGACGGGCTACGGTGTTGTTTTGGCAGAAGCGCTATTCGACGGCGCATGAATGGCTTTTTGCTCCGCTGGCGACGACTTCTGCAGAGAAGGCGGTTTTCTCCTCGGCGCAAAGGGTTTCTCTTAGCGCATACCCTAACCCGGCCACAGATTGGGTGTACGTTCGTACGACAGGCGAAGGCGAATGGTTACAGGTGCAGGTTGTGAGCCAAAGCGGCGCCCTAATACGTGATTTTCAAACGTATGAATTAGAAGCAATTCCGGTGTACGATCTGCCTTGTGGCGCATATTGGGTGCGCGTGCGCACGAAGGATAGTGCTCGTTGGCAGGTTACTCTGCTGATTAAGCGGTAAAAGGATAGATGAACAGCGTCGTCATGGACGGCGTAAAGAAGACATTGCGGGCCTGACCGCGAAAGCCGCGTGCCACAAGAGGCACGCGGCTTTTTGATTTAGTGCGCCTCTAACCAATTTTTGCCTACGCCTATTTCCACCACAACGGGTACGCGCAAGTCGGGCAGGGCCGAAGTCATTTTATCGCGAACCAGCGCCTGGAGAGCGTCCAGTTCGTCCTTGCGGGCATCAAAGACCAGTTCATCGTGCACCTGCAAGATGAGCTGGGAGCGCATATGGGCCGCGCGCAGGGCCTTCCAGATGTTCACCATAGCCACTTTGATGAGGTCGGCGGCGGTGCCCTGGATGGGCGTATTGATGGCCATGCGCTCGGCCATACTCCGGCTCATGCCGTTTCGGCTGTGGATGTCGCGCAAGTAGCGTCGACGGCCAAGGAGAGTTTCGACGTAGCCATTGGTACGCGCGAAATCCACGATGGTTTCCATGTAGCGTTTTAGGCCCGGATACTGAGCGAAGTAGTTGTCAATGAGTTCTTTTGCCTCCGTGCGCTTAATGCCCAGCTGGTTGCTCAGGTTCGCGGCTCCGGCACCGTAGATGATGCTGAAGTTGACGGTTTTTGCCGCGCGGCGCTGCTCAGGAGTCACCTGGTCGAGGGGTACGCCAAAGACACGTGCGGCGGTGCTCTGGTGGATGTCCTGGTTTTTCTGGAACGCTTCGATCATGGCTTCTTCGTTACTGATGTGGGCAATAAGACGCAGCTCGATTTGCGAGTAGTCGGCCGAGAGGATGAGGTGATCGTCATCGCGCGGGATGAAAGCCTCGCGCACGCGCCGACCTTCGGGGGTTCGGATGGGGATGTTTTGCAAGTTTGGATTTTGACTACTAAGCCGACCGGTAGCCGCCAGCGCTTGGTTGAACGACGAATGCACGCGACCGGTGCGCGGGTTAATCAGGGCCGGTAGGGCCTCTACGTAGGTACTCCGCAGCTTCTGCAACGCGCGGTGCTGCAAGATGTCGGCGCAGATGGGGTACTCGGCCGCCAGAGAGGAGAGCACTTCTTCGTCGGTCGAGTACTGGCCGCTTTTCATTTTCTTACCTGGGTAAGGAATTTTTAAGCGCTCGAAGAGCACTTCGCCCACCTGTTTGGGGCTGGAGACGTTGAAGGTGTAGCCTGCCTTTTGCAGAATTTTCTGCTCCAAGGCCTGAAGGTCGGCCGCCAGCTGCTTAGAGTACTCCCGCAAAAAGTCGGCATCGATGCGCACGCCAGCGAACTCCACATCGGCCAGCACCTTGATGAGCGGGCACTCCACCAACTCGAATAAACGCATGAGGTTGGAGCCTCCCGCCTCTAATTGTGGCTCCAAATGCTTCTTCAATTGCAGGGCTAAGTCGGCGTCTTCAGCAGCGTATTCCTTAATTTGCTCCAGCGGCACGTCGCGCATATTGCCCTGGGCAGCTCCTTTCTTGCCGATCAGCTCCTCGATTTTCACTGGGCTGTAGTCTAAGTAAGTCTCAGCCAAATAGTTGAGATTGTGCCGCAATTCGGGTTCGAGCAGGTAGTGAGCGATCATAGTATCCCAGAAAGGACCGCTCAGCTCGACACCGTAGTTTTTAAGCACGATAGCGTCGAACTTGAGGTTTTGCCCGACCTTTTCGATTTGCTCGTTTTCGAAAAAGGGTCGGAACACCTCGACGATGGCCTGCGCTTGAGCGCGGTCGGCGGGGATGGGCACATACCAAGCCTCGTGCGGTTTGAAAGCGAAAGAGAAGCCCACCAAATCGGCTTGTGTAGGTTCGATGGAGGTGGTCTCTGAGTCGTAGGCGACCGATGTTCGCTTCAAGAGCCATTGGAGCAGTTCGGCCTGGCGCTCGGGCGTATCGGCTAAATGGTATTGATGCGGTGTGTTATGGATGTTTTTAGAGGCATGGCGAATTTCCGGAACGGCAGGTGAATCTTCGGCGAAGAGGGAGCCTTGTTTAGTTGGCATACCGGCGTTCGATGAGGCGGGTAGAGGCGCTGGAGCGCCAGCGAGCGGATGCTTGAGGATATCGTTGGCTAAGCTGCGGAATTCCAGCTCTTTAAAAATCTCTAATAAGGCTTCGCGGTCGAAAGGCTCCACTTCAAAGGCCTGTTCGTCAAAAGTTACGGGAGCGCGAGTGTCAATGGTGGCTAGCCATTTGGAAAGCAGGGCCTGTTCACCGTGTTTTTCGACGATTTCGCGCACTTTACCCTTGAGATGAGCGGCATTCTGCAACACCCCTTCCACCGTGCCGTATTCGGCCAGCAGTCGGGCAGCAGTTTTTTCGCCTACGCCGGGCAAGCCAGGGATGTTGTCCACGGCATCGCCCATGAGGCCCAGCATGTCGACGACTTGCTCGACGCGCTGAATTCCCCAGCGCTCACATACTTCGGTAGGCCCCCAGATTTCGATGTCATTGCCCTGGCGCCCAGGTTTATACAGAAAAATCCGGTCACTTACCAACTGCCCCATATCCTTGTCGGAGGTAACCAAATAAACCTCGTAGCCCTGCCCAGCAGCCTGACGCGCCAAGGTGCCCATGACATCGTCGGCTTCGTAGTTAGGCACGACGACAACCGGAAGGTTCATGGCGCGGACAATTTTTTCCACCCACGGGATAGCCAGCGAGATGTCTTCGGGTTGTTCCTCTCGGTTGGCCTTATAGGGTTCGTACTGCTCGTGTCGGAAGGTGCCGCCGGGAGGGTCAAACACTACGGCTAAGTGCGTAGGTTTTTCGCGCAGAAACATGTCCCACAACATGCGCACGAAACCGTGAATGGCCGAGACATTCCAGCCCTTAGAGTTGAACAAAGGCCTGGAGATAAAAGCATAATGCGCGCGATAAATCAGCGCATGACCGTCGAGGAGGAAGAGTTTTTTCATAGAAAGGGACAGGTGTTGCAAAGGCCTTTTTGGGCAAAGCTAACCTTGCGCAAAGATGGCCGTTTGCCTTGGTAAGGCTGCTTTTTGCTCTGCCGTTTCTGCCACGAGTGCATTGCTCAGCGCACGGCAAAAGGCGCTCACGTACCCACCTACAGATGAATGCCCGCTCCGAAGCCCAGCGGAAGGTCGAATACCAGCCAGAAGATGAGTAAAAGCAGCCAGCCGATGCCGAATACTACCGTGTAAGGCAGCATAGTGGCCACCAAGGTGCCGATGCCGGCACGCGGGTCGTATCGCTGAAGGAGCGCTACAATGAGGGCGAAGTATGACATCATGGGCGATATAATGTTTGTAATGCTGTCGCCCACGCGATAGGCCACCTGCGTAAATTCAGGCGAATAGCCCAGCAACATGAACATAGGGATGAATACCGGCGCCATGATGGCCCATTTGGCTGAGGCGCTGCCCATCACTAAGTTGACCGCAGCCGTTACGATTACAAAAGCGATCGTTAGAGGTATGGCCCCTAACCCGGAGGCTTTTAGCGCCTCAGCACCTTTGACGGCTAAGACCAGACCGATGTTCGTCCAGTTGAAATAGGCTACGAACTGGGCGGCAAAAAACACCAACACGATGTAAGCGCCCAGCGTTTCCATGCTTTTGGCCATGCCCCTCATCACATCGGCGTCGTTGCGGATGGTGCGCGCCCCCCAACCGTAGGCAATGCCCGTGATGGCTGCGGCCACAAACAACAGGGCTACAATACCCGACATGAAGGGCGAGTGCAGGATATCGCCGGTCTTGGGGTCGCGCAAATAGCCGTTGGCCGGCAATAGGCCACCCAGAATGAAGGCGGTGAACAGCACGGCTGCTGCCAAGGCAAAGCGCAGCCCTCGGCGCTCGGCCGCGCTCAAAGGCTGCACCGCCTCGGGTTTTTCATCGCCGGTATAGCGCCCCAGCCGAGGCTCTACGATGCGCTCGGTTACCCACGTACCCAACAGCGCAATGAGCGGTGTAGAAGCAGCCATGAAGTAGTAATTGCAAGCGGGGTTGACGCTATAGCTGGGCTGTACAATGCGCGCAGCCTCCTCCGATAGGCCCGCCAGTAGCGGGTCAATCGTGCCCAGCAACAGGTTGGCGCTGTAGCCGCCCGACACGCCGGCAAAGGCCGCCGCAATGCCTGCCAGCGGATGCCGACCCGCCGCCAAAAAAATGATGGCCGATAGCGGCACCAACAATACGTAGCCCACTTCACTGGCCGTGTTCGACATAACGCCTGCAAACACCACCACAAACGTCAGCAGCCGCGCCGGCGACTTGAGCACCACTAAGCGCAGAGCCGTACCTATCAGACCGCTGCCTTCTGCAATGCCAATGCCTAACAAAGACACCAGCACCGTACCCAAAGGAGCAAAACCCGTGAAATTTTTCACCATGTCCGTTAGGATGCGGTGTAGCCCTGCCACCGACAGCAGGTTGACGACCCGCACCTCTTGGTGCGTACCCGGATGAATAACGCTCAAATCCAGTCCACTCAAAAGCCCACTGAGCAAAACGACAAAAACGGCAAAAGCCGCAAAGAGGGTGGCCGGATGCGGCAGGGCGTTGCCCACGCGCTCAACAACGGTCAAAAAGCGATTGACCCAGGAAGGGGATAATGCCTTCATGCAAAAGATTTTTTTGAACAGAATACACACCATCGGATGGCGCCCAAATGTACGCGCGGATTCGGAAAAGACTATTTGCGAGGGCACCTTTGAATAAGGCAAACACCTTGAACAACCGCCAAAATGGCAGGCCTTTTACCCTGGCATACTTTTCATGCCAGGTGGTGTTCCGGCGCACACATCCTCGCCGGAGAGCACGCATGATGTACTCCGCCTATGATTTGGCTGAAAACGCCTCGGCTTCTCCGTTGCCCAGCGGCTCAGGTACTGCCCCTCAAGACGACACCCTGCTCGATGCCTATTCGCGCACCGTTGTAGCGGTAGTAGAGCGGGTTAGCCCAGCAGTCGTGCATTTAAAAACAAGAAAAAAGAGCGGCCGCAACAGTTTGGGCAGCGGCAGCGGCTTTATCATCAGCACGGATGGGCTGGTGGTTACCAACAGCCACGTCGTCAGTGGTGCTGAGGGCATTGAGGGCACTCTGCCCAATGGCCGCACGTTCGAGGCTCGTCTGGTGGGCGACGACCCAGCGACCGACCTCGCTGTCGTGCGCTTGGAAAACACCGGCTGGCTCAGCACAGTTGTTTTTGGCGAAAGCCGCCGCTTGCGGGTGGGCCAAATTGCCATCGCCGTGGGCAATCCCTTTGGCTTTCAGCACTCCGTGACGGCAGGTGTGGTCAGCGCTTTGGGCCGAACGCTGCGCACGCAGACGGGCCGCCTGATAGATGACGTCATCCAGACCGACGCTGCCCTCAATCCGGGCAATAGCGGTGGCCCGCTGGTAAATTCCCAAGGGCAGGTCATCGGGGTCAACACGGCCGTTATTTTGCCCGCTCAGGGCCTGTGTTTTGCCGTGGCTTCCGACTTAGCCCAGTACATTGTGGGCAAGTTGGTGCTCGAAGGGCGCATCCGACGCGGCTACCTGGGTATCGGAGCGCAAAATGTGCCGCTGCCTCATCACCTAGTCGCGCAGCTTCATCTGCCCGCAGCCAGTGGAGTGCTGGTGCAGAGCACCGAACCCAACAGCCCAGCCGCTCGCGCTGGCTTAAAGCCTGGCGACGTGCTCGTGCGCGCCCATGAACAGCCCATTGACTCCATAGACGCCCTCCACAAAATGCTGACCGCTGACACCATAGGCCAGCGGCTGCGCCTCGAGGTGCTGCGCAACGGCTCTCGGGCAGAACTGATGGCTGTACCAGAAGAGCTCCCTTAGGAAACCAATCCCGCTGCAAGACAGCGAGGCGCATCGAACCGAAAAAAGGCTGCAGGTAGAGTGCTCACCCGGCAACGAATAGTCGTTCCCGAGGGAGGCAACAAGGGACACCCGAGACCTTGAGGCGTGCCTCTTGCCGCGCAGCCTCACTCCTTTAAGCCCTCCGGATACAGCGCCGCTAGCGCCGCCTGCACCGTAGCCTTATCGGCCGGATAAGTAACCCCGTACCACGGACTTTCACAAGTCTCCACACGCACGCGCACACGCGCCTGGCGTACCAACTGACTCACTACACTGGGAATATAAAATTCGGCCCCCGGGTTGTCTCGGTTTTGTTGCACAAAGGCGCGAAATTGGGCGTCCAAGTGCTCGAAAAGACTGGGATGAAAGCCCCAGAAATTCATGGAGACGGGCGTTTCAGCCGCCAAAAAATGAGGCCGCCCGTCGTCATCAACAAATCCAATGCCCCCATTCAAGTGTTCGATATTGGTGTGCTCCACTACATCCGTTAAATAGCCTGCTGGGCTTACCGAGCACAAGCCGCGAGAGACGGCGCCGTTTTCCGATAGGGTGTTGCCGAGGCGATAGGCAACCATGCCATACTGGTCGGGCGCACATTCATCTCGCAGAAAGCGGGCCATGACTTGGAAAGCGGCTGCGCCATAAAAGTCGTCGGCGTTGATGGTAGCGAAAGGCTCGTGCACGCAAGGACGAGCTGCCAAAATGGCGTGCCCTGTCCCCCAAGGCTTTTCGCGTCGCGGTATTTCGGGCAGCCAATCCAAGGCCGTATCCATTTCTTGAAAGGCGTACTCCACCGGCATCAACCGCTCGACCCGAGCGCCAATGCGCTGGCGAAATTCTTCTTCAATGGCTTTGCGCAAAACGATGACGGCCCTGGCAAAACCCGCCTGCCGAGCATCGTAAAGGGAAAATTCGAGAATAGCTTCGCCTCTCGGGCCGACGCCGTCCACTTGTTTGAGGCCGCCGTAACGCGAGCCTATGCCAGCAGCCAGAATGACAAGGGTGGGGTGCATGGAAAAGGAAAAATGAAAAATGAAAAGTGAAAAATGAACAAGAAGTTGGTAGGTGGCTTGGGCAGTTGGTTGTGGCTTTTCTAGGGAGGAAGGACAGCACAAGGTGCAGAATACAGAAGTTGCGCAAATACGCACATTTTTTGACGTTTCTATTTTTTTTATTTTTCATTTTAGCCTTTGGCTGCGCCTACCTTTGCCCGAGCGCAAAAGTCGTGAAAACGGTTTAGCCTATGCACCTAGACTGCTGCCTGTATCTATGCAAAACATCGCTACTCGTCCGATAAGTGACTACTGGCGTCAGATGATGCTGCTGGGGTTGCTCTTTTTCATCTTTGGTTTTGTTACCTGGCTCAATGGCTCGCTCATTCCATTTCTGAAGTTGGCTTGCGATCTGCAGCGCGAATGGCAAGCGCTGTTAGTAACGTCGGCCTTTTACCTCAGCTACTTTTTCTTAGCCTTACCTTCTTCGGCCATTTTAGGCCGCACGGGGTTTAAGGACGGCATGGCACTGGGGCTGCTTGTCATGGCTATGGGTTGTTTGGTTTTCATTCCGGCTGCTCAAATGCGCGTTTACGGTCTTTTCCTGACGGGTCTGTTTGTGCAAGGCATGGGATTGTCTATTTTGCAGACAGCAGTTAACCCGTACGTGAGCATCATTGGGCCGTTGGAAAGCGCTGCGCAGCGCATCAGTATTATGGGCATTTGCAACAAAGTAGCCGGCATTCTCAGCCCTATCCTTCTGAGCAGCATTGTGTTGCGCGGCGCTAAAGAGATAGAAGCTCAGATAAATGCTGCGGCAGATGCCACTCAGAAGGCTGAGTTGCTCGATGCTTTGGCGGCGCGCGCCATTCCGCCGTATGTGGTTATGGCAGCAGTACTGGCTTTGTTGGCGCTGTTTATCCGGCGCTCGCCGTTGCCGGAAATTAACCCAGCTCACGAGGTTTCGGACGCCTCCAGGCCCTTGGATGGCCGCAGCATTTGGCAGTTCCCGCATTTGTGGTTGGGCGTGTTGGCCATTTTTTTTTACGTGGGGGCGGAGGTAATGGCCGGTGATGGCATTGTGCTCTACGGGCGTTTTTTAGGCTTCGAGCTGGACCAGACGAAATACTTCACTTCACTGACACTTACGGGCATGCTCATCGGCTACCTGCTGAGCATTCTGCTCATTCCTCGCTACGTGTCGCAGGAGAACTTCCTGCGCTATTCGGCGCTTTTGGGCATTGCACTCTCGGTGGGCGCCTATTTCACTACGGGTGTCTTTGCGCTGACGTGCGTAGCGCTGCTGGGGCTGGCTAACGCGGTGATGTGGCCCGCTATTTTCCCGTTGGCCATCCACGGATTAGGTCGTTTAACTCAGGTGGGTTCGGCCCTACTCATCATGGGCATTGTGGGCGGCGCTCTTCTGCCCCAGCTGTATGGGTTGCTGTCCGACCTTCCCGAAGTGGGGCCGCGCATTGCCCTACAGGTGGTGTTGTTACCAGCATACATCTATATTTTGTATTACGGATGGCGGGGGTATCGGAGGCGGTGAGGAGTAGCTGGCGTAAGGGCCGACGTTCGATTTTCGCTCGCAGCAGTGGCTTGGCGCTGGTTTTTTGTCGGTGAGCAAGATGCGCGTACAAAAAGAGAGCCGCCATTGGCGCGCGTTACGCGAATGGCGGCTTGAGCACTTTTCGCTTTTCCGATGGCGGCTATCGCGCGTAGGCTACCGAGCGCTTTTCGCGGATGACGGTTACGCGGATTTGGCCCGGATACTGCATTTCCTCTTCAATGCGCTTAGAGATGAGGAACGACAGGTCGTCGGCGTATTGGTCGGTTACCTTTTCAGCCTCGACAATGACGCGCAGTTCGCGACCCGCCTGCATGGCAAAGGCCTTGGAGACGCCTTCGTAGCTCATGGCCAGCTCTTCCAATTCACCGATGCGCTTGAGGTAGTTTTCCAGAATTTCGCGGCGTGCGCCAGGGCGAGCGCCGGAGATAGCATCGCAGGCCTGAACGATGGGCGAAATGATGTTGTCCATTTCGATCTCGTCGTGGTGAGCGCCCACAGCATTGATGACGACAGGATGCTCGCCGTACTGCTCGCACATTTTCATGCCTAAAATGGCGTGCGATAGTTCGGTCTCTTCCTCGGCTACTTTTCCGATGTCGTGCAACAAGCCGGCGCGCTTGGCCATTTTGACTTGCTTGGGGTTGAGGCCCAGTTCGGCAGCCATGATGGAACACAGGTTGGCCGTTTCAATGGAGTGCTTAAGCAGGTTTTGACCGTAGGAGGAGCGGAAGCGCATGCGGCCCACCATGCGCACCAAGGCGGGGTTTAGGCCGTGGATACCCAGCTCAATAACGGTACGCTCGCCAATTTCGACGATTTGCTCTTCTATCTGACGCGACACTTTGGCCACCACTTCCTCGATGCGCTGCGGGTGGATGCGCCCATCGGCCACTAAGCGCTGGAGCGATAGGCGGGCAATTTCGCGCCGAATAGGGTCGAAAGAGGAGAGCACGATGGCTTCGGGCGTGTCGTCCACAATGATTTCAACCCCCGTGGCCGCTTCAAGGGCGCGAATGTTGCGGCCCTCGCGACCGATGATCTGGCCCTTCATGTCGTCGTTCTCCAAGTTAAACACCGATACGGTGTTCTCAATGGTGAACTCAGCGGCGGTGCGCTGAATGGTCTGAATGACAATTTTTTTGGCTTCCTTGTTAGCGGTATTGCGCGCTTCGGTAATGACTTCCTGCACGATGGCGCGGGCCTCGCTTTCGCTTTTGGCGCGAACGGCTTCGAGCAGTTGCTCCTTAGCCTCTTGCTGAGTTAGCTGGGCAATTTTTTCGAGCATTTTGATACGCTCTTCGTTCGCTGCATCGAGTTCTTCGCGCTTTTTCTGGACGATTTTGAGCTGCTTTTCTAAATTGTCGCGCAGCAGGTTAAGTTCAGCCTCGCGGTTTTCGAGCTCTGCTTTCCGAGCGTTTACTTCTCGAACTTGTGCCTGAAACTGCTCTTGCTGCACTTGGAGGTCTTTTTGCTTGCCGACCACCTCGACTTCTAACTCTTTGAGTTTGACCAGATGCTGGGCTTTTTCGGCCTCAAACTGGCTGCGCATTTGCGCGTAGCGCTCTTTCGCTTCTTGAATTTTTTTGTTTTTGATGCGCTCGTTTTCAGCTTCAGCACGGCTGATGCGCTTTTCGGCTTCGAGGGTAGCTTCGTCTATAATGCGCTTGGCCGATAGGCGCGCCTCCTGGATGAGGAGGTCGGCCTGGCGGTTGCCCTCTTCAATAGCCTTTTGATTGGCGCGTTTGAAAGACTGACTGACAGCAAAATATGCCACAGCACCTCCGATAAGGAGACCTATAATAAGTCCTATTGCGATTTCCATTGCGATGCGAGTTAAATCGGTGAACGAATTGATGGGTTTGGATTGGGCTTGAGGTTATTTTCGGATAGAGGCCTGAAGTTTTTGCTCGAAGGCCTGCTGTAGTTGTTGCATGACGGCGTCTATTTCTTTGCCTTGCAAGGTGCGCTCGGCACTCTCAAAGACAAAGCTGACGGCGTAAGATTTTTTGCCGGGGCCAATTTTTTGAGCGTCTTCGAACACGTCGAAGAGGTTGACCTCGCGAAGCAGACGTTTTTCTGTTTTAAAAGCCAGTTGGCGGATCTGGGCGAAGGTGATGCTTTGGTCGATCACTAAAGCCAAATCGCGCCGCACCACGGGGAACTTGCTGGGTTCGGAGAAGTGTACTTTTTGGGTAGCTGCGGCCCTGTAGAGGGCATCGAAGTCCATTTCAGCATAGAACACGGGGCCTTTAACCTCCAAAGCGCGCAGGAGAGCAGGAGCGATTTCACCAAAAGTAACCAACGTTTGGGAGCCTCGATGGTAGCGCAAGGCATAGCGGTAGGGCAACTTTTGCTGAAGGGCAGTCTCCTGGAAGCCTCGAACGCCAAGGCGGTCGAGCAGTTGGCATACGTAAGCCTTGAGGGTATAGAAGTCTACGTGTGTCTTTGAGGTCGGCTGCCAGCTTTCTGGGCTGTGTGCGCCGCAGAGCAGGAGGCTGAGGCGCTCGCTTTCGGCGGCTTCGTCGAGCGGTGCGCGATAGATTTTACCCAGTTCGAACAGGCGCAAGTCGTGGTTTTGGTGGTTTTGGTTGCGCTGGGCGTTTTCCAAAGCGCTGAAAAGCAGAGTAGGCCGCATGCAGTCGAGGCCTTGGTTGGCTGTGTTGTGGACAAACACAATTTGCTCGGACGGCAGAGGCAACAACGCCTGAGGGCCAACGTAATAGGCCGAATTGGTCAACGATAGGCTCATGCACTCTAAAAAGCCATTGGCGGCCAAGAAGTCAGCGGCGCAACGGCGCACGCTTTCACGCGTGGGGTGCTGCGCAATTTCCAGGCTGATGTATAGGCGGGTAGGTGTAGGGATGTTATCTAGCCCGTAGACGCGCAAAATTTCTTCCACGATATCGGCCGGGCGTGTTACGTCGGGTTTATTGGTGGGCACGATGGCTGTGAGGCCGGCATCGGTCTTGTCCTCTACGCGGATGTTTAAGGCGGTGAGGATGTCCTCCACGGTTTTGGCCGACAGGTCGGCGCCGCTCAGCATACGTACGTAGTGATAGGTGATAGGCACTCGCGCGGGCTGGAGAGGTTCGGGATAAACGTCGGTTAGGTCAGAGGCGATTTGTCCGCCGGCCAATTCAAGGATGAGGGCGGCGGCGCGTCGGAGAGCTTGGGGGCATCCATTGGGGTCCACGCCTTTTTCGAACGTCCAGGCAGCGTCGGTGCGCAAGGCGTGGCGCAGCATAGTGCGCCGTATCCAAGTGGGATGAAAGCGGGCGCATTCGAGGAGGACGTCGGTCGTGTTTTCTGAAACGCCGCTTTCAGCGCCGCCGAATACGCCTGCGATGCACAGAGGTTGGGCGTTAGCATCGCAAATCATTAAGTCTTCGGCAGACAGGCGGCGCTTTTCACCGTCAAGAGTAGTGAAGGGCGTACCCTCGGGCAGCGTCATGACGCGGATAAGATCACCACCAATGCGAGCGGCATCGAAGGCGTGGAGCGGGTGGCCGAGCTCCAGACGGACGTAGTTGGTGATGTCCACGATGTTGTTGATGGGTCGCTGCCCCAAGGCTTCGAGGCGCTGGCGGAGCCATTGAGGACTTTCGCCCACGCGCACCCCGCAAAAGAGCAGGGCCATGTAGCGCTGACAGGCTTCAGGGGCTTCCACAAGGACGGGATAAGGCTTAAGGCCGCTGGGCCAAGCCAACGCATCGGAAGGTAGGCGGAGTTGGGCCCGTGGGTTTTCGCGATAGCGCAGCCAGGCCAGCAAGTCGCTCGCCACACCCATATGGCTGGTGGCGTCGGCGCGGTTGGGGGTAAGTCCGATGTCAAAAACCACATCGGAGGATAAGCCCAAGTATACGTCAGCTGTCAACCCTAGAGGTGTGTCGTCGGGCAACACTAAGATGCCGGAATGGTCGTCGCCGATGCCGAGTTCATCTTCAGCGCAGATCATGCCTTGCGAGAGCACTCCGCGTACTTTGCGCTCGGCAATCTGGAAGAGCTGCCCGTCTTTGCCCAAGACGCGCGCGCCAGGCAACGCCAACAGCACGCGCTGCCCAAGCGCTACGTTAGGCGCTCCGCAAACTACGGAGCGCACCTGACCGTCGCCCACGTCTACGTGTGTCGCCGAAAGATGATCGCTGTTGGGTATGCGAGAACACGCCACTACAACACCTGTGAGGACGCGATCCAAGTCTACCGGTGAAGGTCTGACAAGCGCCCATCCTTCTACTTCTAATCCCAGCGAGGTCAGTATATCCGCAATTTCTTCAGGCTTTTTATCTATATCGAGAAACTCTCGAAGCCAATTCAGCGAAATTTTCATCAATGATTAGCAGAACTCTCCAAATACGGTGATGATGTCGGACGTTCCCAACACCGCAGGCAAAGATAGGGCGTTTTGATTTTTTGGTATTTAGATAAATTTTTGACTTGAAAGCAGCCATGCCTCGTTGCCCACACCAAACAAAAACGGACAACCTCGCGAGTAGGCAGCATAAGTGAGTAGGCCCAATGATGGAGAGGCAAAATGTGTTAGAGGGACGACCAATGCAGAAGTTCTTAGAGTTTTTGAGGGGGTTTGCTTTATGGCCTTTCTCAACAGTGTATTCCTCTATGCCTACAATACCTCGCTTTCTTCCGATCGTGCATGCGCTTGGGTTAGACCAGCACCAAACTCGAGGCCTTTACTGAGTTATTCGGATGCGCACGCCCTCGAAGAGATACGTTTGGCCGGCTACTACGACGCGTTCGCCGGCAGTTAACCCAGAGCGCACCTCAATGCGATCGCCGGAAACTTGCCCGAGTTGGACGGTGCGTTCTTCAACCGTAGTGTCGGACACGGCTACGAATACACGCGCTTCTTGAAGGCTGCCGGAAATGGCGCGCCGTGGGATGAGGAGTGCTTGCCGTTTTTGGTCGAAGAGAAAGCGGGCCTTAGCGTGCATGCCGCCCAACAAGGGGGCTTCGGCCGAGTTGGGCAGCTCGATCTCTACCAAGTAGGTAAATGCGCTGTCGGCTTTTGGCGACACATTGATGACGCGCCCACTAAGCGGCACATCGGGGCGCACATCTGCCCTGACATCTGCGCGCTGGCCCTTGCTGATCTGAAGCACGTCGCGCTCAGAGACCTTGACCATGAGTAGCAGGCGGTCTAAGTTGGCGATATAAGCCACAGGCGTCCCTTGACCCACTACACCGCCGCGCTCTAAGGCGCAAAAGGTAAGTGTACCGCTCATGGGCGCCCGTATGTGAGTGTTGTCAATTTGTTTTTGAAGGAGTCTTCTTTCGGCTTCGGCGGCCATCAAGCCGAGTTCGAGGTCCTCCATTTTGCTGCGAGGTGCCACTTCGCCCTCGATGAGGTTACTCAAGCGCTCGCGATCTTTGCGCAGCTTAGCGATGTTAGCTTCGACGGCCTCGAGTTTGACGCGCAGCAGCTCGTCATCTACTTTGGCGATGAGTTCGCCCTCTGCCACGCGGTCGCCTCGGCGTTTGTAAACGGCTACTACACGCCCTACGGTTTCGGAAATGACCGGCATTTCGCGCAAGGGCATGAGAATGCCGCTCACCTCTAGCTGCGGCGCCAGCCATTCAGGCTCTACCGTAACCACGCGCACGGGTACGAAAGGGCGCTCTATTTGGGAAAGTTTGGCCTCTTCGCGGCGACGTCTCTGGTTGTCGTACAATTTCCAACCGATCAGGACTACGGCTAAGAGGAGTAGCCACCAGGGGTAATAACGCTTCACGGTAGTGCTTCTTTGAATGCAGCGGCCACAGGCGCTTGCTTTCCGCGCGACGCCGCTCAAAGTCTTGGTTGCCTAATAAATGGCTCAAAGGTCGGCCATTTCTGTGGGATGAAAGCAAAACCAAGCGCTGAAGAATGCCGCGGCTTCTACTTTTGGGCCTGTAAAGACAACCATCGGCCATGTACGTTAAAAAAGCTTCGCGCATTGCCAACCTGACCGACGCCCGCTATTTTGCTGCACAAGGTGTCCATTATCTGGGCTTTTGTTTGGAGGAGGGCAGCGCTCATTTTATCGAGCCGAGTGCGATGCGAGCCATTCGCGAGTGGGTGGAAGGGCCGCGCATTGTAGGGGAGTTTGAACGAGCCTCGGCTGCGGTAGTGCGCGAGTCAGCGGCATTTTTTGGGTTAGATGCCGTTGAGGTTGGCTATTGGGAGGCCTTGTCTGAATTGGCGGGTTTAGAGGTGCTACTCCGCCTTAGCGGGCTTTCTCGGCCCGAAGAGGTGGCTTTTGTGTGGGAGCAGGCACAATCCTATGCCGCCTATTTAGTTGTGGAATTGAGCAGAGAAGGTGCCTGGGCAGCGACACAAGATACCGGTCGGGCAGCAGCTTGGCGGCAATTGTGTGCGCAGGTGCCTCTCTTGTTAGATGCGCCCTTGCCGGCAAGAATGATGGTAGGACTATTGGAGGCTGTGCAGCCAGCGGGTTTTGCCGTTAGCGGCAGTGCCGAAGAGCGCCCCGGGGTCAAGTCTTTTGAAGAGGTGGATGCGCTTTTTGATGCGTTGAACACTTAATACCTTGAGGCTGTGCAAAAGGCAAAACATACTTTTGCGTGTAAAGTATGCTAACTATGTTGTTCGTTCGGAGATGTACGTGTACCGTTTTGTGCACTTTGTTGCCCTGGCTCTTAGCGGCCCAGATCGAAGAAGCTCGTCAGATTTTTCGCGAATTGCGCGTTCTGGACGGCGTATGGTTTATGGCTCAAGATCGCGGAGACCGCTTAGAAATCTGGAAACTGGAGAACGACAGCACGCTCGTTGGGCGCGAGGTGCGCATCAAGGCTGAAGACGGTGATACGGTGCTGCTCCGGAGCATGCGCATTGAGCGCCGCGGCGACACTATTATGTATTACTTGACGCAGCGCGGCCTAAACAACAACCGACCCGTACCGTACGAGTTGGTGCTGGCCGACCGGGAGGGTTATTGGTTCGAAAATTTAGACCAGGACAACCCGCAGAAGATCCGCTATCGCCTGTTGGGCCGGCGCGAGCTGCAATTATACATCGAGGGCAAACGCGGAAGCCGAACAATTACGGAAGATTACGTCTATGAGCGCGAGTTTACGCCGCCCAGCACGGAGTTTCGCCTGCGCGGGGGGGTAAACGCATTCACCATTCGCGCCACGGGCAACTTTCCCGCATCGGACAATCCCGACTTTGTGGCCCGAAACCCACAAGTAGGCCCAGCGTTGGGTTGGGAGTTGGGCAGTCAGTTTAGGCTCAAAGGCGCCGGCAGCTTTCTCATTGTCAACTTTGAGCTGGGTCTCATTGGCAAATCAGCCCGCTCGAAGGCGTCTTTTACGGCATTTACCGACACGAATACGATCAGCTACGTGCGCGATGTGCGCTATCACCAGGTCTGGGCAATATTAGCAGCGGTGCCCGAGGTTTACTTGTGGCGCGAAGGCAATTTCTCCGTCATGGCTGGGCCTTACTACGGACGCCTGCTTTTCAGCGGTGCCTCGGGCGAAGAAAAGCCCGCCGGTGAGAATCGCCTGTTCGACGCAAACAACGACTTCAAAAGCAGCGACTTTGGCCTCATTGCCGGCCTGCAATACCGCTTCAAGCCAGGGAAGAAAGATTTGGGCAGTGCGATCGGGCTGCGGGCGAATTGGGGGCTGTCCGACTTGGATGCGCTCTACAGTCGCCACTGCCGCGACCGCGCCTTTTGCAACGGCCGCATTTCCATGCAAGGCATCTCTCTGTATTACAGCATCAACCTGCTTGGCATCTGAGCTTCATGGCTAAATCGCGCGCTTTCTACGTCGTTTGGGAGGGCATAAACCCGGGCATTTACACCTCTTGGGAGGAAGCCCGACGGCAGACCCAGAACTATCCGGGGGCAAAGTACAAGCGCTTTGACTCGCGCGAGGAAGCCGAAGCGGCTTATCGGAGCAGTTACTGGAACTACGTCAACAAGAACACCCGCTCGAGCCGCCCTAAATCGGCCGCTGAACTTGAGCGGCTGGGCGTCCTGCTCGATAGCCTCACTGTGGATGCTGCATGCAGCGGCAACCCGGGCTTGATGGAATACCGCGGTGTGCGCACCGATACCGGAGAAGAGCTCTTCCGCGGTGGCCCTTGGCCCGGCGGTACCAACAACATCGGTGAGTTTTTGGCTCTTGTGCACGCATTAGCCTGGCTGCAGCAGCACGGACAACCTCACCTGCCCATATACTCAGACTCGCGCAATGCTCAGGGGTGGATTCGCCAGAAGAAATGCCGCACCAAATTGAAGCCGACGGCGGAAAATGCGAAAATCTTTGAGCTTATCGAACGCGCCGAGCGATGGTTGCAGACCCACCCCGTAACCAACCCCATCTTGAAATGGGACACGGAGCGATGGGGCGAAAACCCGGCAGACTTTGGTCGAAAAAAGTAAGAGAGGGTTACTGACTGAAGACAAAACGCACGATGTTGGCGCCCATCTGAAGGGCTTTAAGGCGAACTTCTTCTGGGTCGTTGTGCACGTCGTCCCAGCCGTCGCCCAAGTCGGTTTCGTAGTTGTAAAAAACGACTAATCGGCCCTGCCAGATAAGGCCATAGCCGCGCGGAGGCTTGCCGTCGTGCTCGTGGATTTTGGGCAAGCCGTTCTTAAACTCGTATTTCTGGTGATAGATGGGATGGCTAAAGGGCAATTCCACCAAGTCCAGCTCGGGGAAAACCTTCTTTAGGGCTGGGCGCACAAAGGGGTCGAGGCCGTAATCGTCGTTGAGGATGAGGAAGCCTCCGCCTTCCAGATAAGTGCGCAAGTTCTTAGCCTCTAAGTCGGAAAAAAGCATGTTCCCGTGTCCAGTGGCGTAGAGGATGGGGTAGTTGAAAATATCAGCGCTTCCCGGCTCCACGATGGCGTGCTCTAAGTTGAAGTTGGTACGCAGGTGTTGATTACAAAATTTGGCGAGGTTTTTCAACGAGTTGACATCGTTGTACCAGTCGCCGCCGCCGGAGTACTTAAGCAGGGCAAATTGCAGCGTGGGTTTTTGGGAAAATAAAAACAAGGGTGCAGCAGCCCAAAAGAGCAGAAAACCAAGGATGCGCATGGCAAGCAAGCAATTTTTTTGACGTGAAATGCATTTACAAACCCTCCGAAGTCGAACTGCCGTTAGCAGCTTTCTTCCCTGAGCCAGAGGTTAACGCCACAACAAAGGTAGGACGGCACGCGTCATGTGCTTACGTTTTTAGTGTCCAAACAAACGGATAGCCTTTAGCCGAGGGTAGTCTATTGGGAGGAGTTGCGTGGTCAGTTGGCTTTGGAGTGAATGCGGAAGTATTTGATCGGGATTACACCTTCAAAAAACGCCTTGCCGACGAGTGCGCCGGCACAGCCGATGGCTTGCAGCTCTTCCAAGTCGGCGACGCTACTGATGCCGCCGGAGGCGACGAGAGCCAAGCTGGGAAAGGCCTTCAAAATATCTTTGTACAATTCGATGGCGGGGCCAGAGAGCTCGCCATCGCGCGCAATGTCGGTTACAGAGACGTGTTGAATGCCTAAGTCTTGAAGACGCTTGAGCAGGTCGAACAGAGGCATATCTGTCTGTTGTTGCCAACCGTGAACGGCAATTTTACGATCGCGCACATCGGCGCTGACGAGGAAGCGGTCAGGGCCAAAGCGATCGATCCAAGCGCTAAATTCATCGGGCGCTAAGACGGCTACACTGCCTACCGAAAACATGTGGGCACCGGCATCCCATACTTGGCGCAGGGCTGGAATGGAGCGCAAGCCACCGCCATAGTCAATCTCTAAGCGAGTATTGGCGGCGATTTGCTCCAAGACATGCAAATTGACCGGACGGCCTTCGCGCGCGCCGTCTAAATCTACGATATGCAAGCGCTGAATGCCTGCATCCTCTAATTCTTTGGCTAAAGCCAGAGGGGTGTTAGAGTATTCCGTCTTTTGCTCAAAATCGCCTTGGCGAAGTCGGACGAGCCGACCATCCATGAGGTCGAACGAGGGAATAATTTGCATGGCGGAGAGATTGATGCAGAGGAAGGCTAGTAAATTCAGACCGTGGCCCAAAAGTAGCACACTGGCTGTAGTTAAAGAAATAGCTATTTAACAAGCAGCGAAGTAAGTTATCCTCTGTATCGAAATACCTTTGTTAGCCATTTTCTGTTAGTTTGTTTATCAGGTATCTTATTTCTATGTTTCAGATACTGAGTTCTCGTGTAGCAATAGCTCTCGGTCTATTGACATTTTTTTCTATAGAATTGTCTGTAGCCCAATGTCCGCAAATTGAAGCGATCATGATCGACGCCTGCGGAACGGAACAGTGGAATGAATTTGTCATCATTCACTCAGGTGGTGGCTTCAATACATCAGAGATTGAGCTGGATTTTGACCCTAATAATAATTTTGCTGGTCAGCAAAACAACGACATCAACATCAACGCCAACCCTTGTGGCTTAACAGCGGGGAACATAGGCGCCTATACGGGATGCTCGAACCTCATTGCCGTGGGGCCGGGTGTCAACATTCCTCCCAATGCTATTGTGGTTTTACAAACGAGCGCAGGCTCACAGCCCGGCACTTACAACTTTTCTAACCTTTGTGGTGGGGGGCAGTGTGTTTTTGTCATTTCCAGCACTTGTGTGCGCACAGGCGGCGCTTTCACCAACGGAGGCGGCAACGGGACGCGCACCACTAATTTTTCTATTGCCGGCGGCTGCAACCAGAGCATTACCTACGATCTACAGCAAGTGCCGGTAGGCAACGGCACGTACATGCTTCCTCTGACCGGCACCTTTGGCAACGACGGCTGCGTAGCCCCTCCAACTTCGGCGCCCTTTCCACCGCCTAACATCAACCCGATCGCTAACGTAACGGCCTGTGGTGCTTACACCTTACCTTCCATAGCAGGCACCAACCTCACCCCTAATGCGGCCTATTATACTGGCCCAAACGGCACGGGGACGAAATATGACCCGGGCGACGAGATTACGACAACCACCACGCTTTACGCCTTTGATAGCAACGGCCCAGGATGCTCGGACCAAGAACAGTTCACCGTAACCATCATCGCAACACCGACGGTTAACCCACCCAGCGATCAGACGGCCTGCGCTGGCCAGCAGGTAACGGTCAACTTCACGGGCAGCCCAGGAGCCACCTTTCAATGGACGAACAACAATACGGCCATCGGGCTGGGCGCCTCCGGCTCGGGCAACATTTCGTTCACAGCCACCAACCCGGCCAACCCAGAAGTGGGCACCATCACCGTTACGCCCGTTCAGGGCAGCTGCCAGGGCACGCCGGTAACGTTCACCATCACCGTCAACCCCGCGCCCACCGTGGATAACCCCGGCAACCAGACGGCCTGCGCCGGCCAACAAGTAACGGTCAACTTCACCAGCCCCGCCGGAAACCCGACCTTTAACTGGACGAACAGCAACACGGCCATCGGCCTGGGCGCCTCCGGCTCGGGCAACATCTCGTTCACCGCTGCCAGCCCAGCCAACCCCATCACGGGCACCATCTCGGTAACAGCCACCGAAAACGGCTGCACCGGCCCCGCCCAAACCTTCACCATCACCATCAACCCGGCCGCCACCGTCAA
>CALHAM010000066.1 GCA_937934275.1 uncultured Saprospiraceae bacterium | reverse complement strand
TCAACGGCCAATTTGCCCACAACCCCGAGCCATTGCCCGAAAATCTGACCGAGCTAAGCGAGGCGGTTGTTCGCGAACGAGCAAACATCGGTATCGCTGTTGACCCCGATGTGGACCGCTTGGTGCTCATTTGCGAAGATGGAAAGCCTTTTGGCGAAGAATACACTTTGGTGGCGGTAGCCGATTATCTCTTAGGCCTTCACGGGCCGGGCGGTGCGACCGTGTCGAACCTATCCTCTTCGCGCGCGTTGCGCGAGGTAGCGGCCCGGCATAAAGCACAGTACTTCGCTGCCGCTGTCGGTGAGGTAAACGTTGTAGAAAAAATGAAAGCCGTCGGCGCCCTCATTGGCGGCGAGGGTAACGGCGGCGTCATCTACCCGGCCCTTCATTACGGCCGAGACGCCCTGGTAGGCATTGCGCTGTTCCTGACGCATTTAGCCAAAAGCGGTAAAAGCGTGTCTGAGTTGCGCCAGACTTATCCCGATTATTTTATGGTAAAAGCCCGCATGGAGCGCCGCCCCGACCTGCCGCTGGAGCGCATCTTTTCTTCTTTACAAAAGAAATACGGCCATCTGCCGCTCAATACCGAAGACGGTCTAAAAATAGATTTTCCCGAAGGCTGGGTGCACTTGCGCCCATCAAACACGGAACCCATCGTACGGCTCTACGCCGAAGCGCGCAGCCCTGAAGAGGCGCAACAACTGGTGGAGGCTGTCCTACAAGATGTACAGCAAGCCGCAAACCATTAAGTCTACAGCACACACACACCAACACCTCCCAGCCCTTCTCTTGCCCCTCCAAGTAAGCCTTTCGAAAAAACCCTAGGCCAGCAAGGAAGAGTTCTTCCCCTAATAACTACCCTTCGAGCTGATAGCGAGAGTGCCAACAGTTCTTTTCGCTGCGCGGATACAGCAGCGGTAGGCTTACCAAAGAGACGCCGTCACCCTATTAACAAAATGTCGCCCTCAGCTATTTTTAGCCATATTAGCCTAAAAAAACGCTTTAGATTTGTTCGCCTATTAAGAGCGATAGGCTAAGCGAGAAACAAAGGCCATGTCAAAAAATATCGGATACCTTTCCGGGCGCAAGGGTTTGGAAGAGAACCTATTTGAAGCTTTAGGGCGCGCCGCCGACGAACACGGGGGCACGGTGCCCGCCGAAGTCATGCATCGACTAGCGGAAGAGTACCTCATCGGCGATGCTAACGTGTACGGCAGCGTAACGTTCTACGACTTTATGCGACCCGAAAACCGAGGCAAAAAGGTTTACGTCTGCAACGGCAGCGCCTGCTTAACGGCGGGTACCCAGCCGGCCTTAATCGAGCGCCTTGAGCAACACTTTGCACCAGAAGAAATCGGTACCATGTGCTGTTTAGGCCGTTGTCACGAAAACAATGCCTTTCACTATGCGGGCAACAATTATTCGGGTGCAGCTGCGGATGAAATTGCCGCTCTGTGTACAAACCCTCACCCCCGCCCGGACCGCTATGCTGTGTATACGAAAGGCACACCAGTGCTCACGGCAGAATTTCCGGGCATAGCAGAGTTTTATCGAATTTTAGAGGAAAGCCTGCGCCGTTCTCCCGACGATCTATTGGCCGAGATCAAGGCTTCCGGTTTGCGCGGGCGGGGAGGGGCGGGCTTCCCGACAGCCTTCAAATGGGAGTCGTGCAAGAATACGCCGGGCGACCAGAAATTTATTGTCTGCAACGCCGACGAAGGTGACCCAGGCGCATACTCCGACCGCTACATCATGGAGGAGCGGCCACACAGTTTGCTGCTGGGCATGATCATCGGCGGCTACATCATTGGTGCCCAGCGCGGTGTGCTGTACATTAGGGGCGAATACCCGGAGTCCATTCGGGCCATGCGCGCCGCCATTGAAGACATTCGCCAACAAGGTTATGTGGGTCAGAACATCTGCGGCTCTGGCTTTTCCTTTGAATTTAAAGTCATCGAAGCCCAAGGGGCCTACATCTGCGGCGAGGAAACGGCCCTACTGTCCTCTATTGAAGGGCAGCGCCCTGAGGTGCGCGTACGACCGCCCTACCCTACCCAGCAAGGGTTGTTCAACCGCCCCACCGTAGTGAACAACGTAGAGACGCTAGCTGCTGTGCCGTTTATCGTACAACACGGAGGCGCAGCCTATGCAGCCATTGGACGCGGGCGCTCGACCGGAACGAAGTTAGTCTGTTTGGACGGCCACTTCCAGCGCCCCGGCCTGTGCGAAGTAGACATGGGCACCCCACTTTCCACGGTAGTTTACGAGTTGGGCGGCGGTTTTCGGCGCCCCGTAAAAGCCATGCACATCGGCGGCCCCTTGGGCGGGCTAGTACCCGTGGCTAAAATTCCCGACCTAACCGTAGATTTCGAATCCTTTGCTCAGAACGGTTTTCTGTTGGGCCACGCTTCGGTGGTGTGTATTCCCGAAGATTTTCCCATAATAGAATACCTGGAGCACCTCTTTGAATTCACCGCTCACGAAAGCTGTGGCAAGTGCTTCCCTTGTCGGCTGGGTTCCACCCGCGGCAAGGAGCTGCTCCATAAGGCGCGCACGCAGCAATACCGCATTGACCGCGCGCTTTTCGACGACCTGGTAGAAACGCTCGAACTCGGCTCCCTGTGCGCATTGGGGGGCGGGCTGCCGCTGCCGGTCAAAAACGCCTTGATGTACTTCGAAGACGAGCTCAGGCCTTATTTTGCTTAAAACTTCCCTGCCTTCCATCCTCTCACCAACGTCTGCTCGAATTATGGGTGCCGGAAAATTTGCCTACCTCAACCATAAGCCCTGCGAGATGCGCGACGGCGAAACAGTGCTGTCTTTTTTGCGCCGCCACCTGGGCCACAACAGCGTGCCTACGCTGTGCGATGCTCCCAACTTAGAGCCTTATGGCGCCTGCCGCGTGTGCTCCGTCGAGGTGGCGCTCACAGCCGACGGGCCGCGCCGCGTGATGGCCTCCTGCCATACGCCAATGCAGGAGAGTTACCACATTTTCACCGATAGCCCGCGCATTCAGAAACTGCGGCGCAACATCATTGAGCTGGTGCTAACCGACCATCCCTTGGACTGCCTGACGTGCGAGGTCAACGGCAACTGCGAGTTGCAAGCCGTGGCTGCCCGCGTAGGCATCCGCAAAGTGCGCTATCCGGAAGGCAAGACGCACTTAGATCGCCCGAAAGACCTCAGCCATCCGTACATGACCTCTGACCTGTCGAAGTGCATCAACTGCTCGCGATGCGTGCGCGCTTGCGACGAAGTGCAGGGTCAATTTGTGCTCACCATGGCAGGGCGTGGTTTTGACAGCCACATTGTAAAAGGGCTAAACGTCAGCTTTCTTGAGTCAGATTGCGTCAGTTGCGGCGCTTGCGCGCAGGCCTGCCCAACTTCGGCTATCTCCGATGTGTTTGAGTCAAAATCCGTAGTAGCCGATAAAAAAGTGCGCACGGTGTGCACGTATTGCGGTGTGGGCTGCAACTTGGAGGTGGCAGTACTCAACAACGCGGTGAAGTCCATTCAAGCGCCCTACGACGCCGAAGTCAATCAGGGCCACACCTGCCTAAAAGGCCGATTTGCCTTTTCCTTTTACAATCACCCCGATCGCTTGCGCACGCCGCTCATCCGCCGCAACGGTGAGCTCGTGCCCGCAACGTGGGACGAAGCCTATGACTTTATCGCCGAAAAACTGCGCGCTATTCGCGCCGAGCACGGGCCTGACGCCATTGCCGGCATCTCCTCGGCGCGTTGCACCAACGAGGAAAACTACTTGATGCAGAAGTTTATCCGAGCCGTTATCGGCACCAACAACATAGACTGCTGCGCTCGCGTATGCCACTCGCCTACAGCCCTGGGCATGCAACGAACGTTTGGCACCGGCGCGGCCACCAACTCTATCGAAGACCTCAAATACACTAAGTGCATCTTAATCATCGGAGCCAACCCTACCGATGCCCACCCAGTAACAGGAGCGAAGATCAAGCAAGCGGCAATGCGCGGCATCCCCACTATCGTGGTGGACCCGCGTCGAACCGAAATTGCCCGCTACGCCACCCATCACTTAGCGTTGCGCCCGGGTTCCAATGTGGCGTTGCTCCAGATGATGCTGTACTATATCCTCTCAGAGGGCCTGGAAAACCGCGAGTTTATTGCCCAGCGCACGGAAGGCTACGAGGGCTTCCGACAGCAAATTTTGAGCTTAGACCTCGACCGCCTGGAAGCCGCCTGCGGTGTTCCGCGCGAGCAGGTACGCGCTGCAGCACTCACGTACGCCAAAGCGGAGGCCGCCATGTCGTTCCACGGCCTTGGCGTTACCGAGCATTCGCAGGGTACACTGACGGTCATGCTCATCGCCGACTTAGCCATGGTTACCGGCAACATCGGGCGGCGCGGCGTGGGAGTTAACCCTCTGCGCGGCCAAAACAACGTGCAAGGCGCCGCCGATATGGGCTGCCAGCCGCACCAAGGAGCGGGTTATTTAGACGTTACCCAACCCGAAATACACGCTCGCTACGAACGGTTTTACGGTGCTAAACTTCCCTTACATATCGGCTATAAAATCCCCCAAATGTACGAGGCCGCCTTAGACGACAAACTCAAGGCGCTGTGGGTCATGGGCGAAGATTTGGTGCAGACCGACCCTAACACCCAAAAGGTTGTCGCCGCCTTGCAAAAACTCGACCTATTGGTAGTACAGGAAATCTTCCTGAGCGAGACGTGCAAGTATGCTACCGTAGTGCTGCCCGGTACTTCTTTTTTAGAAAAAAGTGGCACCTTCACCAACGGCGAACGCCGCATTCAACGCGTCAATCAAGTGGTGCCTCCTTTGCCCGGCACCAAAACCGATGGGCAGATCATCGTAGACATTATGAACCGCATGGGCTACCCCCAACCTGACTACGACCCGAAAACGCTCCTAGAAGAAATCGCGCAAATCGTGCCTTTCTTCGCCGGCGTCCGCTGGGACGAGCTCGGCGCCAACGGCAAGCAATGGCCCGTTAGCCCCAACGGCACCGATACTAAGGTGCTGCACGTCGACACTTTCAAACGCGGCCTCGGCGCCTTCCAATTCGCCGACTTTCAGGAAACGCGCGAACTGGAGCGCTATGCTCAGGAGTATCCGTACATTTTGACCACCAACCGCGAACTGGAACACTATAATTGCGGTACCATGACGCGCCGAACGCGCAACGCTGAGCTGCTGCGCGAAGACGTGCTGCTCATTCACCCCGACGATGCCGCACGCCACAACATTGCCGAAGGTGACTGGGTGTGCGTCGAGTCGCCTCGAGGCAAGGTGGACATTAAGGCGCACCTAAGCGACGAAGTGCGACCCGGCGTACTTAGCACGACATTCCACTTCCCCGACCTCATGCTCAACATTGTTACCTCAGACGAGCGCGATACCGACGCCCTCTGCCCGGAGTATAAAGTGGTGGCCGTGCGCATCCGCAAATCGAAGGGCGCCCGCCGAGCAGCGCTGTTATCTGCCGAACAACACGCCTGAAAAAGCCGCACCAGCCCTGCCTTAGAAAGCTTATCTGACCTCTCCGACTTTTCCTTTAACCGCTCATCATGTTTGAACACATCCTCTGGTCTGTCGACAACGGCGTTGCCCGCATCACCTTTAACCGCCCTTCGGTCTTCAACGCAATGCACGACCCCATGCGCCAAGAAATTGTTGCAGCGCTCAGCCTGTGCCGCAGCGAGGCGGCCATTCGAGCTGTCTATTTGACGGGGGCTGGCCGAGCCTTTTGTGCCGGGCAAGACTTGCAAGAGGTCGCAGACTCCAACGGCCCGGCTATGCACGACATCTTGGCCTCAGGCTATAACCTCATCGTACGCGCCATTCGCCATTTGGAAAAGCCCGTCGTCTGCGCCGTCAATGGCGTAGCCGCAGGGGCAGGAGCCAATATCGCGCTGGCTTGCGACATTACGGTAGCGGCAGCCTCGGCTTCCTTTACGCAAGCTTTTTCTAAAATCGGACTCATCCCCGACAGCGGCGGCACCTGGACGCTGCCTCGCCTGGTGGGCCTTCAGCGCGCCACCGCTCTGATGATGCTTTCCGACAAGATTAGCGCTGAGGAAGCCGCCAATATAGGCCTCATCTGGAAGGTCTTTCCGGATGAAGTCTTTGCCTACGAAAGCCTGCGCATTGCGGAAGTGCTGGCTCACATGCCCACGCGCGCCCTGGGCATGACTAAACGCGCACTCAACCGCTCTTTTACCAACGACTTTAACACGCAGTTGACCTTAGAAGACGACCTGCAAACCCAAGCCGGCCAAACCTACGACTATCGGGAAGGCGTGGCCGCATTCTTAGAAAAGCGAAAACCGGTGTTCAAAGGCGAATAACAAACGGATGTCGGCTTGTGCTATTCCTAACGACCAAAACCTACAGGCGCCCTAAAAAGAACGCTCCGCCAATATTGCCCCTCCTAGCCTTAGCCTTTGTGCTGGCCATGCTCATCAACCCGCACCTGCGCTATCGGGTTTATCGTCTACTGGACTACCCCTTCCACTCACAGGAATACGAGCACTTCGGCATCCGCCTGCCCGAGCCGTTTCACATCCACGGCATTGACGTCAGCCGATACCAACAGCAAATAGACTGGGCGCGCGTGGTCGGCACTCAGGTGCGCCACAAGCGCATTCACTTCGCTTTCATCAAAGCTACCGAGGGAAGCGCGATGAAAGACCCCTACTTCGACTACAACTGGAAGCACAGCCGCCAGAACGGACTCGTTCGAGGCGCCTATCACTACTTTCTTCCCGACATCAACCCCCAGCACCAAGCACAGCATTTCATCCGCACCGTGCGCCTCCAATCCGGTGATCTACCGCCGGTGGTAGACGTGGAAGAGCGGCGAGGCATGACGCCGGCCCAGGTACGCCGGCACCTTAAAGTGTTTCTCGAGCTACTCCGCCGACACTATGGTGTTCGCCCCATCATTTACACCAACCGCGATTTTTACAAAAATCACTTCGCCCACCAGCCTGACTTTAAGCCCTATGCCTTCTGGATCGCCCATTACTACGTCAGCGAACTCGTTATGCCCGACAGCACCACTTGGCATTTCTGGCAACACAACGACCAAGGGCGCCTCAGCGGCATCAACGGCTATGTGGACTTTAACGTCTTCCGAGGCGACAGCGCGCAACTGCGACAACTGTGCCTGCCTTAAGGGCATCTGATAAACGCTCCAACAGAGGATACCGCTTCGATGCGCCTAGGGCACTGTCGGAAATGTACGGCATGGAACAAAAAGAACCTCCTGAGGCGGCACTTAAAGAGATGAGTTTGAACGCTTCGTAAAAACACTACCTATCCGGTGAGCAAAGGCCAGCAGCTCAATCTTTGTTTCGATACCTTCGATAGTACTCTCGGAAGGAAATCATTCGCTGCTGCTGTTCGTCCCATAAATGGTTGAAAAGGGTCTTTAAGCTTTGCCAGAACGTAATGCGGTTGGCGATGCGCTCGAAAACGGGGTTTTCGCGATGGCAGCGGGCCAGCTGATAGTTGGGAATAAGCGAATTGAGGTGGTGAATGTGGTGGTATCCAATGTTGCCCGTAAGCCAATGGAAAAGACGCGGCAAATCGTAGTAAGTGCTGCCTTCAATGGCTGCCCGAACGTAGTCCCAGCGATCTTTCCAAGCCTTATAAGTCGTTTCGTGCTGGTGCTGCACATAGAAGAACCACACCGCAATGATGCCAAAAAAAATAAGAGTGGGCAATTGTATCCACAAGAGCGCCTTGTAGCCTAAGAAGAGGCCGAGAGCGGTGTAAACGACAATGAGCAGCAAATTGTGGCGCATGAGCGCGCGACGAGCGCCCTCCCAGCCTTTAAAGCGAATAAGCGGCAAGCGATTTTGAATGAGGATATACCACAGCGGTCCTAATACAAACAAGACGGGCGCGCTGCGGTAAAGCCAATAGCGCAAACGCCCCCAAAAACTCAATCGGCTGTATTCGTCCACCGTGAGCAGCGTGATGTCGCCAATATCGCGGTGCTCCCACAGCATGCCGTTGTGGCCATGGTGAAAATTGTGGCTCTTGGCCCAGTACCGATACGGTATAAGGCTGAATATGCTGCACAACATGCCGATGACATCATTGGCTGCTCGGCTAGCGGTGAAGGATTGGTGGCCGCAGTCGTGTTGAATGATAAAAATGCGCACCAAGAAAAACGCATTGACCACAGCCAAGAGCAGTGTCAGCCCCAGAGAGACATTCAGAAGCAAGTACATGGCCACCCAAAGCGCTGCAAAAGGCACGAAAGAGGTGAGGATTTGGGCAATGGCCTGACGTGTGTCGGGCCGTTGATAGGCACTGGCGATGGCCGGCAAATGGCGCATCAGGTCGGGAGAAAGTGGGTAAGATGACATGAAGCAAATGTTTCAAGAAATAGGCTCACTTCGCTTTCAGAGGCGCTACACTTAGATAGAGCCGCAAAAGTAGCCGCCGCCAATCTAGAGTGCGAAGTGTTTTTGAGCGCTCGGCTCAAACAGCCGAGCGCTCAAAAAGATGCGATGGGCGCTACTCTTCACTCACGGCAAAAAAACGTCCCCGCGAAAAGGCTCTTGGCCCGCCAACGAATATTTGGCACAAGAGAGGTCTTTAATTTGAAAATGCCTGCTTGGCACAGCCGTCTTCAATAGATGCTTTTAATCCCAAAAAAATGACTTTCTATCCCTCATTTTTAGCACTTCGTTGGAGTTTTATTTCATTTTGTCGATAGCAACCTAAAACTTAGGAAACTTTTTTTGTATTAATTGTTTCCCTATAGTTGTAAACAGCATCGATGGAACAACAAGAAAAATGGCTAAAGCGCGTGGAAGAGACTTTTCTGCGCTATGGTGTGAAGAGCGTAACGATGGATGACGTATCGCGCGAGTTAGGGATTTCGAAGAAGACACTCTACCAGTGGGTATCTAATAAGGAGGATTTGGTGCAGCGAGTACTGGCTTATTTCCTGCAGCAAGAGCGAGAGCAATGCGAAGTACGCCGGCAGAAAGCGGGGAATGCTGTGGAGGAAATTTTCTTGGTCATAGAAGCCACTGCACGCCGGATGCAGCTGATGAAAGCTAACGTCTTGTATGACCTACAGAAGTACTACCGAGACGTCTGGGAAAAATTGCGCGAATACCAGCGAGGTTTTCTGTACGAAGTCGTGCGGGCCAACTTAGAGCGCGGCATTCAGGAAGGCCTCTACCGCAACAATTTGAACGTGGACATCACGGCCCGTCTACACATTGCGATGATTTTTCAGCTGTTCGACGAAGACCTCTTCCCGCGGGCGCTCTACTCCCGCGAGGAGCTGTTTCGCCATTACCTAACCCACTACCTACACGGCATTGCCTCGGAAAAAGGCTTGAGGCTACTCACCCGCTTCTAGACCCATCACCCGTAACCCAAATCTCTTCCTTTTTGGCTTTACTGATAAAAAACCCTCAACTCATGTTCCGAACACGCTTTGGTTTGCCTTTCAAGATGGGCGTAGCCCTAATGTTCCTTCCGGCACTATTGCCGGCTCAGGCGCAGGAGCCTATGCGCCTGACTGACTGCATCCGATATGCACTGGACAATCATCCTCAGATCAAGATGGCCCGCTTGCAAATAGCGGATGCCGAGTGGCAAATTAGAGAGAACACCGGCACTGGGCTACCGCAAATCGGGGTTGGCGTTGGCTATCAATACTTCCTCCAACGCCCTGGAATACCTGCCCGCGCTATCGGCATACCGACACCGGGCGATGAAAAGGTTTTCTTTAATGCCCTTCACAGCCTGTCGCCCTCCCTGTCGGTTAGCCAGCTGCTGTTCAGCAACCCCTACTTAACCAGCCTAAAAGCTGCACGCATCTACCGGCAATACGCCCAGTTGCAATTGAGCGTTGCGCAAAGAACCGTCCGCGATCGGGTAATCGATGCCTACCTGCCAGCGCTGCTGTTGGAAGAAAACCTGCGCATTTTAGATCGCAACATCGAAAAATTGGAGCAATTGTTTCGCGAAACACAGGCCACTGTAAAGGCAGGCTTTGCTGAACAGCTCGACGCCGACCGACTGCAGCTGTCGCTGTCTACACTGCGCACCGAGCGAGACAATTTAGGTCGCCAGCGCGATATCGCGCTGGATGCCCTAAAATTAGGGATGGGAATGCCCATCGAACAGCCTATTACCGTGGCCGATAGCTTAGACGCGCTTCTACAGCAGTATGTCTCTCTAAACCCTGTGGCCCCCTTCAACTTCAGCAATCGCCCTGAGTACGCCGTTCTGATCAAGGGGCGCGAGTTGAATTTGCTGCAAGCGGATTTGTTCAAAAAGTACTGGATGCCCACGCTGGTAGGCTTTTTCCAATACCAGCCCGGTTGGCAAGGCGCCTTTGGGAACGATACGCGCTGGTTTTTTATCCCTTCCGCCGTTTTGGGCGTATCGCTCTCCATCAATTTGTGGGACGGAGGCAGTTCGCGTGCTCGCTACGAACGAGCCAGAATTTCCTATCAAACCGTTGAAGTACAGCGCGAGATGCTTGAAGAGACCCTGACATTTGAAGTGGAGGCGGCTCGTAGGCAACTGCTCAATGCCGCCGAACGCATCCAAAACCAAGAGCGCAACCTCGAACTCAGCCGCCGTGTGTACGACACGGTTCAAGCCAAATACAAAGCCGGCGTTGGCTCAAGTTTCGAACTCATCAGTGCCGAACAGCAACTCTATTCGGCACAACAGGCCTTAATACAGGCTAAAACAGACTTGCTCAAAGCAAAGGCAGCGCTGAAAAGTGCCCTCGGGCTGTAAAAAAACACCTCCATTTTCAGACAACCACTCACCGACAAATACATCGCGTCGTTATGAAACCTATCCATTTGTTATTCTTCGCCTCCTTTTTATGGCTGCTCAACGCCTGCCACCAGCCCAAAAACGAGGCAGCCGAATTGGCTGCTCTCAAAGAGCAACGCACCCAACTTGAAAGCCGCATCAATGAACTAGAAAAGAAGCTCCATACTCAGTCGACAAAAGGCCGTCCTATACAAATGGTGGGCATCGAGGAAGTGAAGCAGCAAACCTTCCGCCACTACATCGATCTGCAAGGACGCGTCGAAGCCGAAGAAAGCGTGTCTGTTACTAGCCGAATACCCGGTATGCTTACGCGCGTGCTCGTCAGTAACGGCGACTACGTGCGCAAAGGGCAGCTCTTGGCCCAATTAGACGATGAGGTCATACTCAAAGGCTTGGCCGAACTGGAAGTCCAACTCAAGTTAGCCCAAGATCTGTACGAACGCCAAAGAGGGCTTTGGGAGCAAAGAATAGGCACTGAAGTGCAGTACATCCAGGCTAAGGCCAATTTAGAAGCCTTAGAGCAGCGCATTGCCACCACCAAAGAACAGTGGCAACAAACGCGCATCTACGCCCCCATCAGCGGTACGGTAGATATGGTCACGCTAAAAGTCGGGCAGGCCATTTCACCCGGTATACCCCTGTGCCAAATCGTCAACCTCAGCAAGCTTAAAGTTCGAGGAGACGTGCCCGAAAGCTACGCCGCCAAGGTAAAGCGCGGCACCCCCGTACAGCTGTATTTCCCTGACTTAGGTACGGAAGTCACTTCACGCATCACCTACGTCAGCTCCACCATCAGTACGATGAATCGTACGTTTGCCGTCGAAGCAGCGCTCCCAGCCGGCAACAGCCCTTACCGGGCCAACATGATCACGGTCATGAAAATCATGGACTATGAAAACCCGAAAGCCATCACCTTGCCGGTTAATCTCATCTACCAGGAAAGCGATGGCCAACACTATGTGTTTACCGCTGAAAAAAACGGCGAGGAAAAACACGCTACTGCCCGCCGAACGCCGGTCAAAGTGGGCCGCACCTACAACGGCATGGTTGAAATCCTCAGTGGCTTGAATGCCGGCGACTGGGTCATTACCTCCGGCATTCAGAACCTTACAGGGGGTGAATTAGTCGCTTACTAAACGCCTTCACCTGACGAAACCCTTCATCTAGCGAGGTAGTATTTTCTTCCGGACTCCTCATCCTCAGGCACTTTCAACACGTTTCTTTCCTATGAAAGACTTCAAACCCACCTCGTGGGCCATTGACAACCGCACCAGTATTTTCATTGTAACCGTCATCATCACATTGGCGGGCATCCTCTCTTATCAATCGCTGCCCAAAGAGCAGTTCCCCGACGTCGTCATTCCGACTATTTTCGTCTCCACGTTCTATCCGGGAGCCTCTCCAACCGACATGGAGCAGCTCGTTACTCGCCCTATCGAAAAGCAATTAAAGGGCATTTCGGGCGTCAAAAAGATTTCGTCCTCGTCCGTTCAGGATTATTCCATTGTCATTGTGGAGTTCGACACCAAGCTGCAGGTCGCCGATTGCAAGGATAAAGTAAAAGACGCCGTAGACAAAGCCAAACGCGACTTGCCCAACGACCTACCGCGCGATCCCTCAGTAGCCGAACTGGACATTTCCGAAATCCCTATCATGAGCGTCAATCTTTACGGCGATCTGAGCTTAGACAAGATTAAAACCTATGCCGAAAAACTGCAAGACCGCATAGAGGCATTACCGGAAATTACTCGGGTCGATATAGTGGGCGCCCTAGATAAAGAAGTCCAAATCGAAGTGGACAAGTACAAAATGGCCGCTGCGCAGCTGACTTTTCGCGACATTGAAAACGCCATTGCCGCGGAAAACATGACCATCTCTGCCGGCAATGTAGACATTGGCGGCATGACGCGCTCGGTATCCATTCGCGGCGACTTTCAAGACGTGGAGCAGATTAAGAACATCATCGTGAGGACGCAATCGGGCGCACAACTCTACCTCAAGGACGTGGCCGACGTACGCATGGGCTACGAAAAACAAGAGAGTTACAGCCGCCTCAACGGCAAAAACGTCATCACACTGAATGTCATCAAGCGGGTAGGCGAAAACCTCATCAACGCCTCCGACCAAATACAAGCCATCGTCAAAGAGATGAAGGCGAACGAGTTTCCGGAGGCGCTCAACGTCATCATCACGGGCGACCAAAGCCGCTCGACGCGGGTAACGCTTCACGATCTGATTAACACCATCGTTATTGGCTTCATTCTCGTTACGGTCATCCTGATGTTCTTTATGGGCGGCACGAACGCCATTTTCGTTGCGCTGTCGGTGCCGCTGTCTATGTTCATCGCTTTCATGGTATTGCCCGCTGTGGGCTTCACTATGAATATGATCGTGCTCTTCGCCTTTCTGTTGGGCTTGGGCATTGTGGTAGATGACGCCATTGTGGTCATTGAAAACACTCACCGCATTTATCACGAAGAAAAATTGGGCATTGTCGCCGCTGCCAAAAAGGCAGCCGCGGAGGTGTTTCTGCCGGTGTTGTCGGGTACTGCCACCACTCTGGCGCCGTTCTTTCCGCTGGTGTTTTGGGGCGGCATTTTTGGCAAGTTCATGCATTACCTACCCGTGACGCTCATCATCACCCTGACGGCTTCGCTGTTAGTCGCCTACATCATCAACCCGGTGTTTGCGGTGTGGTTTATGCGCCGCAAAGACGACGAAACCATTAGCGTGGACCCCAAAAAAGCGCGCCGCCGCGCTATAGCGGGCTACGCGCTCTACGGCTTGGCCTTGGTGTACTTCTATGCCAATCAGAACTGGTTTATGGGCAACCTGCTGGTCGTATTGGCCCTGACAGTTGTGCTGTACCGCTACGTCTTGCACGGATGGGTAGAGCGCTTTCAAAACCACCTCTGGCCCTCCGTGCAGCGCGCCTACACGCGCTTTCTCCGCTTTGCTTTAGGGCGGCCTTGGACAATGCTGGGCGCCGTCATGCTCCTCTTCGTGGTCTCCTGCGGCATCACGGCTTCGCGTCAGGCCAACATTGTACTCTTTCCTAAATCCGACCCGAACTTTATTTATGTTTACCTGACGTTGCCTGAAGGCACCGATGTAGAAGTAACAGACTCACTGACGCGCATCTTGGAGCGCAAAGTCGTCGAAGTCGTGGGCGCCGACAACCCCATTGTCGAGTCTATCATTGCCAATGTAGCGCTCAACGCCTCCGAGGATCGCTTTGACCGAACGGCTACTTCGCACAAGGGCAAAGTAGGCATCGCCTTTGTCGAATACGGAAAACGCAAAGGCGTAAGCACTCGCCAGTACTTGGACAAAATCCGCCAAGCCACGCGAGGCCTCATTCCAGGAGCTAATATTGTAGTGGACCAAGAGCAAGCCGGCCCGCCCACGCCCAAACCCATCTCCATCGAAATCCGCGGCGACGATCTGAGTCGGCTGGTGCAAGTTTCCACCTTCGTTAAGCGCTATTTGGACTCGTTAGACATTCCCGGTGTAGAAGAGCTGCGCAGCGACTTAGCCATCTCTAAGCCCGAGATCAGCATTCAAATTGACCGCGAGCGCGCTAACCGCGAGGGCATCAGCACTGCCCAAATTGGCGGCGAGTTTCGCACCGCCATCCTCGGCAAAGAAGCCAGTAAATTCCGCGACGGCGAAGACGAAATTCCTATCAACATCCGCCTGCGCGAAGACCAGCGCTCCAACATCAATGCGGTGGAAAACCTCAACATCACCTTCCGCGACATGAATATGGGCGGCGTGTTGCGCTCCATTCCTATTGCGGCGCTGGCCGACATCAAATACCAAAACACGTTTGCTGGTGTGCGCCGCTTAGACCTTCAGCGCACCGTAACGCTATCGTCAAACATCGAGGCAGAGTACCGCCCTAAGCAGACTCAAGTGGTCAATGCCGTCAAAGCCGCCTTGCGCAATCTGCCCAACTTTGAGGGCGTAACAGTCGGCTTTCAGGGCGAGGATGCCGAAGTGCGCGATGCTGCCCGATTTCTGGGTCGTTCGCTGCTCATTTCGGTACTGACCATCTTGCTCATTCTCGTTACACAATTCAACTCTTTTGGCAAGACTCTCATCATCCTGACGGAGGTAGTCTTCTCCGTCATCGGTGTACTGCTGGGCATTGCCATCTTCAACATGGACTTTTCGGTCATTATGATGGGAGTAGGTATTGTGGCTCTAGCCGGTATTGTGGTGAAGAACGGCATCTTGCTGGTAGAATTTACCGAACAATTGAGAGCCAGAGGGCTGAGCGTGCCAGAGGCTGTCATTGAGGCTGGTCGCGTGCGCATGGCCCCAGTGCTCCTGACCGCCACGGCTACCGTGCTGGGCCTCATCCCCTTGGCCGTTGGTTTCAACATTGACTTCGAGAGCTTGCTTGCGAGCGGCGATCCCAAAATCTTTTTCGGCGGCGACTCGGTAGCCTTCTGGGGGCCGCTGTCGTGGACCATCATCTTCGGCCTTACTTTCGCCACCTTCATCACCCTGATCATCTTGCCCGTCATGTACCTCAAGGGCTGGCAGGTGAAGCAGTGGTGGCAACGGCTGGTGGCCTAAAGCCAAAGTTCGCCGCCGCCTCCGAAGCGGTACCTCAGCAGCTGAAGGGCAAGACCTCGGCGCTTGGTCAGGCGCATACGAACACCCGCTACGGCGTGCTTTTCCATGCGTTTACAACCGTGCCGAGGTTTTGTTTTGTTCTAACTTTGGCAGATAGAAAGTTCGGCCGCTTCTTTTCACGTTATCGTTTGGCACACTTCCACCAACACGCCGTTGCACGACTTGGGGTGCAAGAAAGCCACCCATTTGTTGTCGGCTCCGCGTTTAGGTTCGCGATTGAGCGGGACAAAGCCTTGCTGCTCTAAGTGCTCGATGGCGGCGCGGATGTCTTCCACCTCAAAGGCGATGTGGTGAATACCTTCACCGCGCTTCTCGATGTATTTAGCGATAGGGCTATCTGGGTCGGAGGCTTCGAGTAGCTCAATTTTGCTATCGCCGATGCGAAAGAACGAAGTAGCTACCTTTTCGCTTTCCACTATTTCCACCTTGTAGTGCGCTTCGCCCAATAGGCGGCGAAAGAGTTCGTTGCTGTCGGCCATACTGCGCACAGCAATGCCAATGTGGTCAATTTTGAGAAACATAGCGCGGAGGGCTGTTCAGCTGCTGTCGTTAGCCTAAAAAGTTGAGCCGTCCGGAGCGGCCTATTTTATTTTTACGTAGATGCTTTTTTCGCCAGTAAGTCGTTGGAGTTCGGCTTTTTTCTCTTCGATTTGGCCGACATCGGTGTAGTAGAACGAGATGCCAACTTGCCGGCCTCGGGCGTGTTGAAATTCGTAGAGCGTGTATCCGGCATTTTGAAGTTGGGCCGCCAAGCGAGCGGCGTTTTCGGGGTTAGAGAGGGTGGCCACAACGAGTACGCACTGGCGGCTGCGCTGTGCAGTGGGTTGCGTTTTGGCCAAGGAGAGCTGGTCTTCTTGTTGCAAGCGCTCAAGGGCCTTTCGGCGCTCCTGGGCATTGGCAGCAACCTCGTCATCGAGGTCAGCTTCCTCGATTTCGGGCAGCGACGACGCACGGGAGGGCTGTTGTTTCGAGGTTTTTTCGACGGCTTGCCCCAGACCGGCGATGTCGGGCAGAGGAGAAAGAGGTTTGGCCTGTTCCATTTCAGCCATTTGTTCCCGCAAGGAGAGCACAGGTTGGTCTTTTCGGTATTGCCACCACCACAAGCCGAAGACAGCCGTACAGAGAATAAGCCCAATGCCGATACCAATGCCGAAACGACTGGCGGAGGTGCGCTGAGGCGGCAGCCCTCTGCTGTCGAAGGCGGGAGGATTGGGCAACGGCGGCATGGGCGGCACCAAAGGCGCCACCGCTTCGGATGCCGGCGCAGCGCTCGCAACTGTCTCGCTAGATGTGTCCGCCGCTGCAGGAGTTTCGCGCGAGCGCGCAATGGGGGAAAACTGCAAAGGGGGCAATCCGTAAGCGTTGGCGTTGAAGTTCGTCGTGTCGGGTAGAAACTGAATTTTCTGCAAGTAGTTCTTGTACAACCGACCGACGCCGGGCAGATTGACGATATCGCGCTGGTCGAGTTTAGCCTGGGTTTGTTGGACGAATTCTTCCACAAGACGCCGAGCCTCCTTCAAAGATAGGCCATGTGTTTGAGCGATATCCTCCACCAGAATACCATCGTCGGTAACGAGGTTCTCACTAAAAGTCAGCGTTTTAGAGGGCGGATGGACGGTATTCGTGGCGTAGTCCACATTGGCCGAGGCGCGGGTGGCGGTGAAGCCGCCCAAGCCGGGCACCACCAAGGTATCGTGCAAAAAAAGCAGTCGCTCTATGTGATGGGCGATATCTATGTTGTTCATGGCTGTGGTGCGGTGCTGTGTATTTGGGATAGTTGCTATAAGAGCCATCTTGAGTGCAAAATTAGCGCAAATCGAATAGGCGGTCGGTCAAATGCGGACAATAACGGCCTTTTGCCGAGGAGTGTTGCAAAAAGAAGGCCAATGTAGCCGTAGTTTTGACCCCAGATAACCGACTATCCTTCACGGAGCATGAGTGAGTTCAAAAGTTTTTTTAAATCCGCATTTTCTGTAGACAACGTCATCTTTGGCTTTGACGGAGGCGAGCTCAAAGTCCTGCTTATTCAGCGCGGGGCAGCCCCCTATCGGGGTAAGTGGGCCTTACCGGGCGATTTAGTGTACCCGAATGAAGATTTAGATGCCGCTGCCGAGCGCGTCTTAGAGCAGCTAACGGGTCTGCGCGGGGTCTATTTGGAGCAAGTTAAGACCTTTGGTGCAGTCAATCGGCACCCATTGGGGCGGGTCATTACCGTGGCCTACTATTCTTTAGTCAAAATCAGCGACTACACCGTTACCCCTGCCTCTTTTGCGCATTCGGCGCGCTGGCATGCAGTGTCAAAAGTGGGCGAGTTGGCCTTCGACCACAATGAAATCTTAGACACCTGTCTTCGCCGGCTAAAACTAAAAGTGCGCATGGCCCCTATCGGCTTCGAACTACTCCCACCCAAATTTACTCTCACCGAACTGCAACACCTATACGAGTCTATCTTAGGTGAGAAATTAGATAAGCGGAACTTCCGCAAAAAGATTCTGTCCATGAATTTATTGCACGACCTCAACGAAACCCAAGAAGGCGTAGCCCACCGCCCAGCTCGCCTATATCGGTTTGACCGACAGACCTATCAGCAATTCGTGGCAGAAGGCTTTAGTTTTTACCTTTGAAAAAAACACCACTCCCATGGCAAAAAAGAAAGCCGATGAAGTAACTTTGAACTACGGTGGTCAGCAAATCACACTGGTCAAGAGCGATACCGATGCTGCAGTGCAACACACACCCATGCACGGAGCAGCCCCAGCTCGTCGCAGTCTGGACGCAGCAGCGTTGGGAGTCGGAAGCTTCAGCCTTGTGCACGCACCCGGAGGGGTGGGACAGATGTTGGACAAGCTGCGCCGCCAGCCCGATGTAGCCGTAGGTACTCACGTGTGGAACGTCGGCGAACAATCGAGCAACCCGCTGGTGCCCACCGGTTACCTCTACATTGAGTTCCAGCCAGCGGTGGACGACCAACGCCAGCTGTCTATCCTCAACGAACTGGCGCTCAACATCCAGGAAATTGTCGGCCCAGGAGCGTTTCGCGTCGGCGTTACCCCGGCCTCGCCCAACCCCATCAAGTGCGCCGCCGTGCTCCAGGAGCGAAAAGAAATTGCGGTGGCCGAGCCGGAATTTGCCGCTCCTCCCATGACATGGAGCTTCACCCTGCCCACGGGTCGCTTCATCGCTTCGCAGTGGCACTTAGAAAATAAAGGCGGCCCCATTCCCGCCGTAGACGTGCCCAACGCCCTATACGACGCCTCCTACTTCAAGCGCGGCGCCGATGCCAAAGTCATGGAGGCCTGGAAGTTTTTGGGCAGTCTGGGAAACTCCAACTTGTGCATCGCCGTCATCGACACCGGTTTTGCAACCGACCACCCTCAACTTCGCGGCAACGGCAGCAAACTGCGCAACCCCCTCAACGCCTCGACGCGCAACACCGATGTGTCGCCTTTTGTGCGCATGAGCAACGGCACCTTTGGCGTCATGAGCCACGGTACCTCGTGCGCCGCGGTGGCTGCCGGAGCGCTCGACAGCCAGGGCATCCTCGGAGCAGCGCCCACTGCTCGCCTTATGCTCATCAAATTAGACGTCTTGACCGATGAAGCCATTCGACAGGCCTTCGAGCACGCCATGATCAACGGCGCCGACATCATTTCCTGCAGCTTAGGGTATCCCACACCCGTGCCGCTATCCACTTTCGTGTCCAACTTTTTGGCCCGCGTAGCTCGCGAAGGGCGCGGCGGGCGCGGCATTCCCATGTTCTTCGCCGCTGGCAACGCCAACCCAGCCTCCAACAACCAACCGCGCGAGGTGAGTGACTTCGCCGCGCACCCCGACGGTATCTGCGTTACAGCCTCGACCAGCCTCGACCAACGCGCCAGTTATTCCTTCTTCGGCC
>CALHAM010000065.1 GCA_937934275.1 uncultured Saprospiraceae bacterium | reverse complement strand
AAGCGCATCACTAAGCCAACGGTTAGGCGAAGCATTCGGGCGGTATTGCGCCCGCCGAGCATGTAAGCTCCGCTGAGCAGGAAGCCCAGCCGGCCGTTTTCCGAGTAGTAGGCCGTGCCGCCGATTTGGGTGAAGGAAACTCCATACGCCTGCGGTAGGTCGGGCACGCCGGGCACGTATGAGGCACCTCCGGGTGTGTGTTGGTACTCCGCCCAGGCATCCAGATAGTAGCGCGCTGCTGGAAAACCCGCGCGGAAAAGCGCTGTATAAAAGCTGGACGGCTCTACGGGCTGAAAATCTGGTCGCATCCGCCGAATAGCCTCAATGTCGGCCTCCTGGAGGCGGTCGAGGCGCCAGTGATAACCGCCGGTAATGTTGAAAAATACGCCCAGCGGAGTGTCCCACTGAGCGATGAGGCGCACCGGCAGAGTCAGGGCACGCTGCCCCAAAGCACCAGCGGCTACAATGTCGTAGTGTGCCAACGGAAACGACACCCCTACACCGGCCAGCAAGCCTAAGTGACCGGCGTTGCCCATAGGCTGATACACCGGCCGATACTTGAGGTGAAAACTGCCGTCTTGAAGACCGCTCTGCGTTTGGGTAAACACGTATGCCGCCGTAGCTACCGCATCTAAGCGCTCCGTCAGCCCGTATTCGGCAAAGAGCGCTAACGTATTGCCCTGAAAGCCCTCGTCATAGCGCTCACCGTCGGCCCCTAAGAATTGCTGCGCCGAATTGAACGAAAGCGAGGGAACGACGTCTAAAACACCCTTTCCTTTCAAGTAGCCGTCTAAGGGACCCTGGCCGTACAGGGTGTGGGCAAATAGGCATGAGAAGAGAAGTGTGCAACGCATACGAATAGTTCTGGGCAAAGCAAAGGCTTTCATGACAACTTTTGGCGCAAAAAACGGGCCGTATGGCTTTGCTCGACATTGACGAGCCCTTCTGGTGGCCCTTCAAAAAGTAAGTAGCCGCCGTGCTTACCGCCTTCGGGGCCGAGGTCAATGACCCAGTCGGCGCATTTGATCACTTCCATGTTGTGCTCTACAATGAGCGCTGTGTGGCCGCGATTGACCAGCGCTTCTATGGCGGAGAGCAGCTTGCGGATATCGTGGAAGTGCAGGCCCGTAGTAGGTTCGTCGAAGATGAAGAAAATGCTCCCGTTGGCTGGTCCATTGCCGATAAGGAAAGAGGCCAACTTGACGCGCTGAGCCTCTCCGCCCGAAAGAGTGCTGCTCGACTGGCCTAGCTGCACATAGCCCAGCCCTACATCGCTCAGCGGCTTAAGCCGCTCGAGAATATCGCGTTGGCCTTTAAAAAAGCCCAAGGCCTCGTCTACCGTCATCGTCAGCACGTCGTAAATGTTTTTGCCGCGGTATTCCACCTCCAGCACATCGGCCTGAAAGCGGCGGCCTCGGCACGCCTCACATTCCAAATGCACATCAGCCAAGAACTGCATTTCCACCACCTGTTCGCCCTCGCCCTTGCAGGCCTCACAGCGCCCACCCTCCACATTGAAGCTAAAATGGCGCGATTGATAACCGCGGATTTTGCTCAGCGGCTGTGCCGCAAACAAGTCGCGGATGAAGTCATAGGCCTTCACATAAGTAACCGGATTAGACCGGCTGCTCTTGCCTATGGGGCTTTGACTCACCATTTCTATTCGGCTAATTTTCTTCACTGGACCTTCAAGGCCGTCGTAGAGGCCTGGAGCAATGCCCGGAGCATCGGGCAAATGCTGCAGTAGGGCTGGGTACAGAATGTCGCGCACGAGCGTCGTTTTGCCTGAGCCACTGACACCACTGACGACAGTGAGGCAGCCCAACGGCACGCGGACGTCTATGCGCTTGAGGTTGTGCTGACGCGCTCCTTTGACGAGCAGAAAATCCTGCGGAGAGCGGCGGCGCTGCGGTGTTGGTATGCTCATGCGCCCGGTGAGGTATTGCGCTGTGAGGCTATTTGGCGCAGCGCGCTCCAAGTCGCTGTAAGGGCCGGCATAGACCACTTGCCCGCCGTGTATGCCCGCTTCAGGCCCCATGTCAACCCAATAATCGGCCTGCCGAATGACCTCTTCTTCGTGCTCCACGACGACGACGGTGTTCCCCAAGTCGCGCAAGCGCTTAAGCGTTTGCACCAATCGGGCCGTATCGCGAGGGTGCAGGCCCACCGAAGGCTCGTCGAGCAAGTACAACGATTCTACTAAGTTGCTGCTCAGGGTGCGCGTCAGGTGAATGCGCTGCGTCTCTCCGCCGCTTAGCGTGTTCGAAACGCGGTCGAGCGTCAGGTAGCCGAGGCCCAGTTCTACCATGGTGCGCAAGCGGCTTTTAATCTCAATAAGCAGGCGATGCGCTATGCGCTCCTCATACTCGCTCCAACGAGTGTGTTCGAAAAAGGCCAACACCTCGTCAATGGGCATACACGACAGTTCGGCCATATTCTTGCCGCCCACGCGCACGCACAAAGCCTCCCAGCGCAAGCGCTGGCCCTCACAAGTTGGGCACGTCGTGCGCCCCCGATAGCGCGCCAACATGACGCGATTCTGAATTTTATACGTCTTGCTTTCCAACTCCTCAAAAAAGCCGCGAATGCCCGGAAACTGCTCGTTGCCGTTCCACAGCAACTTCTGCTGCTCTTTCGTCAGCTCCTCATAGGGGGTGTGTACCGGAAAGTCAAACCGATGCGCCAAGCGCAAAAACTCGCGGAGCCATTCACCAAACTTTTCGCCCTTCCAGGGCGACACGGCACCCTCATAGACTGATTTGGTTTTATCGGGAATGACCTTATCGGGGTCTATGCCCAACACACGCCCATAACCCTCGCAAGTAGGGCAGGCGCCGTAAGGATTGTTGTAGTTGAATAGTTGCGGCGTAATCTCCGGAAACGTCAGCCCGTCGGCTTCCAGGCGCGTACTAAAAGTATGCAGCGGCATCGCTTCCCGCTCAGGGCCATAAACGCCTACGGCGCATTCCCCCTCGCCCTCCATCAGCGCGGTGTAGACAGAGTCCGCTAAGCGCATCCACGTGCTGTCGTCTTCTCCAACAGTGTTGCGCACAAAGCGGTCAATGAGCAGCCATCGAGGCTCGTCTTCCGCAGGCAAGGCCTCCAACAGGTCTTCGATGCGCTCAATTTGCCCGTTATGATAAAGGCGCGTGTAGCCTTTTTGCAGCAGCAGCGATAGCGTTTGCTTCATCGAGCGCCCATGCAACCTGAGCGGCGCCAACACTACGCCGGCCGTGCCGTCTGCAAGGTGTCGCACAAAGTCCACCACATCGCTCACTTCGTGTTTGTGCACTACCTGGCCGCTCTTAGGCGAATAATAGCGCCCAATGCGGGCAAAGAGCAAGCGCAAAAAATCGTACAACTCCGTCATGCTGCCTACAGTCGAGCGCGCATTGCCCGTCGTCACGCGCTGTTCAATGGCAATGGCCGGACAAATGCCGCGGATGTAGTCCACATCGGGTTTTTTCATGCGCCCCAAAAACTGGCGCGCGTAGCTGGACAGGCTTTCCACATAGCGGCGCTGCCCCTCGGCATAAAGCGTATCCATCGCAATGCTCGACTTGCCCGAGCCGGAAACCCCCGTAATTACCACCAGGGCCTTTTTAGGAATTTCCAAATCTACGTTCTTCAGATTGTTGACGCGCGCACCCTTGATGACGATGTGCCGCGAATCCACTAAATCAGGCGCCAATTGCTCCAGTGTTGCTTCGGCGGATAACGGTGTATTTGCCATGTTTTGGCAAAGATAAACGCATAAGGCTCGGAGAGGTTTTTCCTTCTCGAGAACTACTCGCGTAACCTCCTCAGCGCACTCGGCCCCTGGCGGTCAAGAGAGGAAACACGCAAGTAGGCTACAACGCCCTTGGGTGTGGGCCAGTGAATGTATACACGGCTCCAGGCCCCTCTATCGCTTTCGGCGAAATGACCACGTTACCCACACGTGGGCGGCTTCACTGCCGTCGGGTAGGCGGCCAACAGAGAGCACGCGCAGGGTTTGGGCCTCGTCGCTCTTAACAGCATGCCGGATGGTTTGCCCCATCTCTTGAACGGCTTCACACGTGAACCGCAACCGTTGGTCGGCCTTTTTCAAAAAATCGGCTTCTATGCGGGTAACCAGCATAGATATCGCTGCGCCTTGCTGCCTTACCGCTAACCAGGCAGGTAGCCCGGTAGAAAGCTCAGCGGCGGCGCACTGCGCAGCAAAATAGATGGACCGAAACGGGTTTTGCGAACGCCAACCGTACGGCAGATCAACACTGCAGCGCTCGGTGTCGAGATGCACCAAGCGAACGCCTACAAACGCTGCAGCAGGTAACTTCCACCATAAAAAAAGACGCCAGCGCCAAGAAGAACTCAACCAACGAGGAAAAGTGTTTTGCATATGCAAAAGTAGCTGCTCCCGCTTGCTAAGGGATAAAAGACCAGTACTCAGACGAGCGATGGCTAGCATAAACGTAGGGGCAAACTGCCTGCAGGCAGCGAGTCGGATGAAGGGCAGGTTTAAAACACCATTAAATTTTGCAAAAAAAGATGCGCTCCGCTGTGTGTCCTCTACTTTTGTAGCCATAGGCAGGCGTTCGCCATAGATAATTCACAGCGAAATATGAACTGGAGAAGACTCAACGGACAACGCATCGAGAGGCCATTATTAGAGGCCGTCGAGGACGTCATTCAGCGCGAGACCGCCGAAGGGCATCGCCTCAAGGTATGTATCGGCACAGACTCGCAAGTATTGGGCGATGAGGTTCACTTTGCTACGGTCATCGTCTTTTTGCGCGAGAAACGGGGCGGTTTTATGTTCATCTCCAACGACAAGAGCACCCGCCAAATGAGTTTGCGCGAACGCATGATTCTGGAGGTAGGCCGCTCGGTAGAAGTGGCTTATGCCCTGTGTGAACTGCTCGATCGCTACGACGTGGGCCTGGAGGTGCACGCCGACATCAACACCGACCCCATGTTCGAGAGCAATGCTGCGCTGAAAGAGGCGATGGGCTACATCCTCAGTATGGGCTTCGAATTCAAGGCTAAGCCCGATGCCTTTGCGTCGTCTTCGTGTGCAGACAAGTTTGTGTAACTACCCTTCTTCAAAGACGGTGTCTTCCGGGCGCGAATTTACCGGATAAGCAGAGCGTAAAAGAACAGCCAGTACTTTATACAAAAATCGATTGGCGCAGTTCATCCACCTTGCCCAATAAGTGTACCCGAATAGGAAACTTGCCCAGATCCAATCCCTTAGCGCTAAAGCGCGGGATATACATGTGGCGAAAGCCCAGTCGAGCTGCCTCAGCAATGCGCTGCTCAATGCGGCTGACGGCGCGTATTTCACCGCTGAGGCCTACCTCTCCGGCAAAGCAAACATCGGAGGGGATACTGATGTCAAGCAGCGAGGAGATCAGGGCTGCCACGACGGCCAAGTCGAGGGCCGGATCTTCGACGCGGATGCCGCCAGCGAGGTTAAGGAAAACATCGTGGGTGCCAAAGAGGTAGTTACATCGTTTCTCAAGCACGGCGAGCAGCATTTGCAGGCGGCGCATGTCGAAGCCGGTAGCAGAGCGCTGAGGCGTACCGTAAACGGCGCGACTGACCAAGGCCTGTGTTTCGATGAGCATGGGCCGCAGGCCCTCGATAGTGGCAGCCACAGCGCACCCGCTGAGGTCCTCTTCGCGCTGGCTCAACAGCAGTTCGGAGGGATTGCTCACCTGCCGCAGGCCGTCAGAGCGCATTTCGTAGATGCCCAATTCGTCGGTGCTGCCGAAGCGATTTTTCAGTGTGCGTAATAGGCGGTAAGTGTAGTGTCGGTCTCCTTCGAACTGCAGGACGCAATCCACGATGTGCTCGAGTAATTTAGGTCCGGCGATATCGCCTTCCTTGTTGATGTGCCCGATGAGGAAGACGGCTATACCGGTCTCTTTAGCAAAACGCAAGAGCTCGGCGGCGCATTCGCGCACTTGCGATACGCCGCCCGGCGCACTTTCGACGTGAGGGCTGCTCAGCGTCTGTATGGAGTCAACCACGAGCAGTTGAGGCTTGAGTTGGTGAGCCTGCTGCAAGACCTTGGCCGTGTTTGTTTCGGTGAGGATGTAGCATTCGGCGCTGCCGTTGGGCAGGCGGTCGGCGCGCATTTTAATTTGCTCCTCACTTTCTTCGCCGCTGACGTACAGTACTTTGGCCGGTATCTGCACGGCTACTTGGAGCATTAGGGTGCTCTTGCCGATGCCAGGTTGACCACCGATGAGCACTAAGGAGCCGGGCACGATGCCGCCGCCCAGCACGCGGTTGAGCTCGTCGTCGGGGGTGCGCAGGCGTTGCACCTGACCGGCCTGAATGGTGGGCAAGGGTATGGCTTTGACAGGCACTGCACCCGTGCCACCGCTCCAAGAGCGCCGTTTTTCCTCGAGCAGCGTCTCGCGCACGACCACCTCTTCCTGGTAGGAATTCCAAGCCCCGCATTGGGGGCATTTGCCCATCCACTTGGGCGAAGCAGCCCCGCACTGGGTGCAGAAGAAGACGGTTTTGCTCTTTGCCATAGTCAATGGGCCTTTTCTTGCGGGTAAACGGCTGGATGCCCTAGCCAGCGGCTAAGGGTTTGCTGGTAAAGATCGAAGGTGCGCAGATTGTGATGGTTGCCGCCCGGAATGACCACCAGCTCGTCGCCTGCTTTCAAGCATGAGCGCAGCCGCTCGGCGCTGCTGAGCGGTACGATGCGGTCGCGCGTACCGTGAAAAATAAGCACGGGCAGTCGGCTCTGCCGCAGATGGCGGTCGTTGGGCAAAAGAAAAAGGAGGCGCATGGGCAGGTGTTCGCGCCCTAAATGGGCGGCCAACAAGCCCGGCAAGTTGTCGAAAGGCGTCTCCAAAAACAGCCGATGGGCGCGCACGTGCGCCGCTAAATAGCACGCCGCTGCCGAGCCTAAGGAGCGACCGTAGAGCTCTATCTGAACCGCCGGATAGCGCTGGCGAACCCAGTCGTAAACTCGGTGGGCATCTTCGTACAAAGTGCGCTCGCTGGGCCGCCCTGTGCTTTTGCCATAGCCCCGATAGTCGGGCGCGATGAAGTCGTAGCCGCGCGCCGTGAAGTCGCGGTGCAAAAACCCCCAGCGCTGTAGGTTGTCGCGGTTGCCGTGAAAATACAGCACTACGCCGCGGCTTTGAGGCCATGGGGTAGGAAAGCGCAAGAGGTGGAGGCGCGCACCGTCGGAGGTATGCAAAAAAAACTCTTCGAAAGCAGCGCCATCAAACGAAAAGCGGTGGTCTGCCGGCAAAGGAGTGGGGCGAAAAAGGGCTTTTCGCTGCACGTATTCGGCAAAAGGCTCGAGTAGGGAAAGCATGGGCGATGCTTGCGGGTTAGCGGCGGAGTTTAGGGTTTTCGGCGTGGCGTTGGGCGTCGCGCTGGTTTTTTTTCGCTAAGTTTTTCTGCAAAGCGGCCGACAGATCTACGCCGGTCTGGTTGGCTAAACACAGGAGGACAAACAGCACGTCGGCCATTTCATCGGCCAGATCTTGGCGGGCTGTGGCGGCTTGTTCGGCTGTTCTGAACGACTGTTCGCCGTAGAGGCGGGCCATAAGGCGCGCTACTTCGCCTACTTCTTCCATGAGGATAGCCATGTTGGTCAGTTCGGAGAAGTACCGCACGCCGACGGTGCGGATCCACTCGTCTACAACTTGTTGCGCTTGTTCGATGGTCATAGCAGGCAAATTTTGGTATTATTCTTGACTTACTGGGCGCTGTATTTTCGCGAGCTGACCTATCCTGCTGAAAATCAGGTATCATGTTTAATCGCTTTACCTTTGCCCGAAACCGGAATGCCTCGATGCGCATTTGCAGTTTTCGTAGATTTTGGATTACGTCGCTTATTGCTTTTGCGGTGAGCGCGTCGGTGCGCAGTCAACAGGCTTTGCCCACAGCAGCGCCGCTGGTCGTGCAGTTTTCACAACCGGGTGGGTTTTACGATGGCCCCGTTGAAGTGCGGCTGTCGGCGCCCGAAAGCACCGTCATTTATTACACAACCGATGGCTCGTACCCGACGGTTCGCTCGGCGCGCTACTACCAACCTCTTCGGCTGTCGCGCACAACCGTCGTTCGCGCGCTGGCTCGGCGAGGTCAGGTCGTTGGGCGGGCCACCGCTCAGACGTATTTCATCAGCGAGCCGCCTACCAACCTACCCGTCATTTCTGTTGCAGTCAATCCAGCCATTCTGTTCGACCCGCAGAAAGGCATCTTTCAAGAAGGCCCGTTGGCCGACACTACTCAGGAGCATCGCCCGGGCGCCAACTTCTGGACGCGCCGCGAGTTTGCCTGCCATGTGGAAATATACGAGAGCGATCGCACTTGCGTGCACAACAGCGGTGCCGGTTTCCGCCTCTTCGGCGGTTACAGCCGTGTTTTCCCGCAAAAAAGCATCGTTTTAATAGCGCGCGACCGCTACGGCAAGAAGTTCTTCCGACACCGCATCTTCGGCCCTAACCAACCTAAGAAGTTCAAGTATTTAGTGTTGCGCAACGGAGGTAGCGACTTTGCTGGGGCGCACTTCCGCGACGAGCTGATGAACCGCCTAACCGATGAATGGGGCTTAGAAAAACAAGCCTTTCGCCCTGCCCTGCTCTACCTCAATGGCCAGTATTGGGGGCTTTATCACCTTCGAGAGAAGGTGAACGGCCGCTTTCTAGAAGACCACGCCGACGTAGATCGCGACTCGCTCGACCTGATGGAACATCAGCGCCAAGTGCGCCACGGCAGCAGCAGCCACTACCTGCGCATGCTGGAATACATCCGCACCCACGACCTGGCCGACTCGACGCATTACTCCTGGGTGTGTGCCCAAATGGACGTGGAAAACTTCATGGACTACCAAATTGCCCAGATTTACTGCTTCAACCAAGATGCCGGGGGCAACATTCGCTATTGGCGCCCTCGACGCTCCGGCGGACGCTGGCGCTGGATCCTGTTCGACACGGACTGGGGCTTTGGCCTTCACGACCCCAACGCTTGGCAAGCGGACGCCTTCGCCTTCTTTACCGAACCCAACGGCCCGCGCTGGCCCAACCCACCCTGGAGCACTTTCCTGTTTCGGAACCTCTTGCGCAACCGCACCTTCCGGCAGCAGTTCGTCAATCGCTTTTGCGACCGGCTGAACACTTCGCTCAGCGCCGAGAATGCCTTGCGGGAGGTGGATTGGTTTGAACAAATACTCGGCCCCGAAATGCCGCGCCACCTCCAGCGCTGGCGACGCTCCGAAGCCAACTGGCGAAAACATGTGGCCATCATTCGCCAGTTTGCCCAAAAGCGCCCAGAAGTGCTGTTCCGGCAGTTGGCCCAACACTTTCCTACCGGTGCACCTGCCTTCCTACACCTAAGCGTGGAGGTCGGCGGCTCAGTTGTTCTCAACAACACCCTCAGCGTAGGCCCTGGCGAGTTTAACGGCACTTATTTTGAAAATATCCCTATCGCCTTGCAGGCCGTGCCGGCTGTGGGGTATCGCTTCGCTGGTTGGGAAGGCCTCCGGCGCCAAGGGCGGTCAGTAGAGACGTACTTGAAGGCCAACGATACGCTTCGCGTGCGCGCCCGCTTCACCCTCGACCGACACCCCTTGGATGGCGTCGTCTTTTTCAACGAAGTCGCTCCTGCTGGTCAGAAAACAGGCGACTGGATCGAACTCTATAACGCTGGCAAGCAGCCCCTCAATTTAAAAGGGTGGACGTTGCGCGATGCTCGCCGCAGTTGGTCTTTCCCAAGCGTTACCATCCCACCGCAAGGCTATTTAGTCGTCTGCCAAGACACCACCGCTTTCCGAAAGCACTTTCCTCACGTGCGCCACCTCACAGGTGATTTCCGTTTTGGCCTAAGCAAACAGGCCGAGTGCTTGTTGCTCTATGCCGCCGACGGCCGGGTGGTGGACAGCATCGCTTACACCCTTGAGGCCCCTGAAGGCGAGTTCACCCTCGACCTGCTGATGCCTTCTTTAGACAACAACCAACCCGAAAACTGGGGGGTACACCTCGGACCCGGCTCTCCCGGAACGGCTAACCCGCTCTTCCACGCCCAAACAATAGCCCACCAAAAAGAACGCGCTATACGCATCGGCCTAGCCATTGGCATCCTTATCCTCTTGCTGGGGGCGTTGCTGCTGCGCCGCAGACATACCTATGCAATGGGTAAGGCCCAAGGCCCGCTTTAAACTACAGTGCGCTTCCATCGCCCTCGCCGAAAAAATATACCAAGCACAACGGCCAACAAAGACTCGGCGATGACAATGCTATAATAAACCCCTTTTTCCTGCCAGCCCATTGGGAATGCCAACCACCAGGCTAAGGGCGCCTCAAGGAGCAAAAAGCAAACAAAGTTGAGCACCGTAGGCGTGCGCGTATCCCCCGCCCCGTTGATGGCTTGCGATAAGATCATGCCGTAGCCGTAAAAAACATAGCCAGCCGAAAGGATGCGCAGCGCTAATGCTCCCGACTGCAGGGTCTGTGCGTCCTGCGTAAACAGTCCAATAAGCACGGGGGCAGCGTAGAGGTATAACGCGCTCACAACACCCATGAAAATCATGTTGAAGAAGCCTGCCCGCCACACCGAGCGCTCTGCGCGCTCCGGCTGATGGGCCCCCAAATTCTGCCCCACGAGCGTGGCCGCTGCATTAGCTACGCCCCAAGAGGGTAACAGGGTGAAAAGCATGATGCGAATGGCCATGGTATAGCCTGCCGTAACGGTCGTGCTTATTTGGCCCAAAATGCCGATAAGAAAAATCCAGCTCGATGAGGCAATGAGATATTGCCCCGTGCTGCCGGCAGCAATGACCATCAGGCGGCGAACGATGCCCCAATAGGGCTGAAGCATGAAGCGTACGTGCAGCCGAACAGCACGCCCTACAGCAAACAAATGCCACAGCTGGTACAACACGCCTACCGACCGCCCAATAGTGGTGGCCACGCCTGCACCCACCAACCCTAACTGCGGAAACGGCTCCCAGCCAAAGATGAGCAACGGGTCGAGCACCAGATTGACCCCGTTGGCCAGCCACAGCGCTCGCATGGCCGTAGCCGCATCACCAGCACCGCGGAAAACGCCGTTGAGCATCCATAAGAGCATAATGGGCAAATTGGCCGTCAACAACAACCGTGTGAACGGCGCGCCCGTTTGGGCTACTCTCGGGTCGCTCGACATGAGCCGCAACAGGTCGCCTGCAAACACATAACCGGGTGCGGCCAGCAATAAGGATAAAACCAGCGCGATGAGCAACGCCTGCGCTCCGACAACCGCTGCTGCTCGTCGCCGCCCTTCGCCCACGCGACGCGACACCATCGCTGTGGCCGCTGCGCTCAGCCCAATAGCAACCGAATAAACCAGCGTCAGCACCGACTCCGTTAAACCCAGCGTCGTTACCGCCTCGTTGCTGATCTGCGCCACAAAGTAGGCATCCACTACAGCAAACAACGACTCCATGACCATCTCCAAAATCATCGGAATGGCCAGCAGCGCGATGGCCTCGTCAATGCTGCCGCGCGTGTAGTCCAGCGCTTCGCCCCGAAGAGCGCGGCGCAATAGGTGCCGCCAGCGGCGCCAGCGACCTACTGGAAGCGTTTTCGTTGTTGTCAGAGGCGTAGTGTGTTTTTATGTGTTGGGGTACAAGGGGGCTCAGCCGCTTCGGCAGAAAAATTAACGAGAAAAGAAGGCACCTACAAAGCGCAAAATCTGCGCCGAGGCCCCTTTGTTTTCGCTCAAAAACTGCTGGACAGCCCTTGAGGCATGCCGATAGTCCTCAGGTCTTTGCAAGCGCTGGAGTGCCGCTAAAAGTTCCTCGGAGTGGCGCACTGGCCAAGCACCGCCGCGCTGTACGAACTGACGGGCCTCTTCAAAGCGCGCATATTTTGGCCCAAAAAGGATGGGCAATCCGTACGCTGCCGGTTCTAAAGTATTGTGGATGCCGCGTCCGAAGCCACCGCCGACATAGGCGATGCGGGCGCAGCGATACAGCCGTCCGAGCAGACCAACGCTGTCTACAATCAACACATCAACGGCCTGTTGCCCGTCCCATTCCGAATAGTAAGCCCAGCGGCGTTGCAAGCGCTGGGCCAGGCGGCGCACGTGTTGTGGCGAAGGCTCGTGTGGAGCGATGATCCAGCGCCATTGAGCCAGTGCCGGGTGATGAATGGCCGGCAGCAGAACATCTTCGTCGGCGGGCCAAGTGCTGCCAGCAATGATGTCGGCCTTTAGCGGCGGATGTTCCCAAGGGCTAGAGTCTTGGGCCAGTTGCAGCACGCGGTCCACGCGTGGGTCGCCAGCGGTACTCACGGCCGTCAGACCTAGGCTGCGCACCAGCGCTTCGGAGGCCGTGTTTTGGGTAAAGATGTGGGTGAAGCAGCCCAACATTTGACGCCAAAAGCCGCCCCAAAGTCGAAAGAAGGGCTGTTCGGGCCGAAACAGCGCTGCAATGAGTAGGGTAGGGATGCGGCGTTGGCGCAGTTCCCACAAGTAGTTAGCCCAAAAATCGTATTTTACGAAGATGGCCAGGTCGGGTTGTAAGCGGTCGAGAAAGTCGCGCGCCTGGTGCAGCGTGTCGGCAGGCAAATAGCACACCACGTCGGCACCTGGGTAATTTTTGCGCACTTCATAGCCCGAGGGGGAAAAGAAGGACAGGGCCACCCACCCGGCGGGGTACTGTTGGCGAAAGCCCTCGAGGACAGGGCGCCCTTGCTCGAATTCGCCCAAAGAGGCCACGTGCATCCACAGCACCGGATGCCGGCCAGCGGGCGGAGAGGGCAGGCGGTTGCGCCAATTCCGGCGCCCGCGCATCCACAGGCGAGCTTTGGGCGAAAAGGGCTGTGCCATCCAGATAACCGCGACCATCAATCGGATGGCGGCTTCGTACAGCAGGCGCATTAGTAGTAGATTTTCTCCGACGGCGTTTGATACAACGGTAGCGTCCAGCCCAGCCGTAGGCCAAACCACAAGTCGGTGCGGCGGCCTTCGAGCTTGCGCATACTGCTAAAATCCCACTCGCGCAGGGTGTTGGTGAAGGCTTGAGTAAATTCTAAGCCGGCGAACCAGTTGGCTCGGCGGTCGGGGCCTAAATGCTGCCAGCCGATAAATTGGTTGAGCGCCAACCCGCCCGTAAGGCGGTCGTAGCCTTTGGCGTATTCGCCTTGCACCTGAATAAGCGTGCGGTTGTCGTCTTGGACGCGAATCTTGTGGCGCACCAGGCCTGCACCCAGCATTACGCGCAAGCCCGAACGCATACCTGAGCGAGCAAAGAGATAGCCCAACGTACCGCCGAGATAGTGCCCGCGCCCGCGCAGGTCCACCTCAGCTAAGAATTGGTCGCGCCCAATGAGGTCGCCCTCTGGTGTGCGCAAAATAGCTAACGGGTCTTCGCGCACCGGTGCGGCGAAGTAATAGTGTCCTTCGAGGCCAATGATGAAATTGTTCTCTGCCAGCCATTCGGCGTTGCCGCCGATACTACTAAAAGAGCCAAAGCGCTTAGCCAGGTCGCCGCCCGTCAGATGAGCGCCCGCCTTGAGACTGAACAGAACGGCGCGACCGGTATTGCGCGCTGGCTCCTGCTCGGCGTGCTCCGGAAAGCGTTGTGCGCGGGCTGAGGGCATTGTGAGCAGGAGCGCTGCCAACGGCCACAGCAGATAAGCATTGAAAAATGAAAACATGCGGCAAAAGTACGCCAACACCTGGCCTTGCAGGTAAGGGTTGTGTGTTCAGGAAGACAGGCTTACCGGAAGAAGCAAAGCTCGGCTAACCCATCAGTAAGAGCACAAGGCCTCACTTGATAGCGCTCCTCTTGCATATTTCCAAGCGGTTTGCGCATCTTTGCCGCTCGAAGAAGGGGGCATTGGCTCAGTTGGCTAGAGCGCTGCGTTCGCATCGCAGAGGTCGCGGGTTCGAGTCCCGCATGCTCCACCTGGTGCGCGATGGGAGTTTGTCGCTTCACAGACAAACTCCCATCGTTTTCAGCGACACGTGAGAGCGGCATAGGTGCTTAGTCTGGCATATCTTCGCCTTTGCTTTCCCCCTTGTGATAAGTCGGTCAACCGCCTTTGGTCGGTTCTGTTTAGTCCTACGTACCCTCTACCCGCCTGAGGTTAAAGCGGGTATAGCTCGTTAAAGTGGTGCGCAGATGGTATGTTTTTTGTCCCGTGTCGTTGCTAACTCTGCGCTTTAGGGTGGCCCGTCGGCCATTCTTTCGTGAAGCAAAATATCGCGCTTGTGAATAGAAGACTATCTTTCTCTTGTCGGACTTTGGGGGTATTCGCGCTGTTGTTCATCGGCGCTGATGTGCACGCCCAGGACGTCCATTTTTCCCAGTTTTACAACGCACCGCTGAACCTAAGCCCGGGCCTAAACGGCATTTTCGGGGGCGATACGCGGTTTGTCGGCAATTACCGAAGCCAGTGGCGCGGAGTGCCGGTACCTTACACGACGTTCATGGGTACGGTGGAGAATAAGTTCTACTACCGCGCCAACCGCTACGACCGCTACCTTACGGGTGGGCTTTCGTTGAGCCACGACCGACAAGGAGCCTTAGAGTTGACGTCGCTGGTGGTGGGCATTCCGCTGGGAGTAACGCAGCCGCTGGCTCAAAACCACTTTCTTTCTGTAGGGGTAACGCCGGCTTTTGGCCAGCGGTCATTTAACACGACGCGATGGACTTTCGACGCGCAATTTGTGGACTGTCTGTTTGATCCTACGGCGAGCACTCGCGAGGACGGCACGCTGTTTAGCGATAACCTCACCTATTTTGATTTGAGTGCAGGCCTCAATTACCGCTTTCAGGCGCGCCAAAAACGCACCCGCTTCGACGTGGGCGGCAGTATTCACCATCTTAATCGGCCACGCCACAATTTCTGGAGTAATGCCTCCGATGTGCGCCTGGCCGAGCGGAAGACCCTGCATGGCGTAGGGCTGATTCAAGCTTCTTTGGCCTTCGATGTGTTGGGCCACGTCTTGTACCAACAGCAGGGGGCCTACCGCGAACTCGTCTATGGCTTGGCAGGCCGCTTGCTGGTCAACGACAAACCTTATGAAGAACTGGCTCTTCAGCTGGGCGTCAGTTTCCGACACCGCTATACGGATGCGATGATTTGGACGGCTGAAGTCCACTGGAAGACCTGGACGCTGGGCTTCTCGTATGACCTAAACCTGTCCGACTTTGTGGTGGCTACCAACAATCGCGGTGGCCCAGAGGTGGCTCTTATTTATCGCCTATACAAGATCAAGCCCGTACTGCATCCCTGTCCTGTTGACTAAAGTCTTGCTCCGTCTGGTACTGTCATGAAGAAATATTACTTGCTCCTGGCCCTTTGGGGCGCATTAGCCGGCTCGGCATGGACGCAAAGAGGTATCCCTGAACGCATTGGCGGCGATTTAGAGCGCGGCCCATCGCTGAAAGCCCTGGAAAATCGCGCTCGCCGCAGCTATTACGAAGGCGACTACTTTGGTGCGATGCAGTACTACCGCCGCCTGCTCAAGGTGGACGATCGCAATGTGGCTGCTTGGGAAGGGCTGGCGGCTGCCGCTACGGCGCACACGCATTACCCTACGGCTGCTGCTGCCTACGAATATCTAAGAGCCAACCAATTGGCTACCGATGAAGCGTTCTTGTTGTTTCGCCTGGCCGAAATCCGCTACCTCAGCGGTCAATACGCCGATGCGCGCGCCCTGTACCAGCAGGCAGCCCAACAAACCGCCTCCCCTCAGTTGCGCCAGCAAGCCCTCGACGGCATCCGCAATTGCGACTGGGCGCTTCAGGTCTACCAAAACACAGCAGATCTGACCTTAGACAGCTTGCGCGATTACGTCAACACTCCTTTCGCCGAGTACTCAACGCGCTGGTTAGACAACCAACTCTATTACTCCGCTTACGGGCATCCCTATAAAGGCGATTCTGCCAGTCCTATGTTGCAACTCTTTAGCGCTGAACCGCGCCCCGACGGCAGCATGGACATCCGACGCTTAGACTTCAACGAGCGCAAACGCCACACCGCTTATTTGGCCTACAACCCAACGCAAACCTCCATCTATTACGCCGTCGCTAAGTACCGCCGAAGCGGCCCCTTGCGCTTCGAACTCTACCGCCGTCAGCGCACCGGCGATGCTACCTGGAGCCGCCCGCAGAAATTGCCTTCAAACATCAATTTAAAAAACTATACAGCTACGCAGCCGTGCGTAGTCGTATTGCCTGGCGAAATTCACGAAACGCTCTTCTTCGTCAGCGACCGACCTGGCGGTAAGGGCGGCAAAGACATTTGGTGTAGTAAAATAGAAAATGGACGCCCCTCCGACCCCGTTAACCTATCCGCTCTCAACACTGAAGGCGACGACGTAACGCCTTTCTTCCATGCCCCTACGGGCACGCTCTATTTCAGCAGTAACGGTCGCCAAAGCCTCGGCGGCTTCGACGTTTATCGAGCCGCATACAAGGACGGAACCTGGGGCGAAGTGGAGCACTTGCCCGCGCCCATCAACTCCAGCGCTAACGATGTTTTTTATTCCCTATCGGAAAACGGACGCTTGGCCTTCTTCTCGACAAACCGAGAGGGTGCCATGAACACCTCAGAGGAAGACTGTTGCTACGACATCTTTAAAATTAGCGTAGGGCGCCCCGAAATTTCCATCGCTGCCTGCGACGAAGGCACGGGCAACGAACTGCTGTACACCACGATGACCCTGTATGAGGTTACGCCCGAAGGCCCAAAGGAACTGAGCCGCGTAACCGTGCCGGGGTCGAAACACACCTTCCCGCTCCAACCGGGCAAGTCGTATTGGATCATCACTGAAAAACCCGGCTATCGACCCGATACGCTGCAGTTCGACATGCCCGGCCGCCTGTGGGACGACACTTTCGAGCAGCGCCGCTGCCTAACGGCCATCCAGATTGACCTGGTGGTTACCGTCGTGGATGCTGACTCGCTCCGGCCGTTCACCGGAGCAGATGTGGTGTTCAAAACGCTGTCTTTCTTGAGACCCGACGGACGAATAGAGCGCGGGGAAGAGGGCAGAGGGCTAACTACCGACACGCGTAACGAACCTGGGCAGTACACGTATCGCTTCCCGCTCAAATTTCAACACGAGTATGAGCTGAAGGCCGTAAAACCCGGCTTCTTATCCGACTCCATTCACGTAAGTACGGTAGGCCTAGCCCCTTCAGCCGACACCACTCTCTATCGCGAACTGCGCCTGAGCCGTGGGCTTAGGTTAGACGTTTACGTCTTCGATGACGTGCTCAAAGACCCGCTCAACGACGTAACCATCACCGTCGTAGAACTAAAGGTGCCGAAGGAAAGTTGGGTGCACCGCACCGGACCGGATAGCAACGACTACCACACTGTTATTCACTACGACACGCGCTATCGCGTCATCGCTACTAAAGAGGGCTACTCGCGCGACTCGACAGAAGTCAACACCGAAGAACTGCCTAAGATACCCTTTCAAAGCGTGGAGCGCAAGCTCTATCTGCGTCCGCTACGGCCTGAGCGATACCTGCCCATCACGCTCTATTTCGACAACGACAAGCCCGGCCCTTCGCGCATTGGCGTTACGAGCATCAAAGAGCAGTATAAAGACATCTATTTGCCTTATTACAACCGCAAACAGGAGTACATAGACATCTTCTGCAAAGGCCTGACCGGTCAAGAGCTGGAAGCCGCGCGGTACGATTTGGACACTTTCTTCGAGCGGCAAGTCAAGGGCGAGTGGGACCGCATGCGCATGTTTACGGAGGTGCTCTATGAAATGCTGGAAAACGGCATTGAAATCGAAATCAAAATTAGCGGTTTTGCTTCGCCGTTAGCCAGCGCTGCGTACAACCTCGACTTGACGTCGCGCCGCGTGAGCAGCGTCAAAAATTACTTTGAAGAACACGAAGGACGGCTCTATAGACCGTATATCGCTTCCGGGCAGCTGAAACTAACGCGCGAGCCAAATGGGGCTGCAAAAGCGCCAAAGTCGGTTAGTGCCGACCCCAAAGACCGCCGCATGTCGGTTTACAGTGTGGAGGCTGCCCGCGAGCGGCGCGTCGAAATCATTGGTGTGCGCGTTACGTCGGGCGGTGTGCCGCTGCCCGACTACAACCGAAGGCGATAAAGACACAACATTACCTACATCCCTACAGCAAAGATCTGTCTCATCCGAGCCTTCCTATAGGGCTTTTATCTGAAAATTCACCCAAGCCAATCCTGTTTGGCGGTTACCAAGAAGCGCTATGACACGTACATATCTACCTTCTTTTTTTAGCCTAAAAAAGACGCGCTGGACAACGGCCTACCTATGTTTGCTGGCTTTCGCGCTGAATGCTCAAGGGCCGCTGCAACTGACCATGAGCTTCACAGCGCCGCTATGTGCAGGCGACTCGAACGGCTCGGCTACAGCTACCGTTAGTGGAGGTGCCCCGCCGTACTCGTACCAGTGGAGCAATGGCGATCAGACGCCGACCATTGAAAACATCGCTGCCGGCACTTACGCAGTAACCGTTACCGACAACGCTGGCACCACACGAGTAGGCTCCATACAGGTAGTGGAACCCACCCCCCTTCGCCTCAATCTGGTGGTCAACGTGCCGTCGTGCAATGGGTTTCCTTCCACCATGACGATGATGCCTTTTGGCGGAACACCGCCGTATTCCATTCAGTGGAGCCACGGCGTGCAAGGGCCGGTAGCCAATGACCTCATGCCCATGACCATCTATACCGTCACCGTTACAGACGCCAACGGTTGTGTGCGCGACACCATGTTCTGCCCGCCGACTATGGACAGCCTAAAGGTGCAATTGGTGCTCAAAAAAGCCGATTGTCTCGGTGTCAACAACGGTGCGGCAACAGCAGTAGTAACACCACCGGGTGCTAATTATCGCTACACCTGGAATGTCAGCCCGCTTAATACCCAACAAATTACGGGTTTGGCCCCCGGTACCATCGTGGCCGTTACAGTAACGGATCAAATCACCGGCTGCAGCGGTTCCGCTACCGGCACGATAGGCACCCTTTCTCAAGTGAATGTGAAAATTACAGGAACCCAAAAGCTCAATTGCGCTAACGATAAAAACGGCACACTGACTGCTCAGCCCTCCAACGGCGTTGCTCCCTACCAATATGTGTGGCAAGGCCCAGGAGTCAACGGCGCTACTGCACAGAGCCTCACCGACTTAGGCCCTGGCCTTTACACCGTTACGATTACGGATGACCGCGGTTGCACAGCCGCCGGCAGCCATCAAATTGGCGTGCTCTCAGACCTGAAAGCGGATTTTACCCTCTCCAAATTCTGTTCTGACACGGTTTTTTGGGTGAAATTTCTGAGCACTTCCACCTCTACGCCCATCATTGTAACTTGGGAATGGCGCATTGTATGGAACGGTGGAAGTGTGCAAAGTAATCAGCCCAGCATTACCGTGCCCATTCCCAACCGCACTTCGGGATTGGCTACCCTAATCGTTACCAATTCAGAGGGTTGCACGGATACCCTGACAAAGCCGTTCACCGTAGATAGCCTGCTGGACTTTAAAATCCTTACTCTGGGCTACAGCTGCGATGGCTCGGCAGTGCCCATTTCGGTAATAGGCGATTCAACGCTTACCTACACCTGGTCGCCTACCGACTTCCTGACCTTTAACCCCGGCCCGCAGCAGGTATTGGCCAACCCGCCCATGACCATGGCCTACACCCTGCGCGTCAGTGATGACAAGTGTAGCAGCACTGATACCGTTCTCATCTTGCGCCAACCGCTGCTGGAATTGATGGCCATAGGCGATGAAACTTGCGGCGGCCCTGGCGTCCTGAAGGCTACCACGAATCAGCCGGCCGTTCTGGTGTGGACAACCCTGGCTGGCGATACCATTGATCCTCTGGCCGCATGGCCCGGCGTCTATCGCGTTACGGCTACGGATACCTTTAATTGTGTGCGCACCGATACCGCTGCCGTCATCGTCCGAAAACCGCAAGCAGTGGCTTCAGTACCGCCTAATGCTTGCCCCAACGAAGTTTTCACTCTGGTGGCTCAGAACCTCAATCCGGCGGATCCCCTAACTTATCAATGGACGGCCGCTCCGCCCTCGCTAACCATCGCAGAGCCAAATGCCGCAACCACTACAGCCATTGGACCGTTGGGCAACTACACGGTAACGCTTCAGACGACCAACGCTTTAGGGTGTTCAGACACCTTACTATTCCTTGTAGGGGTTCAAGACTCTTTTGACATTGCGCCCTTCCTTGCTCTTGAGCAAGCCTGCGACGGCTATCGCGCCTTTTTTACCAACGCCAGTGGCTTACCCGGCGTGTGGAATTTTGGCGACGGCACCGAGGCTAATTCTGTCGGGTTCGATACGATAACCCACCTTTATGCCGGCATAGGGACATACGCCATCTCGTTTATGCCCTTCGCTGGCTGTGCCAAAGCGGCTGACTTATCGCTGCAAATTGACGATAATATCTTTACAGTGGATGCTTTGGACGTGTTGGGCTGCGCGCCGTCGGCGTCGCTGGTAGCGACGGCGAATTTGCCGGCGACGGTAGTGTGGACGACGGTGGACGGTCAGCCGGTGGCCGACCCGAATGCCGTTCCGGCGGGCGTTTATGTGGCGATTGCGACGGACAGCAGCGGTCTTTGCGTGGCGAGAGACACCGCAGTAGTAACGCTTCAGGACAGCCTTGACCTGACGGGTCAGGTTGAGGTTCAGGCGCAGTGCGAGCGCTTAACGATACGATTTGCCAACA
>CALHAM010000064.1 GCA_937934275.1 uncultured Saprospiraceae bacterium | reverse complement strand
GAACAAGATGATGCCGACACCGACGTAAAAGCCGGGAGACATTTCTCGGTGTTCGCCAAAGAGTAGGCCAGCCAAAATCACCCCGTACACCGGCTCTAAGTTTACCGTTAGGTTGGCCGCAAACGCTGTGAGGCGTCGCATAGCCATCAGTGTTAGGTAGTAAGGCAGCAGAGTGCACCCCCAAGCAAGCAGGAGCATCCACAGCCAATCCCAAGGTTGTGGCCGGAGCGATAAGTCCGCTCCCATCAAAGTTACCAAGGGCAATGCCGCAGTACAAACGATCAAACCGCCGAACAACTCTGCAAAACTCATCGGCCAGGCGGGCGGCGCCTCGGCATCGATCAGGCGCTTGTTGAGCACCGTGAACAAAGCCGCCAAGAAAGCCGCCAGCAACCCTACGAGAAAACCCGAGCGCATAGACCAATCTAAATGACCGATAATAAGCCCCATGCCTGGCAAGACGAACAGCCCCAACGCCACCTCGTACCAACGCACGCGCTGGCGCAACAACAGGGGCTCCAATAATGACGAAAAGAACGACGCCACAGCCATGCTGGCTACCGCCACCGATGCATTCGACAATTTGATGGCGCCGTAAAAACACAGCCAGTGCAGCCCTACCAGCCCTCCAATAACCAACATGCGCCACAATGTGCGCCGCGACAACGCTCGCAATTGCGCCTTGGGCAAAAACCACCACAGCACCCCGCAACACAACACTACGCGCCACCACACTAAAGGCAAGGCCGACAGGCTAATGAGCTTGCCTAAAATAGCGGTGAATCCCCATAAAAATACGCAAAAGTGCAGGTATAGATAAGCGCGCAGGCGGTCGTTCATGGCTCGGCTACCCATAGGGCGGCAAAGGTAGCCGCTCCTCTACGCCCAACGGCTAGGGAATAAAATAAAGCGCCTCTCCTGCAGTGTCGCTCGCCTCGCTGTTTCGTTGGCCAAAGGCCCCTACCTTTGCCCGCCTTTTTCACGCAAGAACACGCTTTTGCAACGCCATGAAATTCGCCACCAAAGTCATTCATGCCGGCATCGAACCCGACCCCAGCACAGGAGCCATCATGACGCCTATCTTTCAGACCTCCACATACGTGCAGGCTGCCCCGGGCGAGCATAAAGGCTACGAATATGCACGCACTCAAAACCCTACGCGCCGCGCCTTAGAAAAAAACTTAGCCGCTCTAGAGAACGGCGTTGACGCCATCTGCTTCAGCTCCGGCTTAGCGGCTCAGGATGCCGTCATCAAGCTGCTGAACACAGGTGACGAGATACTGTCTGTCAACGACCTATACGGCGGTTCTTATCGGCAAATGGTGCGCGTTTATGGCGCTTGGGGCCTAAAAAGCCGCTTTGTGGACATGACACGGGCGCATACCGTGGCCGACGCCATCGGCCCCCATACGCGCATGCTGTGGATAGAGACGCCCACCAACCCGATGCTCAACATCGTGGACATCGAGGCTGTGTGTGCCTTGGCGCGCCAACGCGGCATCCTCACCGTTGTGGATAACACCTTTGCCTCGCCTTATCTGCAAAACCCGCTCGATTTGGGAGCCGACATTGCGCTGCACTCAGCCACCAAATACCTGGGCGGTCATTCCGACGTTGTACACGGCTGTGTAGTCGTGCGCGATGCGGCCCTGGCCGAGCGCCTCCACTTTATTCAGAACGCCTCTGGAGCCGTGCCCGGGCCTATGGACTGCTTTCTCATCTTGCGCGGCATCAAGACGCTGCACCTGCGCGTACAGCGCGCTTGCGAAAACGCACAGGCCATCGCCCACTTCCTGCGCAAACACCCGAAAGTGGCGCGTGTCTACTGGCCGGGCTTTGCCGATCACCCTAACCACGACATTGCTAAGCGGCAAATGCGCCACTTTGGAGCCATGGTATCGTTCGACCTGGTGGATAACTCTTTCGAGGCCGCGCGCCGGGTGCTTAGCCGCACGCGCTTGTTCTCTTTAGCCGAGTCGCTGGGCGGCGTAGAGTCGCTTATCGGCCATCCGGCCAGCATGACGCACGCTAGCATTCCGCGCGAGGAGCGCCTGAAAGTAGGCCTAACGGACTCGCTCATCCGCCTAAGCGTGGGGGTGGAGGACGCCGAGGATTTGGTGGCCGATTTGGATGCCGCTTTGTAGTTTTGTGGGCATTATGAAAGACACCAAATATCTGCTTGCCTACTTGCTACCTTTGAGCGCGGGAGTGGCGTTGGTGTTCCGAGGGCCATGGACATGGACAACGCCTTTTGTTAGTTTTGTGCTGTTGCCCCTCATTGAACTGTGGACTCCACAGTCTACCGAAAATGTACCTCCTGAAGAAGAGGAGGAGCGCTCTCGTCGGCGTTTCTTCGATGTGCTGCTGTATGTGAACCTACCCATCCTTTTTGGCCTGACCATAGGGTATCTGTGGGTGGTGCAACACGAGACTTTGAGCGCTTCGGAGCTGGCGGGCTTAACCTTTGGCGCAGGTATTATAGTGGGGGCCATCGGCATCAATGTCGCCCATGAGTTGGGCCACCGCACACGCGCCTATGAGCAAACCATGGCCAAATGGATGCTCATGACGGCGCTCTATCAACATTTTTTTATCGAACACAACCGCGGCCACCACAAGTACGTGGCCACAGAGCGCGATCCTGCCACGGCGCGACGCGGCGAGTGGCTCTTCGCCTTTTGGCTGCGATCTATTGTGGGCAGTTGGAAAAGCGCTTGGCGCTTGGAGTCCGACCGCCTGCGCAAGGCAGGGCTAGCGGTGTGGAGCCGCCACAACGAGATGCTGCGCTTCCTCGGCTGGCAGGCAGCCTGGCTGGCAGCGGTAACCGTCTTCATCGGGCCGAAAGCACTCTTGGGCGCCTTGGCCATTGCCCTCATTGGGGTGTTGCTGTTGGAAACCATTAACTACATCGAGCACTACGGCCTGCGTCGGCGCCTCCTGCCCAACGGACGCCCCGAACCCGTCAGCCCGGCGCACTCCTGGAACAGCAACCACGAAATCGGGCGCATCTTTCTATATGAACTCACTCGGCACAGCGACCACCACTACAAAGCCACGCGCAAGTACCAGATCCTAAGGCACATTGACGAAAGCCCGCAGCTGCCTTTCGGGTATCCCACCAGCATCCTGCTGGCCCTCATACCGCCGCTGTGGTTTTGGGTGATGCACCCGCGCCTCCCTCAACCTAAGGCACCGGCAGCCGCTGTTTAAGCACTAAAACCCCCCTCATGCGCAGCACTCTCTTGTGGGTAGCAGTCCTGACAGCTCTCGGTACGGCTATCTATTGCTTTTCTAACATCGTCAGCTACTTAGTAGCCGCGGCAATATTGGCCATGCTGAGCCGACCGCTAAAGGACTTCTTCCAACACCGCATTCGCATCGGGCGCTGGCGCATGGGGCCAACTTCTGCCTCGCTGCTGACGCTGCTGAGCCTTTTCCTCCTCATCGTCGGCTTCTTCATGCTCTTTGTGCCCACCATCATTGCTCAGGTCAAACATCTCTCTGCTGTGGATTATGCGGCGCTGAGCGAAAAGTTGAAGGGGCCTTTGGCCGATTGGGACGGCTGGTTGCGCCGCGCTGGTCTGCTCGAGCCGGGGCAGTCGCTAAGTAAACGCATTCAGGAAACGTTCATCGGCTTTTTTCAACCTAAATTACTGGGCGACTGGATAGGCGGTTTTCTGTCGGCCGCTAGTGGCATTGCTTTAGCAATCCTGTCCGTGTCCTTTATTCTATTCTTTCTCTTAAAAGAGGAAGACCTGCTTACTCGCACCATGTATGCTCTTATGCCAGCCCCTTGGAAACGCAAATCGCTGCGCGCCTTAGAAGAAGCGGGCGCTGTACTCACGCGCTATTTGCGCGGCTTGGCCCTCCAGACTCTGTCGTTTATGACCATCGCCTCGGCATCCTTGTGGCTGCTGGGCGTACCCAACGCCTTGCTTTTGGGCATTTTGGGAGGGCTTTTCAACATCATTCCCTACTTAGGCCCACTTATTGGTATTGTCGTGGGTTGTTTTTTCACATTGATTTATTTCATCGAGGCCGATTTCAATGTCATTGGGCTAAACTTGCTCAAGGTGATCATGGCCTTTGGCTTTACGCAACTCATTGACAACGTTTTGCTCTATCCATACATCACTTCAGCCAGTGTGCGCGCGCATCCGTTGGAGATTTTTCTGGTAGTGTTGGTTGCTGCCCAATTGGGGGGGCCGGTGGGCATGATCATTGGGGTACCGCTCTACACGGTGGTCCGCGCTGTCGTTGGCGTGTTCTTTAGTGAGTTCCAAATCGTGCAGCGCTGGACTGGGCGAGTGGAACGACCGCCGGACAAGCGGAAAGAAGAGACTCAGGATTAGGCAGTGCGAACTGGCCTGTGCGAGCACAGGGTGAATACCACACATGTGGGCAACGACGCTTGAGAAGAAGTTGAAACAGCCCACCTGCGCAAACCCGCTACCGTTCTACCTTTGCCGCCTCAAGAGTGCGCCTGCGCATAAAGGCGCTTCAGACCGCAACATTTATATGTACCGAACGCATACTTGCAACGAACTGCGCTTAAACAACGCCGGCCAAACCGTAACGTTGGCGGGCTGGGTAGCGGCCAGCCGAGACCTCGGAGGCCTTACCTTCATTGACCTGCGCGACCGCTACGGCATCACGCAACTGGTCTTCGACATGGACGACAACCCCGACCTGTGTGAGCGCGCCCGCCGACTGGGGCGCGAGTACGTAGTGCAGGCCACCGGCATCGTGCGCGAACGCACCAGCAAAAACCCCAACCGCGATACTGGCGACATTGAGATTCAAGTAACGGACCTGGTAGTCCTCAACCCGGCCAAAACGCCGCCCTTCACCATCGTGGACGATACTGACGGTGGCGATGACCTCCGCATGAAATACCGCTACCTCGACCTGCGCCGGCCCTGTGTTCAGAAAAACATCCTCTTCCGCTCGCGCCTCAGCTTAGAGACGCGCAACTACTTGGCCGCATGGGGTTTTGCAGAAATTGAGACGCCGTTTCTCATCAAGTCTACGCCCGAAGGCGCGCGCGACTTTGTGGTGCCTTCGCGCATGAACCGCGGCCAGTTCTATGCTTTGCCGCAATCGCCCCAGACGTTCAAGCAAATTCTTATGGTGGCCGGCTACGACCGCTACTTTCAAATCGTCCGATGCTTCCGCGACGAAGACCTGCGCGCCGACCGCCAGCCCGAATTCACGCAGATTGACTGCGAGATGGCGTTTGTGCATCAGGAGGATGTGCTGCAAACCTTTGAAGGCTTGACGCGCCACCTCTTTCAAACGATGCTGGGCATCGACTTAGGGCCATTTCCGCGCATGACCTACGACGAAGCCATGCGGCGCTTTGGCTCCGACAAGCCAGATATGCGCTTCGGCATGGAGTTCTGCGACTTGACGCAACAGGTGCGTGGCCGCGGCTTTCCGGTGTTCGATCAAGCCGAAAGTGTTTTGGCCATCTGCGCTCCTGGCTGCGCTGCCTACAGCCGCAAACAGCTCGATGAACTGACGGAGTGGGTGCGCCGCCCTCAAATTGGGGCTAAGGGGTTGGTCTACGTGCGTTACGATGCCGACGGCTCGGTCAAATCCTCGGTGGATAAATTCTACTCGCCGGATGATTTGAAGAGATGGCTCCAGGCATGCCATGCGGCCCCGGGCGACCTACTGCTCATCTTGGCGGGCGAAACGGAAAAGACGTCAAAACAGCTGTCGGAGCTGCGTTTAGAAATGGGCAATCGCCTGGGTCTGCGCTCGCCAAACGTATTTAAGCCGCTGTGGGTGCTTGACTTTCCTCTGCTCGAATGGGACGAGGAGGAAGGGCGATTCTTTGCTATGCACCACCCGTTCACATCGCCCAAGGCGGCAGACATCCCGAAAATGGACTCCGACGAGCACGCCGTGTTGAAGAGCATTCGGGCCGATGCTTACGACTTGGTCATCAACGGCGTTGAGATTGGCGGTGGCTCCATCCGCATCCACGACCGCGAGCTGCAAAGCCGCAATTTTCGCCTATTGGGCTTTACGCGCGAGGAGGCGGAAGCGCAGTTTGGCTTCCTGTTGGGCGCCTTTGAGTACGGCGCTCCCCCTCACGGAGGCATCGCTTTCGGCTTTGACCGCCTGTGCGCCGTGATGAACGGAGCCAACTCCATTCGCGACTTTATCGCCTTTCCCAAAAATAACCAAGGGCGCGATGTGATGATTGACGCTCCAGACGCATTGAAGCCTCAGCAATTAGAAGAGCTGGGGATTGCCCTGACCGATGAGCACTCTTAGGCCTCGCGCTGGGTGTTTGCAAACGCTCATGCCAAGCCCTTTCAAATGCTGCTGGTTCAGCCCTTTAGGCAGTGAAAAATAACCGTTTGGCGTCCATTGGCTAAAGTTAGGCAACAAAGGTGGTAGCCATGGCGCTAAGGGAGCCTACTTTCGCCAAAGGGTTCGCTTTTAGCGCGGTTTTTCCTTTTTCGAATTAAAAAACAGCCTGTAAC
>CALHAM010000063.1 GCA_937934275.1 uncultured Saprospiraceae bacterium | reverse complement strand
GCCCCGAGCAAAACCATCTTGGGTTTCCGCGCCTCTGGGCAGTTCCTTAGTCAAAAAGACGACCGACCTTCAGCAGTGCCGGTGTATCGCGTGAAAGACGAGCTCCTGGATACGCTCATTAACAATCCGCTCATTCGGCAGAACGGCATCTTGGTGCCGCGCGCCGAAACGTATACGCGCGACAGTGTGAACGCTCTGAAATATCGCCCCTTCGAAGCGCGTCGAGATATTGACTTTACAGGTCGCCTGGACCTAAGGCTGTCCAGCAACATGGATTTTAGCCTGACGGGTACCTACCGAGACGTTCAAGACCAGTTCACCCCCGGAGGCTGGCGCTTGCTCAATAGCCACAACAATCCTTATTCGAACTCTTCGCGCTACCGGACCATCGCCCGCCTCCGCCATCGTTTAGGAGGCGATGGGGGAGGAAGCACCAGCAAGGTGGGCATCTCAAATGTGAGCTACACTCTTCAGTTCGGTTTTGAAAGAGGGAATAGCGAGACCTACGATCAGAGACACCGAGATCGCTTCTTTGACTACGGCTACATCGGCCGCTTTAAGTTTGAAGAGCGCCCCATTCCCGGCATCAATAGCAATGGAGACATAGCGCATGTCGGCAATTTGCGCGCATTCGTAGGCTATGAACCAGGGCCTATTGTTACTAATCCGGGCTTGATTGCTTACAACCAATATTCCACAGACCTCGAAAACGTCAACACCTATTTTGCCCGAAACGGCTTGTTTTCGACCCTTTACGATAACATTTGGTCGAACATGCACGCCAACGTGAATCGGGTCTACAACTCGTATCAGCGCGCGGAAAGCGACATCATTACTGCCATCGCCTCGGCCAATTTTGACGTGAAATTAGGGCGAACAGGCACGCACAGCTTTCAGTTTGGCCTCCTGAACGAGCAACGCGTGGATCGCAAATACAGCTTAGAGCCTTTCGGATTGTGGAACCTCATGACCCAAATCGCTAATAACCACTTTAACGGCTTAGACACCAATACCGTCATTGGTACGCTATCCATACCGCAGTTAGGCATTGAGGTGCCGCGTTACGCCAATGCTACGGTGGACTTGCCCGATTTTAAGTTCTACCGAGCGGTGCGCAATCTGACGGGTAAGGGATTGGCAGATTTCGTCAACACGGACGAGCTCGATCCGCGCCAACTGAGTCTGAGCATGTTCTCAGCGCGCGAATTGACGGACTTGAGATTTGTGGACTACTACGGCTACGACCACACGGGACAGCGCCTGCTGGGCAACGTTACCTTCAACGACTTTTTCACGGCGCGCGATGCCGACGGCATTCGTACCTTCCCAGTAGCACCCTTGCGCCCTCTGTATCAAGCAGCCTTCTTGCAGGATAAGTTTGTATTCAACAAGATGATCTTCCGCTTAGGGCTGCGCATCGAGCGCTTTGACCTGAATACTAAAGTGCTTCGCGACCAGTATTCGCTGTACGAAATCATGGGAGCCGATGAGTTCTATCGCACTGTTCCGGGCGCTGGCCAGCGCCCAGGTACCATTGGCGATGATTTTAAAGTGTATGTGGTGAGCTCGAACGACCGCACCGTGAAGGCGTTCCGCAACGGCGATACTTGGTATTTTGCGGATGGTACGCAAGCGCCCGACGGCAATGTCATCTTTGGCGGTGGTGTAGTAACCCCTTACATACGCGATACTATTGCCGGCGACGACATCTTTGACGTGCGTTTCAACCCCAATACGGCATTCCAAGATTACACGCCTCAGGTAAACTGGCTGCCGCGCTTAGCCTTCTCTTTCCCCATCTCAGACGAGGCTAACTTCTTTGCGCATTACGATATTTTGGTGCAGCGCCCGCCGAGCAACTGGCAAGCTACGCCACTGGATTATCTGTATTTCTACGTGCCTGGTCGGACACCGGCTAACAACCCTAACCTGCTGCCTGAGCGCGTAGTAGACTACGAGGTAGGCTTCCAGCAGCGCCTTACGCAGAACTCAGCCCTCAAGTTTTCGGCTTATTACCGCGAGTTGCGCGACATGATTCAACGCCGCACGATCCTGTTCGTACCGACCATTGGCAGCTACGACACTTACGGCAATATCGACTTTGGCACGGTCAAGGGCTTTACGTTCCAATACGACCTACGCCGAGTGCAAAACGCGGAGCTGCGCCTGGCTTATACGCTGCAATTTGCCGATGGCACTGGCTCTGATGCCAACTCGCAGCGCGGCCTGACGCAGCGCGGCAACTTGCGCACTCTCTTCCCACTCAGCTTCGACGAGCGCCATAATATCCAGGGTATTTTTGACTATCGCTTCGACTCCGGCAAGCGCTATAACGGCCCGCGCATCGCGGGAAAGGACATTCTGGCACTCTTTGGTGTCAATGTTCAGTTTTCCGCCGTGTCGGGGCGCCCCTACACCGCTCGTCAGCGCGCTGAACGCTTCGGCGGCAGTGGTTTCTTGGGCGCGATCAACGGCAGCCGCCTGCCTTGGCGGACGAATATTGACCTGAGAGTAGACAAAACGTTTGAGCTCAATCAAAACCCGCGCACACCGTTGAGCCTGAATGTCTACTTCCGTGTGGCCAACCTGCTGAATACGGCCAATGTCATTAGCGTTTATCCCGTAAGCGGCTCTCCTTACGACGACGGCTATCTGGCCACGGCAGAAGGTCAATCCATTATAAAAGGCATTTCAGACCAAGGCCGGAATGTGCAGGCATATCTGAATGCCTACTCTTGGGCGTTGCTCAACCCGGACTTTTTCACCATTCCGCGCCGCATTTATATCGGCACAGCGCTACAATTCTAATACTATGGCTCAAACTACAATCATTCACTTTAAACACATATCGACCATGCGTATTCTGATAGGAGTCGCAATTGCGGTCTTTGTTGGGGCTGGCTACGCATTGGCCCACATTCCAGGAGGGCCTCAAGCGGCAGGTAAAAGCGTTAAAAACGTACAATACAGAGCTGTCTGTGCAGCTTCGCGCTCTCAGATAGACCAGGAAATCAACAACGTGCGCGCCCGCTTGTTGGGTGGGGGCGACTGTTGGTGGGACTTTCGCGACGGGCGCTACATCGTACCTAAGGTGGACCCTGCTACTGGGCAGCGCGAGGTTTCCTCGCTGTTCGCAGGCTCGGTGTGGCTAGGGGGGGTTGACCCTGCCGGCAACCTGAAACTGGCCTGCCAAGATTATCGCTCCGGAGGCCGGAATGACTTCTGGCCCGGCCCGTTGAACGAACAAGGCATCACCGATGATCGCACGTGTGCCGACTGGGATCGCCACTTCCGAGTAACGGGCGACGAAATTCGGCAGCATTTAGGAAACTTAGCTGCAGGGACTGCTTCTCCCGAAAATATACCACGAGGCTTGAAAGGTTGGCCTTCGCGAGGCAATCCCTTTTTCTTCGACGTCTGGGGCTTCCCCTTGCCGTTCACAAGCCAGGGTTTGGCCGGCTTTTACGATGCCAACGAAGACGGCCTGTACAATCCCATGGACGGTGACTACCCCTCCATCGAAATCCGCGGCTGCCCGCTAGATCGCTTCCCCGACGAGATGATCTTCTGGATTTATAACGACCAGGGCGGCGGTGCTCCGCACGCCCGCACCAATGGCGTGCCTATCCAGATGGAGGTACAAGTCCAAGCCTTCGGTTATGTGACGAATGACGAGCTGAACGACATGACTTTTCAGCGCTACAAGCTCATCAACCGGGCTGTTGACCTCATCGACTCCACGTTTTTTGCCATGTGGGTAGACCCCGACTTAGGCTGCTACCAAGACGACTACATCGGCTGCGATAGTTCAAAAAGCTTGATGTATTGCTACAACCAGGACGCTACTGACGGCCAACCCGGCTGTGAATGCGCTGGCGTAGCTACCTATTGCGAGCGAGTGCCGATTATTGGCATCGACTATTTCCGCGGCCCCTTAGACGAGTTTGGGGAGGAAATTGGAATGTCTTCTTTTGTCTACTACAACAATCCAGGAATAGGGCCTTGGCCAACCTCCATGACCGACCCGCAACAACCTTTCGAATTTTACAACTATTTAACGGGTCGTTGGCGGGACGGCACTCCTTTTACTTACGGTGGAAGTGGTTATGACCTAACTAATAACAACGTAACCCGATACGCTTTGCACGACCCGCCCAACGACCCTAACGGATGGTCCATGTGTACGGCCAACTTAGCTTTTGGCGATCGCCGTACCTTGCAAGCATCGGGACCTTTCCGCCTGCTTCCCGGCGCCGTCAACGAATTGATTATCGGTATTCCTTGGGTGCCGGACATCGACTACCCCTGCCCAGACTTGGAGCAATTGTTCCGCGCAGATAAATTTGCTCAAGGCCTGTTCGACAACTGCTTTGAACTAGCGGATGGACCCGATGCGCCTACCGTCAACTGGATCGAACTGAACCAAGAGCTGATTGCTGTGCTGACCAATGAAAATCCGGTATCTAACAACTACCGCGAAGGCTATCGTGAAGTAGATATTCTGGCTCCCGACTCCCTTCGCTTCAACCCTGACCCGGAAAAAAGAGCGCTGGCAGAATATCGCTTCGAGGGCTATATCATTTATCAGCTGATCAACCCTAACGTTTCGACTGCTGAGCTGAACGATCCGAGCAAGGCGCGGATCGTGCAACAGGTAGATATTAAAAATGGAGTTGCCGACATCTACAACTGGGAAGAAACGCGCGACCCCAACGACCCACAGCGATTGGTCTATTTCCCCGTGCTAAAAGTCAAAGGTGCTAATCAGGGGCTTCGCCATACCTTCCGCCTCACGGAAGACCGCTTTGCTACCGGAAACGACAAGCGCCTCATCAACCACAAGAAGTATTACTACACAGTTATTGCCTACAGCTACAACCAATACGCGCCCTTCAAACCCTACGATGTGCCGGTTTCGGGGCAACAATATCCCTTCTTGGCAGGCCGAAAGGCTCCTACAGGGGCTATACCTATTTATACGGTAGTGCCGCGTCCTATTGTGGACCGGGTCCTAAATTCCGCCTATGGGGACGGTGTAGCCATTACCCGTTTGGAAGGCACGGGCAACAATGGGGTCTTCTTGGAATTGGAAAAAGCTAGCCGCGACGCGCTCTTCCAGCCGGGGCTGAAGGATACTACGCTAACGTATCGGCCAGGACGCGGCCCCATCACCGTAACCATCTTCAATCCTTTAGAAGTGAAAGACGGTGAATACGAGCTGCGCTTTGTAGACAGCAACCCCAATGACGAAAAACTCGACCCCGATGCGCGTTGGGAGTTGCGCCGCCTGCCCAATGGTGAAATCATTGCCTCAGAACGCACCATTGCAGAACTAAATGAGCAGATTGTGCCGCAGTACGGTTTCTCCGTAACGATAAATCAGGTACCTTTGACAGGGAGCTTCACCTGGTCGAAGAAGGCTCCGGAGAAATATCCATCGCCCGGAGAGCAGAACGGCGCTATTGGCGCTACCATTGAGTATGCCGATCCCAACATACGCTGGCTCACTGGGCTGCCGGATGCAGAAACGGGAATTTTCAACTACGTGAAAACGGGCCGTCTGGAGCGCGACGAGGAGTTTGACCCCAAACAGGCGCTGTCTACTCTTGGCAACGGCTGGTTTGTTCCCTATGTCTTGTGCGATTGGGCCTTACCCTCCGACTCGCGTATGATCACGCCGGCCTGGACGCCCAGTCAATTGTCGTTGAGTGGCTCAGTTATGGGCAACAACAGCGAGCCTACGAACACAGGAAGCCGCTACTTCAAGTTAGCCAACCTACCCAATGTGGATATTGTCCTGACGCCCGACACCAGCAAGTGGAGCCGTTGCATCGTGGTCGAGTCTGCCTCACTTTATTACACCGGAAGTGCATTTCCGAAAAAGCCAGGCCTCGAAACCGAGAGCAACCCAGCTCAGCCCACGCGCAAGCGTTCGTCGTTTGATGTCCGTTTCTCTCCTTCGGTAGGGAAAGTGGATGCCAATGGCGACGGCTTGCCCGACCCCGACGGCAGCGGCGTCATCGGCATGGGCTGGTTCCCAGGCTACGCTATTGAAGTAGAGACCGGCCGCCGCCTCAACATTTTCTTCGGCGAGAACTCTGTCTACAGCCGCTCCATTGACCCAACCTATACAGGTCGAGACATGCTGTGGAATCCGACCAACCAGATCCTGACCACTGAGCAACCGCAAGATTATTACGACATTATTTTGGGCGGACAACACTGGGTCTATGTTACCTACACCACCTATGACCAATGCGAAGGGCTTCGCCTCCGCCTGACACCCGAACGCGCGCCCAACCCCAGTGCAGCTGACGTCTTTAAGCAACCTGAAATGCGCAACATCGCCTGGGCAGGCATGCTCATGTTGGCGCCCGGCTACAGCATGAAGCCGCTGCGGGAGGGCCTCATCCCGACAGAAACGGTCATCAAACTGCGCGTTAACCGCCAGTTCGACACTTGGTACAACGATGCTGACAGTGGCAAAAAAACAGGCATGCCCAAGTATCGCTTCAAAATCGAAGGCCGCCAAGCCACTGAACTGAACGCGGTGCAGGTGCAAAATGCGCTCGACTCTATCAAGGTCGTGCCCAACCCGTACTACGGCTATTCGCCCTACGAAACGAGCCAGTTCTCCAACGTGGTGAAAATCACAAACCTGCCGGGTAAGTGCACCGTAACCATCTACTCACTCGACGGGCGCTTCATCAAGCAGTACAAGCGCGACGAAGTCTACGCGCCTTATCAGCAAATCAGCCCAGACTTGGAGTGGGACTTGAAAAACCACAAGGGTATCCCGGTAGCTAGCGGGGCTTATCTCATTCACGTTAGTGCCCCCGGCTTAGGCGAGCGAACCCTGAAATGGTTTGGCATAGCCCGACAGTTTGACCCCTCTGGTCTGTAAGCCTCTGGACTACCTCAGGAGCGGATGTTCTCTACCACAGGGGCTTCCGCTCCTGTAGAGGTCCTTTTTTATCCACTTTTTCTCAGCCATTATGCTCAACTCTTACTTTTGTATGAAGAACTTGTATCGGAGCAGCTTACTTGCTCTACTGTTATGTGTGGCGGTGAGCGCCGTTTGGGCAGGCAATCCCAACCGACAAGGCGAAGCGGGTGCGGGGCAGCTGCTCATCAACCCTTGGGCGCGCAGCGCGGGATTGCATTCCCTGAATACAGCCTCTGTTACGGGCGTTGACGCGCTGTATATGAACATAGCTGGCTTGCCGCGCTTTGAGCGGACACAGCTAGCCCTCAACCACACGCGCTATTTGGAAGGCGCTGACATGGCGCTCAATGCCCTGGGCTTTGCGCAGCGCATAGGAAGAGGTGCTTTTGGTCTCAGCATAGTTTCCCTTAGTTTGGGCGACTTGCGCCTGACTACAGCCGACACTCCAGAAGGCTCTGCGGCCACGTTTAGTCCGGCATTTTTCAACATGAGCTTATCGTACGCCCATTTGTTCGAAAACCGCGTTTCTGTAGGGGTAGCCGCAAAATTTGTCAGCGAGTCCATACCCAATGCAGGAGCCAGCGCCGTCGCGCTCGATGCGGGCGTGCAATACGTTACTGGGGAAAACGACAACTTCAAATTTGGCATATCGCTCCGCAACGTGGGTGGTAAAATGCGTTTTAAAGGGGAAGGTTTGGGAGTGAAGAACAATAGCACGAACCCCACTTTTGACTACCCTATTACCTTTTACCAGCGCAGTGCAGAGTACGAATTGCCTTCGCAGCTAAACATTGGTGCTGCATATGATTGGTTGCTGGGTAGGAGCAACCGTTTGTCGCTCGTGGGTACATTCACTTCTAACGCCTTTGCTCGCGACCAAGTAGGTGGCGGATTAGAGTTTTTTGTAGGGCGGATGTTTATCCTTCGTGGAGCTTACAAAATTGAGTTTGATGCGCCGCGCGGTAGTACTCAAGCTACGCTTGACAACGGCTTAAGTGCAGGGTTTACCTTCTCCACACCGTTCAAAAAGGACGGAGAAACCCGTTTATCGGTAGACTACGCATATCGCAACACGAGCGTCTTTCGCGGCATCCATAACATTGCCGTGCGCATAGACTTGTGATTGCGCTTCGGTACAGCGTCTCCCATATCGCCTCTTGCTTAGCCCGTGTTTTCCCATGGAGAGAGAACACGGGCTTTTTTTTGCAGCAAAGCCAGCGAGGACGCTCGGCATTAGGACAATCACGCTCTTAAGGAGCGAGCGTTTTGGCTATTTTTACAGAAGCAATAGCACTGATTTGCAACACATATGGCTTTTCTATGGATACTATATGGTTGGCGTTTTTTCCTCCCTTTTTTCAAGGGCTTATGGTAGCTTTGGGTACGGGATTGGTGCTGGGTTTAGAACGGGAACACCAGCAGAGCACCGAGCAGTATAGTTTTGCAGGGTTGCGCACTTTTGCGCTGATGAGCCTTGTGGGGTATCTAACGGGTAATCTGGCGATTAAAACAGCTAATACCTGGTTAATACCGCTGGTGGCTGTGGGCATTCTTTTACTCATAGCGATGGCCTATCGCGCTCAAGCCGAGCAGAAGAGTTTGGGCTTAACTACTGAAATTGCACTGTTTATCAGCTATTTATCGGGTAGCCTTGTCGCCGTTGGCTATCCGGGCGAGGCCTTTGGAGGCGCTGTAGCAGTAGCGGTGCTTCTGTCGCTTAAAACGCGCTTCAGGCACTTCATTCAACAGATTAGCCAGGAGGAACTAGCGGCGTTTTTGAAATTCTTCGTGCTCATCGTATTGGCTCTGTTGCTGTTGCCAGATGCGTACTTTGGGCCAGATAATCTGCTGCATTATCGGTCGGTCGGATGGGTCATCTTGTTAGTATCCTCCATTAGTCTGACGGGCTATTTACTGCTTAAATTTGGCAGCGCTCGCTACGGCATTCTGGGCACGGCAGCGGTAGGTGGGTTGTTTTCCTCTACATTGGTAGCTTGGGTCTTTAGCGGCAGAAGCCGTCAGATGCCCTCACTGGCGCCGCTATTCAGTGGGGGCATTTTGCTGTCTTCGTCGGTTATGTACCTAAGGGTACTCTTCCTGACCAGCCTTTTTTCCATCGAGCTTACGCGGCAGCTGCTTTTGCCCTGTGTGCTGATGTTTTTGGTGAGCGTTCTGGTGGTCGGCTTTCTGTATGCTCCTAAGTCTGACTCGCCTTTTGAAAGCGCTACACCCTCGCTTCCTTTAGGCAATCCTCTTGATCTGAAGAATGCCCTTTATTTTGCTGCCTTGTATGTCGGTGTTTCGTTTTTCATGTATTACTCGCGTCAGGAGTTAGGCGAGTCAGGGTCTTTCGCCTCCGCTGCCTTCTCAGGTATTGCAGATATGGATGCCATCACCATCAGCACTGCGCAATGGGTGCAGCAGTCGCTAAGTTATGGCTACGCTGCACGAGTCATCGTCATAGGGGCCCTGTCGAATACTGTATTTAAGGCCATCTTAGTACTTGTCCGCAGTTGTCCGAGCACGCGAAAACAGGTACTGATAGGCTTTGGGTTAGTATGGCTAATGGGCGGACTTTGGCTGGCGCTGCGTTGGGATGTGCACAACTAACCTACTAGGCTCTTGTTCGCCCTTAGGCAACAAGTCTCTAATTCCAACTGATCGTATCTGGAATATCGGCAATAATGGAATAGGCGTTCCCTTGATTAGACATGGCCAGCTTCCACGTATCAGCCGGGTGGGTGTTGAACAAATAGTTGGGGTCCATCTCTCCGCTGACCCAGGAACGGTAAGAGAGTTCTTCTTGTAATTGCCCTGCCGACCAGCCGGCATATCCGACCATAAAGCGGATGTTGTGCGCCTGAATAAGCCCCTGCGAAATCAAAAACTGGAGCTCATCAAAGTCGCCCCCCATCCAAACGCCGCGCGCTACGGGAATGCTGCCCTCCAACATATCGCCTACGTTGTGCAAGTAATTTAAAGTGTCCGTCTGCACAGGACCGCCATAGAACACTTCGGCTTCAAAGTAGGGAAAGTCCGGAAGCAGCTCGTTCAGACTCATATTAATCATCTTATTTATGATGAAGCCCAACGAGCCTTGTTCGTGGTGCTCACACAATAGGACTACTGACCGCCGAAAAAAAGGATCGAGCATAAAAGGCTCTGCAATCAGAATTTGGCCGCTTTTGATCAACGTGTTCGTGGTCATTTACTTTACTTGTTGTCTCAAATTGAACGCCGAAAAGTAGTTATTTTTCTCCTTTATCTGGGAGTAGTTCGCGGGAAAAAACGGGAATACGGTTGGTGTTGTCGTTGTGCAAATGAGCTAAGCATTTGCCGTTTTTTTTAGTTAGAGCCGAGAAAGTTCCATCCGTCTCTTTTCACGACAATTAGGACAAGAACGGCAAAAGAGGCTAAGGAGTTTAACAAACCAATCGAACAGAAGGGAGAAGGTTAACAAACATAGGGTAGGCCATCCTAAGGAGCTATTACTAAAGTTGTTAAGGCGCGCAAGCGTTGGCCGTCGGGGAGTGAAAGAGTGAGTTCGAGGATGGCGAAGCCGCCGGCGAGGCCTCCGGGCAGTTCGACGTCGAGCGAGAACGGCCCGGCGTCGGCGGGCTGCGAAGGCCAGGCGGCCAGCTCTTGACCCAACACCGAGAGTAGGCGCAGGCGAACGTGGCCGCTTTCAGGCAGCAAGGCCTCTACCCTACCCCAACCGCGCCACGGGTTAGGCATAGCGCGCAGCAGCATCGTCTTCGGCTCATGGGCCACCTCTGTTTGGCAATCGCCGGGCAGCTCCGGGCAATACAGCCGGCGGGCCAGCGTACAGTCGAGGATGAAAGGGTTGGGTTTGTTTTCCTGGTAAGGAGCAATGCGCCAGGTTCTGACCAGCTCCGCTGAGTCGGCGCGGTCTTCATAGTGCCACTGGCAAAGCGTAGAGCGCTGGCTTTCGAAGAAGCTAGGGTCCGCCTGGAGCGCTTCGCTCGTGTACATAGTATAGAAATAAAAGACCGCCCGCGCCACATCCCCCTTGACGGCCTGGCGCGGCTCGAAGTAGTCGCTGCTCGACTTGCTGTAAAGATGGGCGTTGATTGCCGGTTTCGAAGTGAGCACGAAAGTTTGGTAGAACCACTTTTGGGTTTTTTCATCGGGAATGTTGGCAAAGGGTTTATTGCTGCGCGCCTGGTTCACAGGCGTGCGCGCCGGAAAGAGATGGTGCATATCGCTGCGGGCATTGCCGCTGCCTGCGCCTTTCGACTGAGGGTAAACGTGTTCAGCGCTAATGCCCAAAGGGCCGCCGTTCTGATACAAGTATTGGCGCGGGTTTTGAGTGCGGTCTAAATACA
>CALHAM010000062.1 GCA_937934275.1 uncultured Saprospiraceae bacterium | reverse complement strand
GCGTGGTCGTCAGCGATAAAAATACGAATCACGATTGTTCCCCCTTTTTGGTTGAATGATTAGTCCAGACACGCCACAAAGATATTTTCGACCGGCGATTAGACAGGTAGTAAGCATGTTAAACCCCGCGGAGGGCTGCCTATCTTTGCCGCCCGTTTTCAGCCCTTTGTCCCTATGCGAGATAAACTTGAGGCAATCCGAGATAAATACTTACACTTAGAAGAGCAACTGGCCGACCCCAGCGTAGTGGCCGATGCCGAGCGCTTCAGAAAAATCAACAAGGAATATAAAAAGCTGCAGCCCATTGTGGCCGCCTTCGAGCGCTACGAAAGAGCACTTGCTCAAAGGGATAGCGCTCGCCAAATGCTGGCCGCTGAGAACGACCCCGAGTTGCGCCAGATGGCCCGCGAGGAGATAGAAGCCTTAGAGGCGCAAATAGAAACTTTAGAAGCTGAGCTCAAAGAGCTGCTCGTGCCGCGCGATCCCGAAGACGAAAAAGACGTCATTTTCGAAATCCGCTCGGGCACGGGGGGCGACGAGGCGGCTCTTTTTGCCGGCGATCTGTACCGCATGTACTTGCGCTACTTTCAGAGCAAAGGCTGGGAGGTAGAGGTGGTCGACGAAAGCCCGGGCACGGTAGGCGGCTTTTCTAAAGTCGTTTTAGAGGTTCGAGGCGACAGCGTGTATAGCAAGCTGAAGTTCGAGTCGGGTGTTCATCGGGTACAGCGCGTGCCTGAGACCGAGGCCAAAGGGCGCGTGCACACGTCGGCAGCCTCTGTGGCTGTGCTGCCCATGTTGGAACCGGAAGAGGTCAACATTCGCAAAGAAGACCTGCGCCGCGATGTGTTCCGCGCCAGCGGTGCGGGCGGCCAGCACGTCAACCGCACCGAGTCGGGCGTGCGGTATACTCACCTGCCCACGGGGCTTGTAGCCGAAAGCACCGAGAGCCGCTCGCAACATAAAAATAGCGAAATTGCCTTAGGGCGCCTACTGCAGCAGTTGCGCGAGTTGCAAATCCAACAGCAGCAGTCGGCATTGGCTTCGAAGCGCCGCAGCCTTGTCGGTTCGGGCGACCGATCGGAGAAAATCCGCACCTACAACTGGCCTCAAAACCGCGTTACGGACCACCGCTTGGAGGGCGACCAAAAAAATTTCAACTTAGATAAAATCATCGAAGGCCATTTAGACGAACTCATCGAGGCGCTCACGGTGGCCGATAATGCCGCCCGGCTACAGGCAGAAACGGCCTAAAGTTGGGCCTCCACCTTTTGCCAATGCTCCGCCTCGGGCAAAGGCGCTTTCAACAGCAGTGGCTCGCGTCGAACAGGGTGCTCCAACGACAGGGAGTAGCTGTGCAGCCCAACAGCGCCCTGAGGCAAAGGCTCCGGCGCACCGTACTTGAGGTCGCCCACAATCGGGCACCCCGCCGCCGCTAATTGTGCCCGTATCTGATGCGAACGACCCGTATAAGGGCACACGTCTAACAAATGCATCTCTCCCACCCGCCCCAACCAACGGTAATGCAGCACAGCTTCCTGCGCACCGCTTTCGGAGGCGCTCACCACTTGCGCGCGGTTGCTCTTCGTGTTTTTGAGCAAATAATGGCGCAACTCGCCCGACACCGCTGGCGGCGCAGCCAACACTAAGGCCAAATAACGCTTCTCTACGCGCCGCTCGCGAAAGGCCGTCGTCAGCCGGCTTAGGGCCTTGTCGGTGCGCGCAAAAAGCGTCAAACCGCTGACCGGGCGGTCTAAGCGATGCACCGGATGCAGAAACACTGCTCCTGGCTTGGCGTACTTCTGGCGCAAATAGGCCTTGCCCCAATCGGTCAGCGTAGCATCGCCGGTGCGGTCGCCCTGAACGAGCCACCCCACCGGCTTATTGAGCGCCAATAAGTGATTATCTTCGTACACGACCATCGCTCACCGCGTCTTTTGCACAAATAAAGGGCCTTTAGGCCCAAAGCCGCCGGCAAAAATGGCCCAAATGCCTAAGGCAAAGGGCGAGGCACTCGGCGGGCTTGAAGGAATAGCCTCTGTATGCATTGCCCAGAGGCGTAAACAACGCAAGGAGCCGCCGCCGTTGAGGTTCAAAGTTATAATTTAGCGCCTGCGCTGGTCTGCGTATCGAAGCTTTTCGAAGGCGCTATGGCCAGCGCAAGAGCATTGAAGTGAATCTGTTGTTATGAGGCATTTTCGCAACGCAGTATTGTTGTGCTTCTCTTTATCGGTCGCGCCGGGTGTGGTGGCTCAGCCTGAAGTAGAAAGGCAGTTGCAGACGCGCTTCATTTTGGCCGAAGACGGCGACACCATCGAATTGCCCGCTGGGCGCATTGAGCTGACCAATACCTTGTGGCTCGATGGCAAGCGAGGCGTTACCGTACGCGGAGCAGGCATTGACCGGACAGTGCTGTCGTTTCGAGGCCAAAAGCAAGGCGCCGAAGGCCTCAAGATTACCCACGCCTCCGACATTTTGCTGGAAGGTTTCACCTTAGAAAATAGCCGGGGCGACCTGCTGAAGGCCCAACAGGTGGGCGGCCTGACCTTGCGCGACTTAAAAGCCCAGTGGACGGGCAAGCCGCGCAAGTCCAACGGCTCCTATGCCCTCTACCCGGTGCAATGCCAACGCGTGCGCATAGAGCGCTGCACAGCCATCGGCGCTTCCGATGCCGGCATCTACGTGGGCCAGTCCGACAGTGTATGGGTAACCGACTGCCTGGCCTATCACAACGTGGCAGGCATTGAAATAGAGAACACCACCCATGCTTGGGTGTGGAACAACACCGCTCGCGACAACACTGGCGGCATTCTGGTATTCGACCTGCCCGACCTGCCCAAAAAGCAGGGCGGGCGCGTGTTGGTTTGGAAAAACCAGGTGCTGCACAACAACCACAAAAACTTTGCGCCTAAAGGCAACATTGTGGCCAAGGTGCCTCCCGGCACGGGGATTATGGTCCTGGCTGCGCGACAGGTAGAAATCGCTGAAAACACCATTAGCGACAACCGCACCGCCCCGACGGCTATTGTCAGCTATTACATTGCTCAAATACCTCTTCAAGACCAGGCCTACTCACCTTACCCAGCCGACGTGTACGTGCACGACAACGCTTACTCCTCTACCCGCAAGTGCAGGCCCACGTGGCGCCACCGTCTGGGCTTTTTGCTGTGGTTGAAATTTGGCCGTCGGCCGCCGAGCATCGTTTACGACGGCATCACCGACCCCGACGCGCCCGATGTTTGCCTCTGCTTGCGGCGAAACGCTAATGCTTCGTTTGCCAACGTAAACGCTGCGCAAGGCTTTAAAAAAATAACGACCGACACTGCTCCACATGACTGCTCGTTTCCGCTTTTACCCCGGCCTAAATAGGTCCTTGGGGGCGGCACTTGCCCTGCTGGCCGCCTGGGGGCTGCTGGCGGCCTTTAGCCGCTCCGACGCGCCGCCCAAGCAGCGTTTATCGGAATACGGATTTTTCCTCGGCCCTTTGGCCAACCTGCAGCCGGCAGAGGGGGTGTTGAGGTACACCGTCAATGCGGCGCTGTTCAGCGATTATGCTGAAAAAGCCCGCTTCATTGCTTTGCCCAAAGGCGCGCGTATGCGTTTTCGAGCCGATGGTCCGTTTGACTTTCCGACGGGTAGCGTTATTATCAAAAACTTTTTCTATTTTCACGACGCTCGGAAGCCTGAGCAGGGTCGTCGTTTGGTGGAAACCCGTCTGCTGGTGCGCGAAGCTGGCGGCTGGAAAGCCCTGACTTACGTGTGGAATGCTGAGCAAACCGACGCTTTGCTTGAGGTAGCGGGCGATGAAGTGCCCATCGCCTGGACGGATGCCGCCGGAAAGCGCCACACCCTTCGCTATCAGGTGCCTAACTTGAACCAGTGTAAAGGCTGCCACGCCGCCGACGGCCAGCTGGTGCCCATCGGCATCAGCGCTGAGCAATTGCACAGCATCGGCACTCCCAACGGCAGCCCACTCGAACGCTGGAGGGCTGAAGGTTACTTAGAGGAGGCCGACACCGATGCCTTGGCAGCCCTAACGCCGTTGGCCAATTACGAGAACCCTACCCTTCCCCTCGAGGCTCGCGCTCGCGCATACCTGCACGCCAACTGCGCGCATTGTCACAACCCGCGCGGCCCAGCCAGCACCAGCGGTCTCTTCTTAGAGGCCACACAAAGCGACCCCGTGCGCTTAGGCGTGAACAAACCGCCCGTGGCCGCCGGGCGCGGCAGCGGCAATCGAAAGTACAGCATCACGCCCGGTAAGCCTCAGGAGAGCATCCTCCTCTATCGCATGGAACAGAACGACCCCGGCATTCGTATGCCCGAACTGGGCCGCCAACTACCTCACCGCGAAGGCATCGAACTTATTCGCCAGTGGATTCGCCAGATGTCTCCCTGACCGCCTAACGACTCGAACTTCGAGCGGATAATCTTTGTTTGCCCTCGTGTTCTGCGTTCTACCTTTGCCTCCATGCAGCAAATTGCCACCCTCCTCTTTTGGGTAAGCGCCTCTGCGCTATTGTACACCTATCTTGTCTATCCACTCCTAATGTGGCTGCTGGCTCGAGGCAAACGCTTCCGGCATGCGCAGTATGCCCCCGACGACCCCGACCTGCCCGTCATCTCGGTGCTCATGGCTGCCCACAACGAGGAGCGCGTCATTGGCGAAAAACTGTATAGCCTTACCCAGCAAGAATATCCGCGCGACAAGCTGCGCATTTATGTAGGCTCCGACGGCTCTACCGACCGAACTAACGATTTGGTGGCACATGCCTTTGACATCCATTTCCCGTTGCAGCACGCGCATTTTTCGCTCTTTCGCGAGCGGCGCGGTAAACCGCCCGTCATCAACGACCTGGCCTCCTTGGCAAAAGCCGACTTTGAGCGCCTATACAATGGTTCATCGGCGCCTCAGCACCTCTTCGTGCTCACCGACGCCAGCGTCATGCTGGAGCCGCAAACGCTCTACCGCTTGGCGCGCCATTTTAAGGATGAGCGCATCGGGGCTGTGGATGCCCACCTTCGCAGCAAAGGAGTGCGCCAGCACGGCATCAGCCGCAGCGAGCAGCAATACTTGAGTGCTGAGGTGCGCCTTAAGCACTGGGAAAGCCTGGCCTGGGGCCAAATGATGGGTCCTTTTGGCGGCTGCTATGCCTTGCGTGCCGACCTGTTTGAACGCATCCCGCCACGCTCGTTGGTGGACGACTTCTGGCTCGTATTCCGCGCCTTGGAGCGCGGCTATTGGGCGATCAACGACTTGGAAGCCGTTTGCTACGAAGTAGCTACCCATCGCATGGCCGACGAGTATCGGCGCAAAAAGCGCATTGCCGCCGGCAGCTTTCAAAACCTGTCCCGCTTCTGGCGATGGGTGACGCCACCGCTGACACGGCTGGGGTTTGGCTTTTTCTCTCACAAAGTACTGCGCTGGTTTGGCGGCTTCTGGCTGGCCCTCATGTTTCTCTCTGCGGGCTATTTGGCCTTTTTTAGCCCTTCTTACCGGTGGGTCTTTGTGGGAATGCTGACCGCAACAGCGCTCTCGTTCGGCTGGTATTTTTTGCAAAATCGCCTCTCGCTGCGCCCTAATAGGCCACTGCAAAATACTGCCTACTTTTTAGCCATGAACGCGGCACTGATAGACGGCTTTTTCAAGTGGGTGCGTGGCATCCGAGATAACACTTGGCAAAGAACGAACCGCGAGTAGCGCTGTTCTGTTTTAGCGCATCGAACCTGAGCGGCTAAAAGTGCCCGCTTGCTTCCTGCTGAAGCTCAAGGGCTACGGTCTTGGCTTCGCCGCCAGCAAAGCGCGATTTTTCGCCGTCCCCGTACACCGAGCCAAACCTATGTACTTTTATCTTTTCGCATGAGCGACTTCCAACTTAACACTATCGAAGAAGCCTTATTGGAGCTGCGCGCCGGCCGCATCATTATTGTGGTGGACGACGAAGACCGCGAAAACGAGGGGGATTTCATTTGCGCAGCCGAATTGGTAACGCCCGAAATCATCAACTTCATGGCCTTGCACGGCCGCGGCCTCATTTGCACGCCCATAGAAGAAAAGCGGGCCGATGAACTCGATCTGCCCCTTATGGTCAGCGCCAATACGGCGTTGCACGAGACGGCCTTTACGGTGTCTATTGACCTTATCGGGCACGGGTGTACCACGGGTATTAGCGCGTACGATCGCGCGATGGGCATTCGACACCTGACCAACCCCAACGCCCGCCCCAGCGACTTCGCCCGACCTGGCCACATCTTCCCGCTGCGCGCCAAAAGCGGCGGCGTCCTGCGCCGAGCCGGTCATACGGAGGCCGCTGTAGACCTGGCCCGCTTAGCTGGCCTGTACCCAGCCGGTGTGCTGGTAGAGATCCTAAACCCTGATGGTACCATGGCCCGCTTGCCGCAACTGCTGGAGGTAGCGAAGCGATTCGACCTTAAAATCATCTCCATTGACGACTTGGTGGCCTATCGGATGCGCACGGAGCGCTTGGTGCGCCGCGAATTGCAAACGCCTATGAAAACACTTTATGGCGAGTTTGAGGCCATCGTTTACACCGACGTATCGTGTGGCGACTGTCATTTGGTGCTCAAGAAAGGCCATTGGAGCGAAGACGAGCCCGTGCTGGTGCGCGTGCATTCGTGGTCGGAAACGGGCGGTATTTTGGGCAACGTGCTGGCCGACTACGGCCAACAGATTCAGACCGCCTTACAAAAAATCGCCAAAGAGGGCAAGGGTGCTTTTGTCTATTTGCGCCAAGGCGATAAGGCCGACCTGCTGACGCGCTTAAAGATTTACCAAAAATACATGGAGGCTGGCGAGCCGGAAAAATTCGAACTCCACACCAGCATGGGCAAAAAGGATTTCGGCATTGGGGCACAAATCTTACGCGACTTAGGCATCAGCAAAATACGCCTGCTGACCAACCATCCGCGCCCGCGCACTGGGTTCATCGGTTATGGGTTGGAGATCGTAGAAAACATTCAATTGAACTGAGGGTATGCCCCACAAGCTCCTACGCAGGCCCTCTTTCGAAAGAGGAACGCCTCAAAGCGCGTTGGCCCGTTGCCGGCGCTGTCGCCAACCACAAACGCGCCGTTTGGTTGTACCTTTGCCTTGCACAGCTGACTATGAGTGAGAAGACCGTTGTTACGCCCTACGGGAGCGAAAGCGAAAGCAAAAAAGAGCAGGTAGGTCGCATGTTCGATCGCATTGCGCCGCGCTACGACCTGCTCAATCGGCTGCTCTCGTTGGGCATTGACTTATCGTGGCGTCGCCGAGCCTTGCGCTATTTAGCAGGAGCCGAGCAGCCTTTGGAGATTTTAGATGTGGCGACAGGCACAGCCGATGTGGCCATCCTGGCTGCTGAGATGCTCCGCCCACGCCGAGTGGTCGGTATAGACATCGCCCATCAAATGCTCGATTTGGGTCGGGAGAAAATCGCCCGCAAGGGCTTGCAAGACGTCGTAGTGCTTCAGAGCGGTGACGCCGAGCGGCTCAACTTTGCCGACAATAGTTTTGACGCCATTACGGTGGCTTTTGGCGTGCGCAATTTTGAAAACTTGGAAAAGGGGCTGGCGGAAATGAACCGCGTCCTGCGCCCGGGTGGGCGGGTAGTCGTCTTAGAGTTTTCACACCCGACGATTTTTCCGTTCAAACAGCTTTACCACGCCTACTTCAAATACGTTTTGCCTCTTGTCGGGCGTTTGACATCGCGCGATCCGCGGGCTTACGCTTATCTCTTTGAAAGCGTGCAAGCCTTCCCGCAGGGCAACGATTTTCTTCAAATACTCGCTAAAACCGGTTATCAACACCTGCAATGCGAACGACTTACCTTTGGAATCTGCTCCATCTACACAGGCGTAAAAGCCTGACGGCGGCCCTGTGCTTGTGCTTTTTGGGCGCAGGCGCTCTTGCCAGTTGGGCACAGCGCGCTCAAAACTACAACTTCAACTACAAAGACTTTCAGGCAAAGCCCTACTATTTTGGCATCAGCTTGGGCATGAACCTAAGCGATTTCAAGATCTACCACTCGCGCGATTTCATCCGCAACGACTCCTTTGCTCGCGCCGAGGGCGTTACGGGGCCGGGCTTCAATTTGGGCATCGTGTCGAACCTGAAGATCGGCGAATATTTCGACGTGCGCTTCTTACCGACGCTGTCCTTCGTAGAGCGCAACTTGCGCTACACGCGTCCGGGCGATGGCGTGCAGAGCATTAACCGCCGCATAGAGTCCGTGTTGGTGGAGATGCCTTTCCACGTGCGCTACAAGTCGGTGGCATACCACGACTTCCGCATCTTTTTGGTGGCGGGGGCGAAGTATATCTTCGACGTAGCCAGCGACTCGCGCACGCGCCAGGCCGCGGATCTCATCAAAATCTCGCCTACCGACTTCCAATTCGAATACGGAGCAGGGGTGCAGTTTTTTTTCCCGTACTTTATTTTTTCGCCTGAGTTCAAAGTCTCGCACGGGCTAAACAACGTGCTGCTGTACAACGACCGCCTGCAGCAGAGCACTGTGCTGGAAAAAATCCTGTCGCGTACTTTTACCATTACCCTTTATTTTGAGGGCTAAAAACTGCCGCCGTGAAGGCGGATAGAGCACATGATTCCGCCTCAAACCGCACGCGAGATACTGGAGGCTGCCCGCATCGAGGAGGTAGTGGGCGAGTTTCTGACCTTGCGCCGGCGCGGCGTCAACTTAGTGGGCTTATGCCCGTTCCACGCCGAGCGGACGCCGTCGTTTAACGTCAACCCGGCGCGCAACATCTTCAAGTGCTTCGGCTGTGGTAAGGGGGGCGATGCGGTTACCTTCCTCATGGAGCACGAGGGCTTCACCTATCCGGAGGCCCTGCGCTGGCTGGCCCGAAAGTATCGCATCGAAATTCAGGAAGTGGAGCGCTCTCCGCAGCAACAGGCCGAGCAACAACAAGCCGAGTCGCTCTTTATCGTCAACGACTTTGCAGCCCGCCACTTTCAAGAGCAAATGCTCAACACCGACGAAGGCAAATCTGTAGCACTCAGCTACTTTCGCCTGCGCGGCCTAACCGACGAAACCCTTCAGACCTTCGCCCTGGGCTATGCCCCCGACCAGCGCGACTTGTTGCTGCAAAAAGCCAAGCAGGCCAGCCACAACCTCAGCCTTCTGCAAAAGGCCGGCCTCGTGAGCGCCGACGGTACGCGCGACTTCTTCCGCGCCCGCGTCATCTTTCCCATCCACACCCTGTCGGGGAAAATCGCTGCTTTTGCCGGACGCACCCTCTCCTCTGATAAAAAAATACCCAAGTACATCAACAGCCCCGAAAGTGAAATTTACGTCAAGAGTAAAACCCTCTACGGCATGTACCAGGCTAAAAAAGCCATTCGTAAGAAAGACGAGTGTATCCTCGTCGAGGGCTACATGGACGTCATCTCGCTGCACCAAGCCGGCATCGAAAACGTTGTCGCCTCGAGCGGTACCTCGCTTACTGAAGGGCAACTGCAGCTCATTCGGCGAAACACCCAAAACCTGACCATCCTTTACGACGGCGACCCGGCGGGTGTCCAAGCGGCCCTGCGCGGGCTGGACTTGGCGCTGGAGCAAGACCTCAACGTGCGCGTCGTTCTCTTGCCCCAAGGAGAAGACCCCGACAGCTATGTGCAGCGCGTCGGCGCCCAAGCCTTCGAAGCTTACTTAGCCAGCCAGGCCAAAGATGTCGTGCTGCTCAAGATGAGCCTGCTGCTGGACGAAGCCAAGGGCAATCCGGCGCGTCGGGCCAGCGTGGTCAAAGACATGGTGGCCAGCTTGGCCAAGATACCCGACTCTATTCGGCGCAGCACATATGTGCTAGAATGTGCCATCCAAATGGGCCTTAGTGAGCAGGTGCTGCTCGAGGAGGTGAATAAGCTCGTTCGCGCCGACATGCGCAAAAAAGCCGAAAAAGAAGCTCGCCAGCCCGGAACGCTTTCCGACCTCGCCGAGCCAGCAACGCTGCCCAGCGCCCCCTGGCCAGAAGGAGAGACGCCGCCCTCACCACCTGAGCGCCTCTGCGCTCTCGCCTTACCCACCGATGAATTTCAGGAACGCGACATCGTCCGCCTGCTCATCCAATTCGGCAGCCGCGAACTGCCCGGTGAGTCCATCACCGTAGCCGAGTGGATCCTGGGCGACATCGAAGAATTGATCCCAGAGTTTGACAACCCCCTTTACGGCCGAATCGTCCGCGAGTGCCATACTTTGCTGTTGAACGGGCAAACCCTCGAACAACACTACTTTACCCACCATCCTTCGGCCGACATTGCTCAACTGGCCCTCGAAATACTCGTCCAGCCTTGGGAGTACTCTCCCAATTGGGAAGCGCGCTGGAACTTTCCGCTGCAAAACCAACCCATGCCCGAGGACAATGCGGAAGCAGACATCCAGCAGGCTTTGGCATTGTTTAAAATTCGAAAAATCAATCGGCTGTTAGAAAAAAACAAAGAGCGCCTCAAAGCTGCCATCGAAAGCGGCGACACGAAAGCCGAAAGGCAATACCTGCAGACCAACCTCAAAATCGAACAGACCCGCAACCGCCTTGCTCGAAAATACGGTATCGTGCTCTTTCCGCGCAGATAGAGAACGGCCCATTGGAGCACAGCCGATGCCAAGCAAATAGAGCGTACTTTTGCAACTCAGCAATGTGGGTACGTATCTTAGGCAATAGCTCGGGTGGCCCTTTTCAGGGCCGACACTACAGCGCCCAATGGGTGCACAACCAACGCGATTATTTCCTGGTGGATTGCGGCGAAGGCACGCAGGAACAGCTTTACCGCTACCAGCTGCCTGTGGATCGCGTCAACCAGATTTTTATCACCCATTTGCACGGCGACCACGTCTTTGGGCTATTTGGTCTGCTCACTTCGTATAGCCTCAAAGGCCGACAGCGCCCCATACAATTGTACTCGCCACCCGGGCTGTCGGCATTCATTCAAGATGTGGCACGCCATTGCGGCATTCGCTTTTCCTTTCCGATGGAATTCATCGAAGTGGGCGATGAGCGGCCGGAAAAGGTTTTTGAAAGCGAAACCCTCGAAGTCAGCACGGTGCCGCTTCGGCACGGAACCTGTTGTGTGGGCTGGCTGTTCCGCGAAAAGCCGCGCCCACTCAACATCCGGCCCGAAAGCATCGAGCAGTACGGGCTGACGTTTGAGCAAATCCGCGCCGTGAAGGCCGGTGCTGACCTAACGCTGCCCGATGGGCGGGTGGTGGCCAACGGCGCGCTGACACTGCCGCCTAAGCCGCTGTTGTCGTATGCCTACTGTAGCGATACTGCCCCTTCGGAGGCGGTGGCCGAGGCTGTTTGCGGCGTCAGTTTGCTGTATCACGAGGCTACCTTTACCGACGAGCACATCGAGGAGGCGGCAGCGGCCCTACACTCCACGGCGCGCCAGGCTGCCGAAGTGGCTCGCACTGCTCAGGCCGGCAAGTTGCTGTTGGGCCATTTCTCGGGCCGATACGCAGACACCGAGCAACACGTGCGCCAAGCGCGCGAGGTCTTTCCCAACGTCGAGGCCGCTGTGGAGGGCGTCGAATATGCCGTAGGAGAGCCAACCGAGGCTGTCTAAAACCCTACGAGGGCGGACTTTTTCAGTAGGCGCACCTGCCCGTACTGCCCTTTGCGTTCTTGCACCAAGATGCCCGCCCACTTCTGCCCACAGGCATTGTGAATATAGCAGCCATCGAGCCAGAGTGTGCCACCAGGCTGCACTAAGATGCGCCCGCCGGGCGGCATCGAAAGGCGGCAGCTGAGGCGCAGGCTCCCGCCCGGAGCGATGATGAGGTCGCCTTCCAAATCGCGCGAACCCAGCCAGCGGACGGTGTCGGCAATGATAACGGTGCGCTCCGGCTGGTAGGTACACCAAGTCGGGACCAGACATCGGCGAACGCTGAAGCGCTCCTGAGCCATGGCGGCGTGTATTTTGCCTATTTGGCAAGGAGTTAGAGCGATCTGGTAGGCGTTGTAGTCCATCATGTTGTTGGTGGCTTGGTCGCGGCAGGGCGGGTCGGGTGTCCATTCCCAGCATTTGTTGGAGTGCTCATCGGTATCGGGGCAGCCGTCGTAAAGCCAAGCATGGCCCAAGCCCAAGACGTGCCCAATTTCGTGGTTGAGCAAACCTACGCTCGCTTCTGGGCCGAAAGGGCGCTCTAAGGCTCCGGCAATCTTGACCGATGTGCCCAGAGCGATGCCTTGGCCGTCGGCTTTATACGTGGGCGAGGCTACACTGTCGGGGTGGTGTACCTGTATGAAGATGTTGACGATAGAGTCTGTGCCGATACCGTAGCGCTCGATGACGTCACGCGTATAATTATTTTGGTATTTGCCTTTAGAGACGAAGAAGTACAGGTCGTCGTCGTAGTGGTAGTATATGCCGTCGTCGCCGGGAAGGTGCGGTTGCGGCGTGAGCACGTAGCGATAGCGCTTGGGCAAGGGCAGAGTTCCGGCAGGCGATCGCCAGTTGACGACGTTGGTGTCTAAGGCCTCATTGGCCAGTCGAATAAGTTCGCGCGCAAAGTGCCGGGCCGAGTCCGGATGCCGATGAGCCGTGCCACTGCCGTTGTCTAAGATGTGCACGTTGACGCGCAAATAGCGCATGGGCAGGTGGTCGGGATGGCGGTAGTCGGGTACGTAGCTTTCCCAGTTATAGCAGGTAACGTCGGCGCTGATGCTCACCGAGTCAAACCACACCGGGAGCGTATATGGGCGGGTTTGCACGCGCGGCGTGCAGCTCGTTGCCCAAGCCAGTAAGGCCAATGCACTAAGCCACCCAGAGGCGTGCCGGACTGTTTCAACACCGCGTATCGCCAAAGGCGCTGCGCCAAGCCAACATGCCCCCGATGAGGTTGCGCACATTACTGAAGCCTTGCGTGCGCAGAAACTCCTGTGCTGCTGCACTGCGCACCCCCGAACGACAGTAAACCACCACTTCATGATCTTTATGCTCTTCTAAATTTCGCCAACAGGTGGGCACCAAACCTACCGGCATAGCGTAGCCGCCAATATGGAATTCTTCGCGTTCCCAGGGTTCGCGCACATCTATCAGCACAACAGGCTCGCCCGCGCGCAACTTCTTGCGAAGCTCTTCAACGGTAATGTCCATAAGTCAGAAATCTGCTGTGCAAAGAAAAGGTACTCCTCGCTTGAGCAGATACACTTTTGGGCGAACAACCGACATCACTTCGAAAACTTCGTTAGCTCCGTCCTGCCCATCTCTTTGCCTTTGTTGTCGTAAGAGACGGAGCGAACCGTGCCTACTGAGGGGGAATACCATATTTCGGCGCGCAACGTGCGCGTGCCGAGCAGCTGATAATCGAGGTTGTAGCTGATTCTGTAGCAATTAAAGGTGCCGGCAGTGGTCGTCACGCTCTCTTCAGCCTCTACCTTTCGGTCGCGAATGAGGTAGCGGTTTCTCATCAGCTGTAAGCTACCCATGCGCATTGCCATCTCCATTTCACTGTCGGGCAGGGCTTGCCCTACCTCGAGTTTTTGCAGAAACACCAAATCACCGCCGCTGATTTCTACCTGAATATCCGAAACATCCGAGTTTTGAGCCGCATTATCGCCGACCGGGATGAAACCGCGCATGCTCAGCAACAGCACGCCTTTACAGCACTTGATAGGCACCGAGTAAGACTGCATTTCCTTACCATCCTTGAAGCGCGCGAGCGTAACGTCAGTGTTGGCAATTAGAGTATCTTTGTTTTGTTCAATGCGTTTGATGCGGTGCGTTGAAGTGCTCTCAGGCTTGCCTTTTTTGTCATAGTTCGTATACTCCATTAGGGCGCCCTCTCGGAAGAAGTCGAACACTTCCGAGCAATTTTGCGCGTACGAGGGGCGAGCGAGCCAGAGGCTGCTCAGCATCAGGAGTGCTGTAAGTCGGAGCATGGGCAGTTTTTTTGAAAAGTGTAAGGAGATTGAAAGACAAGTGCTGATCTTGTTTTCATTTTATCAGCAAAGAAAACGATTCGCCGTGGGTTTTAAGAAGTATCGAGGTCTTTTTGTAAAGTCTTAGGTTGTGAGCCGTTGGGGAAGCGGCTAAAGGCCGCGCATAGACAGGGCGACGCGCTGCCGCTCGGAGTCTACCCCTAATACGCGCACGCGCACGGCTTGGCGGAGTTTGACCACGTCGGCGGGGTTGCGGACGAATCGGTCGGCCATTTGAGAGATGTGCACCAGCCCGCTGGCCTTGATGCCGATATCCACAAAGACACCGAAGTTGGTGATGTTCGTAACGATACCGGGCAGCACCATACCCGGCGCCAGGTCTTCGAGGCTACGCACCTGGCCGAATTCGAAAGGCTGAGCGGTACCGCGCGGGTCGAGGCCGGGTTTGTCCAGTTCGCGCAGGATATCTTTTAAGGTGGGCAGGCCGACCTCAGCCGTGAGGTAGCGCTTCAGGTCAATTTTTTGGCGCAACTCTCGGCGTGCGATGAGGTCAGCTACAGTGCAGCCCACATCGCGGGCCATTTGTTCCACTAAGGCGTAGCGCTCGGGGTGTACGGCGGTGTTGTCCAGGGGGTTGTCGCCCTGGCGGATGCGCAAGAAGCCGGCACATTGCTCGAAGGCTTTTTCTCCTAATCGAGGGACCTTTTTCAACTCCATACGCGAGCGGAATGGGCCGTGCTCGGTGCGGTAGGCCACGATATTTTGGGCCAATACAGGCCCTAAGCCCGACACATAGGTGAGCAAGTGCTTGCTGGCGGTGTTGAGGTTGACGCCGACGGCGTTGACGCAGGATTCCACCGTGCGGTCGAGGCTTTCGTGCAGCAGCGTTGGGTTGACGTCGTGTTGGTATTGGCCCACGCCGATGCTTTTGGGGTCAATTTTGACCAACTCCGCCAGGGGGTCCATGAGGCGGCGACCAATGCTGACGGCACCGCGCACCGTAACGTCGTAGTCGGGCAGTTCCTCGCGGGCCGCCGTTGAGGCCGAGTAGATGGAAGCGCCGGCTTCGCTGACCTGGTAGAGGCTCACGGTTTGGGCGAATGGCTGGCGGCGCAGCCATTCCATGGTTTCGCGCCCGGCTGTTCCATCGCCAACAGCGATGGCCTCTATCTGGAAGACCTCTACCAAGTGCGCGAGGGTTTTGCAGCTTTCGTCCATTTGCCGTTGGGGTTCGTGGGGGTAGAGGGTGGTGTGTTCAAGCAGGTTTCCGCGGGCATCCAAGACGACGACCTTACAGCCGGTTCGGAAGCCTGGGTCAATGGCCAGCACGCGGCGTTCGCCCAAGGGAGCTGCCAGCAGCAGCTGCCGTAAGTTGTCGGAAAAGACGCGGATGGCCTCGGCGTCGGCGCGCTCTTTGGCACTGTGTCGGAATTCCGTTTCGATGGAGGGCTGTAACAGGCGTTTGTAGGCGTCGCGCACGGCGGCCTGCACCTGTTGAGCGGCTTCGGCACGGCCTTTCACCCACAGGGCCTCGAGGTCAGCACAGGCAGTTTGCTCGTCTTCAGGAGCTATGATGATGCGCAGGAAACCCTCGTTTTCACCGCGAAACATGGCCAGCAGGCGGTGTGAAGGGCACTGAGCCAAGGGTTCGCTCCAGGCAAAGTAGTCGCGGTACTTGGCTCCCTCGGTTTCCTTGCCCTTGACGACGCGAGCGGCAATGCGAGCCGTTCGGGCAAATAGGTGCCGCAGGCGGTTGCGCGTGGTGGGGTCTTCACTGACCCATTCGGCGATGATGTCGCGCGCCCCTTGAAGGGCATCGGCTGGGGTGAGCACTGCCTCCGTGAGGAAGGGTTTAGCCAACGCTTCCACTTCATCGGCGTCTTGCCGCTCGAGGAGGTGTCGAGCCAGAGGTTCTAGCCCACGCTCGACGGCTACTGAAGCGCGCGTTTTGCGCTTGGGGCGATAGGGCAAGTAGAGGTCTTCGAGTTCTGTCAGCGTGGTGGCGCCGAGGAGTGCGGCGCGCACCTGTGGCGTCAATTTGCCCTGCTCTTCAATGCTTTTGAGGATGGCCTCGCGGCGCTTGTCGAGTTCTTGTAGGCGCTTGTAGGCGCCCTGAATATCGGCGATCTGCACTTCGTCGAGCGAGCCGGTGGCCTCTTTGCGATAGCGGGCGATGAAGGGGATGGTAGCCCCGCCTTCTAACAAACTGAGAACAGCGCTTACTTGCCGGGCGCTGATGTTCAGGGCCTGACCGATGCTTTGAGCGTAATGGGTCATTCACGCGTTCTTAAAATCCCACGTATTGAGGAAGCCAGTGTGGAAATGGCCTTTGCGAAAGGCTTCGTTTTGCATCAGTTTTTGATGGAAGGGCACGGTAGTCTTGATACCTTCCACGATGAACTCGTCCAGGGCGCGCTCCATTTTGGTGATGGCCTCATCGCGCGTGCGGGCGCGCACGATGAGTTTGGCGATCATGGAGTCGTAGTAGGGCGGGATGGTGTAGCCGCTATACACGTGCGTATCGACGCGCACGCCGTGCCCTTTGGGCGAATGAAACGAGGTGATGCGGCCAGGGCTTGGGCGGAAGTCGTTGAAGGGGTCTTCGGCATTGATGCGGCATTCGATGGCGTGCATTTCGGGGAAGTAGTTGCGCCCAGAGATGGGTACGCCAGCAGCGATCTTAATTTGCTCTTTGATGAGGTCGAAATCAATGACTTCCTCGGTAACCGTATGCTCTACTTGGATGCGGGTGTTCATTTCCATGAAGTAGAAATTGCGGTACTTGTCTACGAGGAATTCCACCGTGCCTACGCCTTCGTAGTTGATAGCGGTGCAGGCTTTGATGGCCGCCGCTCCCATTTTTTCGCGCAGTTCGGGCGTCATGAAAGGCGAGGGCGATTCCTCAACGAGTTTTTGGTGGCGGCGCTGAATGGAGCAGTCGCGCTCGGAGAGGTGGCATGCTTTGCCGTACTGGTCGCCTGCAACTTGTATTTCGATGTGGCGCGGCTCTTCGATAAATTTTTCGATGTAGATGCCGTCGTTGCCAAAGGCAGCTTGGGCCTCGCGCCGGGCGGTTTCCCATTGGCTTTCAAACTCGGATTCTTTCCAAACGATGCGCATCCCTTTGCCTCCGCCGCCCGCCGTGGCTTTCAGGATGATGGGATAGCCCACTTCTTTAGCTACGCGCAACCCCATTTTCAAATCGGTAACTAACCCCTCGGAGCCAGGAACACAGGGTACGCCGGCAGCGAGCATAGTCTCTTTGGCCGTAATCTTGTCGCCCATTTTTCGGATTTGTTCGGGCGTGGGGCCAATAAACTTGATACCGTACTCACCGCAAACCTCAGCGAAGGTGGCATTTTCGGCTAAGAACCCGTAGCCGGGGTGTACAGCATCGGCGTTGGTGATTTCCACGGCAGCCATAATGCGCGGAATGTTGAGGTAGCTCTCAGCTGAGGGCGGAGGGCCAATGCAGACGGCCTCGTCGGCAAAGCGCACGTGCAGACTGTCGCGGTCAGCGGTGGAGTAGATGGCGACGGTTTTAATGCCCATTTCCTTGCAGGTTCGAATGATGCGCAGGGCAATTTCGCCGCGGTTGGCGATGAGTATTTTTCGGAACATAGCGTAGGGTACGTCGGTTTGCGGCAAAGCGCCTATTTGGGCATAGGTGGGCAGCCTGGTGGGGCGACTGGCTTAAAGCGGCTCGACTAGGAACAGCGGCTGGTCGTATTCCACCGGCGAGGCGTCTTCGACGAGTACTTTGACAATTTTGCCCTTGACTTCGGACTCGATTTCGTTGAACAGCTTCATGGCCTCGATGATGCACACTTTGGTGCCTACATCCACCATGTCGCCGACCTTGACGAAAGGCGGCTTGTCGGGGGCGGGCGAACGATAGAAAGTGCCGACCATAGGCGATTTGATGGGGATAAGGTTGCCAGCAGGGGTGGCCTCCGCAGCGGGCGAAGCTGCGGAGGGCACTGGCGCCGTCGGTGTCGCTGCCGGTGCTGATGCCGGAGGAGAAGGCAAGATGGGCACAGCGCTGGGCAGGTTCATGACAGGGGGCGGAAAGGCCACTACCGCAGAGCTAGCGCCAGAAGGTTCTGTAAGGGTCTGGTTCCGAATGACAATTTCAAAGTCGCCTTCCTTGAGAATGAGTTCGGCAATCTTACTCTTACTAACCAGGCGAATAAGTTCTTGTATCTGATTGATGTCCATAAGCAAATACCCTTTTGGCCAGCGTCAAATATAGAGCGCTGTACAAAGGCCGAAGATGTTGAATGAATTATTTTTTTACGCGTTCAATGTATTCGCCCGTGGCTGTGTCTATCTTGATGTATTCGCCTGTTTCGCAAAATAACGGGACGCGCACTTCGGCGCCGGTTTCTACGGTAGCGGGTTTTAAGGTGTTGGTAGCAGTGTCGCCGCGCACGCCCGGCTCGGTGTAGGTGATTTGCAATACCACCGTCTGAGGCATCTCTACCGAAAGGGGAATTTCTTTTTGGGCGTGATACAATACATCTACCGTGTCGCCTTCTTTGAGAAAGCGGGCGTTCTCGATCATTTCGCCGGGCACCGTGATCTGGTCGTAGGTCTCCTGGTTCATGAGCACAAAGGAGTCGCCTTCGGGGTAGAGGTACTGAAACTTGCGGCGCTCTACGCGCACTTCCGTGATGGTATGGCCACTTTGGAAGGTGTGCTCGATGATCTTCCCTGTCGTGGTGCTTTTCAGCTTTGTCCACACTTTACCGCTGCCGCGACCTACTTGGAAGCGTTGAAAGTCAATAACTTTCATGATGTCGTTGTTCAATTCGATGCACAGGCCGTTTCGGATGTCTGCCGTGGTTGCCATTTTTTGCTCTTATTTTTTGATGTGTAAAATTTCCCTGAAAAAGCGCGCAAAGGTAAGCCGATAGCCTCTTTTGCACTTACAGCAATGTTTTTAATGTGGCAGGTAAAGCCCCTGAAGTGGCCTATGAGTCAGCAAAACGGTATCGGCGGCTAAATTCCCATACGGCAATACCGGCTGCTACGGCCACATTGAGCGAGTGCTTGGTGCCAAACTGCGGAATTTCCAGCGCTCCATTGCAGTGCCGCAGGGCCGCCTCTGAGACGCCGTCGACCTCATTTCCCAGAACAAAAGCGTAGCGAATACCCACCTCTGGCACAAAAGCCTGCAAGGCGAGGCTCGTGGTAACCTGCTCGATGGCCAATACTTGCCAGCCCTCGCTTCGAAGCTGTTGTAGGGCTTGTGCCGTATCGGGCCAATACGACCAAGTGACCGTCTCGACACTCCCCAAAGCCGTTTTGTTGATCTCTCGATGCGGCGGGCAGGCCGTAATGCCGCACAACAACAGGCGCTCTACCGCGAACGCATCGGCCGTCCGGAAAACGGAGCCGACATTGAGCGCAGAGCGGAGGTTGTCGAGCACCAACACCAAGGGCAGCTTAGCACTGCCCTTAAACGCTTCTGCTGAAAGGCGCCCTAAAGCCGAAGCCACTCGTTTTTCCATTGCATTTCCTTTGTCAGAGGCGCAAAAGTAGGGATTACTTTAGGCACCCTACCCTCTTGCCCATCGCCACTAAGGCGCTAAGACCACCGCAAAGCCGGCGGGCAGCCCTCTTCGAACAGTCATTTAGCCACTTAAACCTCCAGTTGGGCGCGATAAAACGCCCTTTAATCCTAAATAGCTTCCAACTACGCGCTGCGATGGTAGATTTGCCTTACACGCTTCAAGTCGCCTAAACGGCGCCGATTGGCCTCCCAGAGACGCCCTCCGCTCAAACTTTTATTCGGTTTCCCTTGGCCCAAGGCGGCCACTACCCAAACAATTGCCGGATAAGGGTGAAAAAACTCCATTTTTTCCGTAAAAATTTCCGGAGAATATCGGCGGTCTTTTTCTATCTTTGGCGGCTTTTTCGAGGAATTTCCGATTTTTCGAATCTCACACCGGCAAGAGCGATTGACTTTTAAACCTGTTTGCGAGAAATGTCATCTATAGTTGGCACACCCGACATCCTTCAAGAGAACCTGCTTAAGCACTTCGGATTTGAAGCCTTCAAAGGGCATCAGCGAGCTATTATTCAGAGCTTGCTCGACGGACACGACACCTTTGCCATCATGCCCACTGGCGGGGGCAAAAGCTTGTGCTACCAGTTGCCTGCCCTCATGTTGCCCGGCACTGCCATCATCATCAGCCCGCTCATCGCCCTGATGAAAAACCAAGTGGACAACATCCGAGGGTACTCCGATACCGACGAGGTGGCCCATTTCCTCAACTCCTCCCTGACGCGCTCGCAAATGCGCAAAGTCAAACAAGACATCGTAGAGGGCAAAACCAAACTCCTCTACGTCGCCCCAGAAACCTTGACCAAAGAGGAAAACATCGAGTTCTTCCGCAACAACAACATCTCGTTTGTAGCGGTAGATGAAGCGCACTGCATCTCGGAATGGGGACACGACTTCCGGCCGGAGTACCGCCGCATTCGCGTCATGCTGGACGCCATCGCTAGCGATGTGCCCGTCATTGCCCTGACGGCAACCGCCACGCCCAAAGTCCAGCAAGACATCATCAAAAACTTAGACATGCAGGACTACAACCTGTTTGTCGCCTCCTTCAACCGCGAAAATCTCTTCTACGAGGTGCGGCCTAAAATCAAGAAAGACCAAACCATTCGCCAGATTATTCAAATTATCAAAGAAGAATTTCGCGGTGAATCGGGCATCATTTACGTGCAAAACCGCAAAACCGCAGAAGACCTGGCCGAAGTGCTCCTCGTCAACGACATCAAAGCTAAACCCTATCACGCCGGCCTCGACCCCAAAACGCGCTCGAAAACCCAAGACGACTTCCTCATGGAGGAAATCGACGTCATCTGCGCCACTATCGCTTTCGGCATGGGCATCGACAAACCCGACGTGCGCTTCGTCATCCACTACGATATGCCCAAAAGCATCGAAAACTACTACCAAGAAACCGGTCGCGCCGGCCGCGACGGCTTAATGGGCAAGTGCATCGCCTTCTACAACTACAACGACATCCTGCGCTTAGAGAAATTTCTGCGCGACAAACCCCTTGCCGAGCGCGAAATGAGTGCCCAACTCATGCAAGAAGTCGTCGCTTACGCCGAAACCGCCTCCTGCCGCCGCCGATTCCTGCTCCATTACTTCGGCGAAGAATTCCACGAGGACCAGTGTGGCAAAATGTGCGACAATTGTAAAACCCCCAAAGAGCGCCTCAACGTCCAAACCGAAATGGTTCAGGCCCTTTCGGCCATCCTCGAACTCAAGGAAAACTACCTGATGAAAACCATCGTGGACTTCCTGCGAGGCAACGAAACCAAAGAAATGCGCGACTTCCACTTCAACCGGTCCGACAACTTCGGCATCGGCGATGAGCGCGACGAAAACTTCTGGACCTCTGTCATTCGACATGCCATCATGAACAACCTGGCGTATAAAGAAATTGAGGAGTTCGGCATCTTGAAGGTTACCGAAAAAGGTCGAGAATACATTCGCTCGCCCTACCCCATTCAAATCACCATTAACCACAACTACGACGACGGAGGCGCCTACGACTTCGACGAAGAAAAAGGCGGCACGGCTGTACTCGATGAAACGCTCATGAACATGCTCAAAGACCTGCGCAGAAGCGTCGCCAAGAAACACAACTTGCCGCCGTACGTCATCTTCCAAGACCCCTCTTTGGAGGAAATGGCTACCCAATACCCCACCACTATGGAGGATTTAGCCAAAATACAAGGGGTATCTATGGGCAAAGCCCAGCGCTACGGACAGCCCTTCATTGACCTGATTAAGAAATACGTTGAGGAGAACGAGATTGAGCGACCTTCTGACATCATGATCAAGTCGGTCGCTAATAAATCTAAGACGAAGATCAACATCATCCAAGCCATCGACCGCAAAATTCCGCTCGAAGATATTGCCGAGGCCAACGACCTATCGTGGCAAGAGCTCATGGACGAACTGTACAGCATCGTACAGGCCGGCACCAAAATCAACCTCGACTATTACATCAACAAAAACATAGACGAGTACATCCGCGAGGTCATCCTCGATTACTTCACTACTGCTGAGAGCGACAGTATCGAGGCCGCTGTCAAAGCCCTTAAAGAGGAGGAAGTTACGTGGGAAGAAGTTGAAATCATGCGCCTCAAGTTTTTGAGCGACAACGCCAATTAGCGCAAGTGATCCGCTGGTTAGGCCTTCTCACTCCCATTGTGTTGCGTGAGGGGAAGCGGAGAAGTTCACTTTCTTCAGGAACACGCCTATGGCCAACGTTTGCTAACCATCCTTTAGGGCTGGGGCCATCCCTTTCTGCTTCAAGCCTCGTATCTTTGCCGGACTTCTGCGCCAAAGGAAGTCGAAGTTCATCACTTTAAAGAAAAGCGTTGTTGTGTACACAGAAAAAGAACTCAAAGACGTCGTTCGAGAGAAGTACTCCGAGATAGCGGAGCAAGACCGCACCACAAATGCCACCTCATGTTGCGGCGTTGGCACACCGGGCACCTACACCATCATGTCGGAGTCGTACGCCGGACTGAAAGGCTACGAGCCGGATGCCGACTTGGGGTTGGGCTGCGGTTTACCCACCGAATATGCGCGTATTCAGCCGGGCGATGTGGTGCTTGACTTAGGCTCAGGAGCCGGCAACGATGCCTTTGTGGCCCGCGCCGAAACGGGCGAGACGGGCAAGGTCATTGGCGTAGATTTTACGCCAGCCATGATCCGCAAGGCCCGCGAAAACGCCGAAAAGTTGGGCTACCACAACGTAGAATTCCGCGAAGGCGATATCGAGGACCTGCCGGTTTCGGATAACTCCGTAGATGTGGTTATCAGCAACTGCGTCCTCAATTTAGTGCCCAATAAGGCGAAAGTTTTTGCCGAGATTTTGCGCGTACTGCGGCCGGGAGGCCACTTCTGCATCTCCGACGTCGTCTTGGTAGGCCAATTGCCCGAAGGGCTGCAAAAGGCTGCAGAGATGTATGCCGGCTGTGTGTCGGGGGCCATGCAGCGCGAGGAGTACCTCGCCCTTATTGAACGAAGCGGTTTTGAGCAGATGCGCGTAGAAAAGCAAAAACCCATTTTTATTCCGGACCACATCTTATTGGAATACCTTTCTGAGGAAGAATTGGAGGCTTTTCGGCGCCATCCTGTGGGTATTTTTAGCCTGACGGTTTACGCCCAGAAGCCGGGGGGCGACCCAGAACGCCAGGCAAAGCGGGTGGCTAAGCCCAAAGTGGCCTTGCGCGATCTGGCCAACCGCGGGTGTTCGCCCGGCTCGGGCTGTTGCTGAGCAGCACCGCTATCCTCAGGGCGTTTAACCATGAAAGCATATGCCCGCGCTGAGCGCGTCGAACTGGTACACAGCGGTGAAGACTACTTCCGTCGCTTGCAAGCGCTTATTGCGGCGGCGCAGAAGACGCTTCACATCCAGGTGTACATTTGGGCCGACGACCGCACAGGCCGAGAAATAGCGGAGGCAGTACTGGCAGCGGTGCGCCGCGGAGTACAGGTGTGGGTTGTCGTAGACGGCTTTGGCTCGTCGGCCCTGCCTCGAGCCTTTGTGCAGCATTTGACGCAGGGCGGTGTTCGCTTTCGCTTTTTTAGGCACATCGTTTCTTTTTGGCGCTGGCAAGGGGGGCGCACTCTACACCACAAGGTAGTGGTGGCAGATGCCCGGCAGGCCCTTGTTGGGGGCATCAACTTGGCTGACAAGTATCGGGGCACAGCCCAGGCGCCTCCTTGGCTCGATTTTGCCGTTTACATCGAAGGACACGTGTGTCAGCATTTGCACGACTTATGCGACGACATCTACCGCCATCAGTACTGGAGGCGGCTTGGGCCTCAGCGCAACCGCTGGTTTCCGGCTCAAGCAAAGTGGCTGCCGCCTCCGCCGCGGGAGGGCTTGGTGCGCTTCCGCCTCAACGATTGGCTGCGCCGAAAGTCGGAGGTTTTCTACAGTTATCTACACGCCCTGCGCGGAGCTGAGCGCTCGCTGACGCTGGTGGCCAGCTATTTTTTGCCTGGCCTGACGATACAGCGGCAACTGACCCGCGCCGTCAAGCGCGGCGTAGAGGTGCGCCTGTTGCTGACAGGACCTTCCGACGTGCCGCCTATGAAGTGGGCGGAGCGCTACGTGGCCTATCATCTCATCCGAAGAGGAGTGCGCGTCTTTTTGTGGCAAAAATCCGTCATGCACGGCAAGGTCATCCTCGTGGATGGCCTTTGGGCGTCGGTAGGCTCCTTTAACCTCAACCCCTTAAGCCGCTTCCGCAGCCTGGAAATGAACGTAGACGTGGCTGACCCCGCTTTTGTGAGCACCCTATCTGAATACATTGAGGGGCTTTTCGAGCACTCTTGTGTAGAAATTACCGCTCAGCAGCTGCCTGAGCTCGCCAACTTTTGGACGCGCATAAAGGCGCGCACCGCTTTCTACTTGGCGGTGTTGGCTATGCGCGTACTGTTTCCGCCCAGCCGCTGGGAGCGCTGAAAGGGCCGGTGAGCGCGCCTCTCTCCTTGTGGTCAAAAAGCCAGTAGGGGCGCCCCCCCTACTGGCTCAAAGACTTTTTTAATCTCTATGCAGGCCTATTGGCGGCAACTGCTCTTCAGCGCAGCGAGTTCGTCGGCGTTGTTGACGGTAACGATCTCACCCGTTCTGCGCAGCTTCACTTGCAAGGGAAAAGCCAAGGTGGGGCGTTCGGCGGAAGTAGGGTTGTTGCGCCTCCACGATTGGATGAGCTGATGCATAGCGCGCTTGCTATCGGCCTGCGCTGTGGTGCCGTTCGGGAAGACGATGGTTATCGGAAAGATAAACTCGAAACAGGCGACGCCGTGGCGGCTGTATCCGTTGGGGCCGTGGTGGCCAAACGCGCCCTGGCATTCGGCGCGCAACCGCCGCAACTGCTCGTCGTCTTCGACAACGATCACCTCACCTTTGGCGTTAACCACAGAAATGGGAAATACAAAAGAGAACGGTGGGCGTATGCCGCGCTTGGGCCGTCCGTTGGCTTGAAAATAGCTGCGCAGTTGCTGGGCAATGTCTTCGTAGGAGTTGACCTCTGCCGTAACGTTGTTGGGCAGTTGGATGGTTACGGGAAAAATGAGCTCATAGCAGCCGTAACTGCCTAAGCCACCGCGCTCTTGTACGTCGTAGAGGGCTTGGTCAATGGCCTCTTCTGTGGCGAGGGCGTCGTCATTTTTGTTGCAGGCGAAGAAAGAAAGCGCGGCTAACAGGGCCGAAGGAACTAAAAACTTCCATGCTTTTGTCATAACTCAATGCGGGTTGTGGATGGGAAAAAATGGGTGAAAAAACGATGCGCAACCGGTTGCCTTCATGTAGGTCGCCTCGTAAAGGAAGGGTTGCATGCTCGGAAGGGAAACACGGGCGTTTTTTTTCCCACCTTCAAGAAGCACTTAAAGTTTTTGCAGTGTTTTTTCCACAAACTTCGTCAGCGTTTCGCCGCGCAACATGCCCTGCTGCAGCCGGGCTATGTCGTATAGGTACTGGGCCAATTCGGCGCGGGCATCTTGGTCGTCGAGGCGAGCCAACCTGGAAGCAATGAGCGGGTGGTTCGTGTTGACCACCACCGTATACGCGTCCATAAAGTGGTCGCTACCCATGCCGTGTAGGGCCTGCATTTCCTTCATGCGCCGCAAGAATTCGGGGCGCGTGATGGTTACCGGCGCGTCGTCGGGCGCCAGAGCGTGGCACTCTACTTTAGCATGCAAGTTTTCGCTGACGACTTTTTCAAAGGCATTTTTGACCTGCTCGATCTCCTGCTCGCTGAGCACCGACGAGGTTTGCTCGTCTTTTTCTACTAGCTTCTCCAAGGTGTTGGAGTCAATGCGGGCGAAGGAGAGGTCCAAATCGCTCTGATACTCTAAGTGCTGCATCCAGTGGTTGTCCAGCACGGTATCCATGCGCAGCACGTCGTAGCCGCGGTTTTGAGCCGCCTTGAGGAGCGCATCGTGGGCTTCGGGGTCGTGCGTATAGATGAAGACGACTTTGCCGTATTTGTTAGTCTGATTGGCTTTTACTTTCTCTTTGTAGTCGGCTAAGGTGTAAAATTCGCCTTTGACGTTGCTGACCAGAGCGAAGTTCATGGCGCGCTCCTGGAACTTAGTATCGGCAATCATGCCGTACTTGACGAATACGCCCACGTCGCGCCACTTGGCCTGAAAGGCCTCTCGGTCGTTTTTATACAATTCGTGTAGCTTTTCAGCTACTTTTCGGGAGATGTAGTCGCTGATTTTCTTGACGTTGGCGTCGCTTTGTAAGTAGGAGCGCGATACGTTGAGCGGTATGTCGGGCGAGTCGATGACGCCGTGCAGCAGCTGGAGCCATTCGGGCACGATGTTGCGCACATCGTCGGTAACGAACACCTGGTTGCAGTACAAGTGAATCTTGTTGCGCGAGGTTTCGATGGCGTTGCCCAATTTGGGAAAGTAGAGCACGCCGGTGAGTTGGAAGGGATAGTCGATGTTCAGGTGAATCCAGAACATCGGCTCTTCCAGCGAAGGGTAGAGCAGTTGGTAGAAGCGCAGATAGTCTTCTTCTTTAAGTTCCGTGGGCGTTTGCTTCCACAGGGGGCGCGTTTCGTTGATGATGTTGGGAACTTCGCGCTTTTCTTCTTTGGCCGCTGTGTCTCCGTCTGTTTTTACGTATTCCGTGCGCGTACCGAACTGGATGGGTACGGGCAAGAAGCGGCAGTATTTGAGCAAGAGCTGCTCGATGCGCAGGCGGTCGAGAAATTCTGCGTTTTCGTCGTTGATGTAAAGGATGACGTCGGTGCCGCGCTCAGCCTTTTCGGCGGGTTCGAGCGTGAAGGCGGGCGAGCCTTCGCACGTCCAGCGCACGGCGGGCGCTTCGGGTTGGTACGATTTGGTGAGCACTTCCACCTTGTCGGCCACCATAAAGGCGGAGTAGAAGCCCAGGCCAAATTTGCCGATGATGCTGCTGTCTTGGTATTTTTCTAAAAATTCGGCGGCGCTGCTGAAGGCGATCTGGTTGAGATACCGGTGGACTTCTTCTTCGGTCATGCCGATGCCGCGATCGCGCACGATGAGGCGTTTCTGGTCGGGTTCCACAATGACCTCGATGGTGGTGTCGCCGATTTCGCCCACGGCCTCGCCGCGTTGGGCGAGGGTCTGCAGTTTTGTCGTAGCATCCACGGCGTTGGCCACCAACTCGCGAAGGAATATTTCGTGATCGGAGTAGAGGAATTTCTTGATGATGGGAAAAATATTCTCCGTCTGAACTGAAATGGTGCCTTTTTGCATACTTACAAAGGATTTTAGGGGCCACTTACCAAAGGATATGCCAGGTGTCTGAGGTATGACAAAATGACACAAGAGCTACCCTAAATGGGTAAATTATAGCGATAGAGCCTAAAAAGTGCCCCCGAGGGGCAGGCGCTTGGCACAATACTTGCCTGGCTGAAAATGCCGATGAGCGGTGCAAAAACAAGAGAAAGCGGCTGTATATATCCCGAATAAGGCATTGAAGCCATCGAGAAATATAAAGAATTAGGGCCAAATGTGGCCTTAAGCCCGTGGGCGAGGGGCCAGTCCGCTGGGGGGTAGGGCTGGTCTCCTCACCACACTTTTAGAGAAACGACCCAAGCTTGCTGCTCGCGAAGGTGGGGAAGCATCGGGCGCAAAAGGCAGCAAGTCATCCCGATTTCAAGGTGCGAAGCGGCGTTGGCCATGGCCAGCGCCGCTTTCTTTTTATATAAAAGGGGCATTAGGCGACGCTATCTTTGCCATTTGCAGGCTGTTTTCTGTTTTTTCGGAGCCAAGTAGCCCCATTTTTCATGCGTCGTTACCGCACTCTGCTGTACTACTCTTTTCCTTTCCAGTTGGTTGTTTTGCACTTGCGCAATCACCTAATGCTGGTGGCCTTGTGGCTGTTTTTAGGGCTACTGATGACCGGTCATATAGGGCGCTTTTTCGGCGTGTACCACCTGCTGCTAACTCCGGAGTATTTGGGTGAAGTGAATTTTTGGAGCTTTTTGCTCACAGGTGCTGCCTGCGGAGCTTTTTTTCTCATCTGGAACCTAACCACATACCTGCTGTGCTCGCATCGCTTTCCGTTTTTGGCCACCCTGAAAGCGCCCTTTACCCTGTTTTCCCTGAACAACAGCGTTTTTCCATTAGTCTTTTTGGTCGTTTACGTCAGCACTTCAGTGGTTTTTCAGGTGCGCGATGAGTTGGCCACTTTTAGGGAGGTGCTCGAGAACATTGCCGGGCTTTTGATAGGCATGGGGCTAATGTTGGGTTTTTTAGCCCTTTACCTCCATTTCACCAACAAAGATTTGGCCTCCATTCTGAAGGCGGGCCATTTGACGCCCAAGCCAGGCAGTCGGTTGTTGGCTCCGGGTGCTCATGTTCCCACGTTGCGCGAGATTCGGAGCGGAGCCACGGCTTGGCGCGTCGACACGTATCTGAACGAGCGCTTGCACGTGCGCTTAGTGCGCAGCATCGCCCACTACGACCGTCGGCTGTTGGCCAAAGTATTTCAGCAGAACCACCTCAACGCCGTGCTCGTGCAGCTCATCGCGCTGTTGCTCATCATGTTTTTGAGCCTTTTTATGGAGCAGCCTTGGGCGCGTATTCCCACGGGCGCCACGTTGTTCTTGCTGGCCAGCATGTTTATGGCGCTTTTTGGCGCCATTGTTTACTGGTTTCGGCGCTGGGCGGTATTGGTCTTTGTGGTAGTCATGGCTGCGCTTAACGTTATTACAGGATGGGGACTTTTCTACTATCGCAACCGCGCCTATGGCCTTGACTACACTGAGGAACGGCGGGTTGAGTACACACACGAACAGCTGGAGCGCCTATGCGCACCCGACACCGTAGCGCGCGACCTGGACAATGCTCGCCGCATCTTAAACCGATGGGCCGCGCATCAGCACAACCCCTTGGGCAAGAAACCCAAAATGGTGCTGATATGCGTCAGTGGGGGCGGTATGCGCTCCGCTGTGTGGACAATGCACGCCTTGCAACAAGCCGACCGAGCCACTGGCGGCCAGCTGATGCGCCACTCCGTTCTGATAAGCGGCGCCTCCGGCGGCATTCTGGGCGCAGCTTACTGGCGCGAACTCTATCTGCGCCAACAACTGGGCGAAAACGTAGATTACAACCACCCGGAACACGTGGCCGAAATCGGCGCTGACCTGCTCAACGCCGTCAGCTTTGCTATTCTGACCAACGACCTCTTCTTCCCCTTTAGAAAATTCCAATCCGGAAACTTCACCTACCGAAAAGACCGCGGCTATTTGTTTGAATATCAACTGAACGAAAACTGTCGAGGCCGCCTCAACCGCCGCCTGGCCGACTATCGGTACTACGAAAAGCAGGCGCATGTCCCTATGATGATTGTTTCGCCTTTCATCATCAACGATGCCCGCCGACTGCTCATTAGCCCCCAAGGGGTCTCTTACCTGATGCAACCGCCCGGCCCTCTTAGCAGCACTCAGCCCGAAATAGATGCCGTAGACTTTGGGCGGCTCTTTGCTCAACAACAGGCCGATAGCCTCGCCTTTACTTCCGCTTTGCGCATGAATTGCTCTTATCCGCTCATCTTGCCGCCAGCTTGGCTGCCCACCAACCCGCCCATAGAAGCCATAGACGCTGGCTTCCGAGACAACTACGGCATCGCCACTGCCGCCCGCTTTGTGCATGCCCTGCGCGACTGGATCAAGAACAACACCAGTGGTGTCGTCATCCTTCAGGTGCGCTGCTGGGAAAAACGGCGCCCTATTGAGGCCAGCACCTACAAGGGCGTGGTGGAAAACACGCTCTCGCCCTTCAGTGCTGCCGCCAGCCTAACTGCTATGCAAGACTTCGAGCAGGACAACACCTTGGCTCTCTTGCGCGACTTGCTCAGCCCTACTCCTTTGCACGTGATCCGATTGGTCTATCGCCCACAGAACAAAGAAAACGAAGCCTCCATGAGCTTTCACCTCAGCAAGCGCGAAAAACAGGACATCTTACAGGCCATACACGACCCAGACGTGCAACACAGCTTGCAGCAGTTGCGCCGCATGTTTGCTCCGCGTTGAAAACTTTGCGCTACTTTTGAACTATGAAATACCTCGTCCTACTCTCGGCTATTGTCCTGGCTTTTCAAAGCAGCCGCTGGCTCTCTTCTTCGCCCACGCAGGAAAGCCAGCCTGCAGCAACCACTGCGCTGGGGCGCGCACCGCGCAACATCATCCTCCTCATCGGCGACGGCATGGGCATTGCCCAGATTACTGCCGGCATCTATTCGAGCGCCGACAAACTCCACCTCGAGCGCTTCCCCATCACGGGCCTCATGAAAACGCATTCGGCCAAACACCTCGTTACAGACTCCGCTGCTGGAGCTACTGCCATCGCTTGCGGCTGCAAAACCTACAACGGTGCCATCGGTGTCAACGAGCGAAAAGAGCCTTGCCCAACCCTTTTGGAAGACGCCGCCGCCGCCGGCATGGCTACTGGCCTGATCGCCACTTCCAGCATCACCCATGCTACCCCTGCCGCCTTTATTGCTCACGTCAGCAAACGCTCCGAAATGGAGGAAATCGCTCCTTTCTTCCTTAAAACTCGCATAGACCTCCTCATCGGCGGCGGTCTGGCTCACTTCAACCAACGCGCCGACGGGCGCGACCTGATCGGCGAACTCATCGCTAAAGGCTTCGACGTACACACCTTTCAGCAACGGCCGCTTAACCAATGCCAACCGCGCCCTGAGCGGCCTTTCGCCTGGTTTTCGGCCGACAAAGAACCTGAAGGCGTTCACAAGGGCCGCGACTACCTGCCCCTGGCTGCTCGAATGGCTCCGCCCTTCTTGGCGCAACGCAGCGAGCGCGGCTTTTTCCTCATGATCGAAGGCTCTCAGATCGACTGGGCCTGCCACAAAAACAACGGCGAACACGCCATACGCGAAATGCTCGACTTCGACCAATCTATTGGCGAAGTGCTCCGATTTGCTGAAGAAGAGGGAAACACGCTGGTTATCGTTACCGCTGACCACGAAACCGGCGGCATGACTCTGTTGCGGGGCAGTGATAAAAAAGATTTAAAAATCAAATTTGCTACCCTTTATCATACGGCCTCTATGGTGCCTGTGTTTGCCTACGGACCAGGAGCCGAAGCCTTCAGCGGCCTGTACGACAACACCGAACTGCACGCCAAACTGAAAACGCTGCTGACGCTTAACGCTGCAGCAGCTCGCTGACCCTTTGCTAACCACTCCTGCCTTAAAAGAAAAACCCCTCCCACCTTTGGGAGGGGCCACCTCAAAGACTGATCTTATCATGAGATAAAACCTTTGAGGCGCAGAATGATTACTGTCTTGCGAACGTCATGCGGCAGGTAGTGGAGGTCAGCGAGCGAGGAGCATCTTGCGCGTCGCGCTGCCGAAGGGGGTTTGCAGGGTATACGAAAAGACATGACTTTGGCCCAACAGCGCTCGGTCGATAGCCACTGAGTGATATCCACGGGCGTAATGGGCTGTTTTAGTCCACACCAGGCGGCCCATTTCGTCGTGTAGAGTCAGGGTGGCTTCGGCGGCTTCGGGTAGGTAGAAGCCGATTTGGGTCTTGTTTACCCACGGGTTGGGCGTGTTTTGATAGAGTTCGAAGGACGGGCCGGAGACGATGTGCTCGTTTCCGTTTCGGAAGCGCAGCCCAATGTCGAGGCGCTCACCGCTATAGGCGTCGGTGTAGGCCTCAGCGCGCGTGATGCTGTTAGATAGGCGCAGCATCTGGCTCAGTCGGCCAGCCGTTTGGGCGCGCAGGTGCAGCGTAAAGGCTGGCTGGTCGGCGCTTAAGGGGCGATCAACGGCGGCAGTGATGAGCTTCTTGTCTGGGAAATGAGCGAAGTGCTCGGCCAAACTCGCATCAGTAGTTTCGATGCCCAGGCACTCCAGGTCGCGGTATTGCAGCGTCAGCTGATAACCGGCTACAGCATCGGAAGCCGAAAAGGTTACGGAGAAATACTCACCGGCCTTCACGTGGCGGTCATCAGCGTCGAGCAACCAATTGCCCACAGCCCGATTGTCGGCAAAGAGGGCACTGTTGGGAATGGCGGTGTTGTTCAGGTCGCCCACTTTGATGGCTACAAAGTCGTCTTCCATGCGACTGGCCTGAAAATTCCACACCGATTTGCTCTCTGGAAACACCTCTTTCCACGGGTTATTTGGGTCGGGAAACTTGTAAGCTCTATCCACAAAGCGCCAGCTAGTGTTGTCGGGCAGGTCGGTGTAAATGCCCAAGATGAGCTTGCGCAGTTCCACGATGTCGTAGGTGGTTACGCTTTGGCTGTTGTTGACGTCTGCAGCAATGAACTGATAGGGAGAGGAGAACGGCTCTAAGCCGAGAATGTGTTTGTTGATGAGAATTAAGTCGAAAGTAGAGATGCCGTTGAGCGGATCGTTGTCTCGGATAGGCGTCAGGGTGTAATTGACGGCAATGGGAATGCTGTTGTCAAATTTGAAGAAGCCCTCGCTGTCCGTGACCTGTTGTTGGCTGAACGGCGGAGTGCCGCCCAGTATCGTCTTACAGACAATGCCTACGTGCGTTTCCTCTACTCCCAACCCGTCAGGGGTGAGGACGGCGCCGGCCACAGTGGCCTGAGTGCTGTTGCAGTGGTGGTCGTTGTTCTGGACGTGGAAAAAGGTCTCGCAGAAGTCGGCGTTGCCTTCTATGTCCTTCACCCAAATCTCGACGAGTTGGAAGCCCTGCTCGGTGCAGTCGAAGGAGACGCTGCTCTGGGGTGTGCCGTTCGGCTGCAGGGGAAAGCCCGTTCCCTGTCCTCTTTTTCGGATGCCGTACACTAAGCGGTGCGCAGGCGTACAGTTGTCGGAGGCAGCCTGGACGAAGAGATCGGAGTTGACGGTGAGGGATTTGTTTGCGCCAATATTTCCGCTGAGGCCAGTAGCGCACACAAGGGTGGGCGCCTTACAGTCTTTAATGGTGAATCGGTATTCGCAGATTTGTTCGTTTCCGCAGCCGTCGGAGATAAACCACTTAATCTTGTGAGTGCCGTGAGGGAGTTGTGGCTCGATAAAGACATCGGGCTGAGCGGCTGTATTCCAGCGCACAAAAGCGGTGCGGCTATCGCCATCGGTTCGCGTCTCTAGCGCAAAGCGATATTTCTGGTCGGCCGCTACTGGGCGGCGGTCGAAGACCTGCGCGATGCCTCCTGTGAAGTTCGGGTTGTTGGCATTGTTGAAGTAAACGACCGCTGCATCGGTGTGCTGGTTGGTTACGACCGTTTCCATGGAGCCGTTGCCGTCGAGATCTAAGAAGAGCTGGTAGCGAAACGTTAGGTTGGACTTAGAGCAATCGTCGGTAGCCGTGATGCGAAGTTCTACGGGCGCTTCGCAGAGATCGCTGGAGAGGGTTCTTACGTCTAGCCAGTAATTTTGGTTCCACAGGTTGTTGTCGTTGTCCGTCATGTCGCAGATGTCTTGCGGAGCAGGCGGGCAATCCAAGGCGATGGGTTTTTGCCCATCGGCGATGCGGATGATCTGCTTGTATTCGTAGCAGTTGGCGCTTTCCGACCAATATTGGCTAAAGTTGGTAGGCTGAGCGTCGTTAGCCGTGATTTTGACCACAGTAGGCGCCCAAGGGAACGGCGTTCCCGGAGCCGACACCACAGGGCCGGCGAGGTTGGAGGCGTGATCGAGTTGGGGGTGTGGATTTGGGTTGGGCACCTGAGTACAGCCCTTATTAGGGTCGAAAGCGCACCAATTGATGATTTTCCAAGTGCGCTCAATTTGTTGGCATGCCCCAGGCACAAGGGTGAAATATTGATCGGAGTGCGATATACCGATGGTTTCGCAGTCCGCAGCAAAGAAGGTAGGTTGTCCAAAATCGGCCGTGCCGTTGCAGCTGTTGAGGATGATGTCGTTGGGGAAGCGCACGTAGTAGTGCTGCCGATAGTTGACCACAATGCGCTGCGAGCACGTAGCGGTCAGGCCGTTGCAGTCGCGCGCCTGGAAGAAGCGCGTGATCGTGCCTTTGGAGCATAAGGTGTCAAACTGGCTCCAATTGACCGATGTCTCGAAGGCCGTATCGGCGCAGCAGTTGTCCGCCACTTTGGCCTTGCCGTATGCCCACAAGCTGCCGTCGAAGTTTTCGCAGTCTACCGTTACATCGGCTGGCGGCAAGCACACGGGCCGAAGTTTGTCTTCGACCAGTACTTTGACGGTGCAGTCGTTCGAGCGCCCTTCCCATTGATCCAGGCCGACTGCTCCCGCAGGCACGGGCACATCGTACACGCGCAGGACCACGTCGATGCTTTTGCCCATATCTTCGCAGCAAAACTTCACCTGCTCGTGAAACAGCGTGTCGGTCTGGCAGCTATTGGCCTCAAGCCGGCGCGCCCTAAAGAATAGGGGGTTGCAATTGTCGTAAGAACCACTATTGAAAGTCGAGGCATGGACGAGGCTGGTGCCTTGAATGCCTAAAGAAACCTGCGTAACCTCTGTGCAAGCCGCTGTGGGCGGCACTAAATCCACCACAGACAGAGTAAAGGAGCACGAGTCAACAGCGCCGCAGATGTCTTCGCTGAAGTACTTCACCGTATGCTGGCCCAGCGGCAGGCAGGGCGGCAGGCCAAACACGGCCAATGTGTCTTTTTTGAAGGGACTGTTGGCTGGAAAATTGGACAACTGCCCGCTAACATCGAGTCGGCCGACGACGCTGCCCGTAATAGGATCTCTGACCAATATCACGGCTGAGGCGTCTCGGATGCTGCTGCAAGCGTCTTCAACGACTACATCGGGCAAGTCCACCGTAGCGCAACAGCTCAGCGGATCGGTGCTGACCGTCAGATTACCTGGGCACTGGATGGCTGGCCCTTGATTGTCTACGACGTAAATGGCTTGTAGGTGCTGGATGGTATTCGGCGAATTGCCGTTGCAGGAGTTTTCAATGAGTTGCCACGTGCGCAGAATGGCGTATTCGCCTTCACATCTAACGCTCCGCTGGTCGTTAAAAAGAATGCCAATGTCACAAGTGTAGGTCCCTGGAGTAAGGTAAAAAGTAACGCCGTTGAAGGTGTAAGAGGGAGCGCCCGTAACGGCCGGATCTGCCATAGAGTTATAGCAGCTAACCGTTACGTCAGAAGGCAAGGTAAGCTCTTGCGCGCTCAAGCGCTTGAAGTAGAGAAACTGGATGCACGTAGACGCATTGCCGTAGGCGTCTGTTGCTGTCCAAGTGCGGCGGACGTATCCGGTCAAATTCGTCTGGTTCTGAAACGTATCGTTGCAACCGAGGTTTACCCAAAGATCGTGGTAAGTTAGGGTTGTCGGCGTACAGTTGTCCACAACAGCAGGACGCGCACCCGACACTTTGAGTACAGTATCCAAATACCCTGGTGTAAAGTTGGTAACCACGCAAGGCAGCACAAGGTCTTGACAGGAGGTGAATACGGGCGGAAGTAAATCGCGGATAATAGCAGTGGTTATACAGAAATTACCAGAGCAATTGTCTTGGATACGCACCGTGAGCGGGACGCCGAAATACTGAGCCGTTACCGTGTTGCCGAGGCTTTGCCCTGCTCCGGTAAAGACGGTTACCGTGTAGAGGTCGTCTAAAACATCGCCTTCCAGCACCATGTCGGGCGTAACCGTAACCGGACACGTGGGCGGTGCCGAGATGTAGACGGTATCGTTGCAAACCAGCGGCCCTGGCGTGGCATACGTAAGCACGACCTGGTCGGATACGGCCGGGCAAGGGCCAGGCGGGTCGTTGGTAGTAAGGGTAAGCACCACGTTTCCGACAAAGCCGGGAGGAGGCACATACGTCGCGTTAAGCATCTGCGGGTTGGGCACAAACATGCCGCCCGAAACAGAGGCGCTCCAAACAGCACTGGTGGCCGCGCCGCCAATGGCGCCGTTAAGTACATATGAGGTGCCAGGGCATAAAGCTCTGTCCGGGCCAGCATTCACCGTGGCCGAGGAGCTAATCTGCACCTGCACCACGGCAGAGGCCGTCGCACCCGTGCCGTCAGTAACGGTTACACTATACGCCCCACTGTGCGCAGGAGTCGTGTTGGCGCGCGAAGGGTTCTGCACCGAAGAGGTGAATCCTCCTGGCCCACTCCAAGCAAAAGAGAACGGCGGTGTGCCATCCGAAACAGCAGCACTTAATTGAAGAGTGGCACCAGCGCATAGCGGAGCGTTAGAAGCAGCAGAAAGGCTCACCGCTGGGGCTGTCAGAGCAAGTGAAGCCCTGCCCCTGAAGGTTAGGCCGGCAGAAGAGCCGTGTACAGCCCACAAAGTGCCCAAAACAAGGGCGACCCAGAATAGGCGGGGAAATAGGGTTTGGCTGAGCAACCAATTAAGCGTTCGCATGATACAGTGGATGATTTAAAAATGATTAATGATTAGTTTGTGAATGCTTATTGAGTTCATAGAGACAAAGGGCGCTTTTGGGCCACAGAAGGGGTGTGCCCTGGCCATTGCCAGCGCTCGCTGTCTTTGGGCATATCAGTAAAGTGCCTCTTTTGACACTTTTCTATAATCTCTCTATAAAAGAAAGAATAAGCTGTTCACCAGTTTTTGCTCATTCAATCTATCCGAGCCTTGAGAAGACTGGATGTCCTTCATCAAAACTCCACCACCAGATGCTGCCCTGCATCCCATACTTGATAGACACCGGGTCGGATGGTGCGCTCAGCTATCCTCTTGCCGGGCAACAGCGAATAGGGCACTACATAAGGCTCCACCACCTGGAAAAGCATCCAGCGGAAGTGTGCCTTTAGCACACTTTTGTTCAGGTTAGATTTCTCAAATTCAAAGCGCAGTTTGCTGTCTTCTGTAACACTCATCCAAGCACTGACAAGTGGGCATGTCCACTCAGAGGGCCGCTCTTCGCCGTAGGCCATTACTCGGCAGATGCCAACACCGCTACAATTGGCACTGGGCGAACCTAAAATCACATCGGTCCGCATGCGGTACAAACTCTTTAGAGTGGATCGTTGTCGTTTTAGTTCTGGTGTAGTTCTCATCGCAAAGTATGTCATGATAGTGAGAAATTTTAAAATAGAGGTGACGTACTACTGTTCGTTTGATGAGACAAAAGTGCGAGGCTCCACGAGTGTGTTGCTGGACAGTTATCGCCTTTTTACTAGGGTTTTTAAATCGAAAAAGAGGACTTTAAAAAAGGCTAAGCAGTTGTTTTTCAGAATCTTGAAAACCTTTAAATTTTCATGTAAAACAGCGCCTCTCTTGAACATTTGCAGAGCGCTGCTGTATGCTTCTTCTAAGTAAGGCTGTAAGTCGTGCGACATACCTCCACAGCGCTGCGCTATTGTTTTGGCCTTTTTCCATCTGAACAGCCTCTATTTCTCCACCTGATAAATCAGAAAAGATGATGTCGCGCGTCTGTAGAATGGCTACTGTATGCGAGCTGACTTTGGGCCTGTCGAGGCGAGCGGAAAACAAGACCTCATTTCAGCAGGGCGGATAAGGGTGGATATTCGATGGCGAGCGGTCGTTCGTCTGAAGACCTGCGCCTCCGGTAGATTATCTCTTTTTATTGTAGCAATGCCACGTTCACACGAGCGTTAAACGCTTACCTCTGTATACCGTCTTAAGCATTGGAAAAAGCGAACCTCTATGCACGCTCCTACCGTACAGCGCCGCCTCAAGCACCTTCTCTGGCGCGCGGGGTTTGGCCCAGATGCTGCTGAGTGGCCCACTTGGATACAGCGGCCCGAGAAAGCGTGGTGGCCCTTGTTGCGCCAACAATCTGCCGAAGAGCCGGGTGAGTTGTGGGTAACCGACGACGTCGTGCGCGGCCTGTTCATGGGCATCGGCGAATTCGCACGCCTGGAAGAGCTAACGCCCGAGGAACGCCGTTCGCGCCGCGCCCAAAGTCGAGATTTATTGCAAAGCCTGAACCTATCGTGGCTCGAAGAGATGGTGCTCTCTCAGGCGCAATTGCGCGAAAAAGTGGCTCTTTTCTGGCACGGGCATTTTGCCAGCCGCAACTTCAACATTGTCTTTCAGCAAGATCTCTTGCACATCATCCGTACCCACGCGCTGGACAATTTCGGCGACTTGCTTCGAGCCGTCTCCAAAAGCGCTGCTATACTGGCTTTTCTGAACAACCAACAAAATCGCAAGGGAAAGCCCAACGAAAACTTCGCCCGCGAGGTCATGGAGCTTTTCACCCTTGGCCGTGGGCACTACACCGAAACCGACGTCAAAGAAGCGGCCCGTGCCTTCACGGGCTGGGGCTTCGATCTGAAGGGACAATTCGTCTTTCGGCAAAACCAGCACGACCGAGGTATTAAGACCGTACTGGGCCACACAGGGCGCTTCGACGGTGACGATGTGCTCGATATTCTGCTCGAGCAGCGCCAAACAGCCTGTTTCATCGCCCAAAAGATGTATCGATTTTTTGTCAACGACGAGCAGGTGCCCGAAGAGCGCGTGCTTTGGCTGGGCAATCGCTTCTACGACAGCGGTTACGACATTGGGCGCTTGCTCGAAGACATCTTTACGGCGGAGTGGTTCTACGACGAGGAAAACATCGGCCATCAGATCAAATCACCTGTTGTGCTCTGGGTTGGCCTGCGGCGCACCCTACCGCTGACGCTTGACGACCCGGAGGCTCAACTCTTGCTGCAACGCGCCTTAGGGCAGGTGCTTTTCTTCCCACCCAACGTTGCCGGCTGGCCGGGCGGCCGCACTTGGATCGATACTACCACCCTCATGCTGCGCCTGCGCCTGCCTCACATCTTGGCCGCCAGCGACGCCATTGACCTAGGCACCGACAACGACGATGACATTGCCATGGGCCAGGGCCGAGCCGGCCGCCTACGCCGACGCCTCGGGGCCGAACTGCACTGGGAACCTCTCGCTGAGACTTTCGCTCAGGTGCCCTCTGACGAGTTGCTGCCCACTCTGGCCCATTACTTATGGCAAACGCCCGTGGCTAAGGAGCGCCTCGCCATCGTGCAAAAACACACGCACTCGCTCACCCGCGAGCAATTGCTCCAAACCGCCACCCTGCAGCTGATGGCCACACCTGAATACCAGCTGTGCTAGCACTTCCACCTACCTTTCAGCCGCGCTTACTATGCTCATCCGACGCCGAACCTTCCTCAAAACTGCCTCTCTCGCGGCCGCTTCTCTGTATCTGCCGCGCTTCCTGCAAGCCCATGCGCGCCCAGCGGCCTTGCCCAACCGCGGCAAAGTACTCGTCGTTGTGCAGCTCAGCGGCGGCAACGACGGCCTCAACACGGTCGTTCCTATAGGCAATGACATCTATTACCGCGAGCGCCCTCGAATCGCCATAAAAGCCGCTCACGCGCTGCCCCTCACGGCTGAGGCCGCCCTACACCCCGCCCTTGCGGGCCTGAAACGCCTCTACGACGACGGCCACTTAGCCGTACTACACAACGTGGGCTACCCCAATCCCGACCGCTCGCACTTCCGCAGCATGGACATTTGGCACAGCGCCAGCCCCGCCTCTGAATACTGGCACACCGGATGGATAGGGCGTTACCTGGACGCACATTGCCCATCCAAACCTTGCCAAGCACCGGCCCTCGAACTGGGCGACGCCATAAGCCTCGCCCTCAAAGGCCAACAGCGCAAAGGCATCGCCTTGCGCGAACCCGCCGAGCTGTACGCTGCCATTCGAAGCGCTTACTTCGCGGAGTACGCCGCTGCAGCCCCCGTAGCTCCCAGCGACACTCCACTCGCCTATTTGCAGAAAACTATGGCCGACGCCATCGCTTCCGCAGAGTATATCTTCAAAAAAAGCGGCGTTAAACCCTCCACCGCCAACTACCCCGATACCCCCTTGGGCCGACAATTGAGAACCGTAGCCTCTCTTATCTTAGGCGAGGCCGACACTGTCGTTTACTACTTATCGCTGGGCAGCTTCGATACCCACATCAACCAACCCATGCAGCACCAGCGCCTCCTGAGCCAACTCGACGCCGCTTTGGCCGCCTTTGCCGCCGACCTCAAAGCCCAAGGGCGCTGGAGCGACGTGCTCGTAATGACCTTCTCCGAGTTTGGCCGGCGCGTCAGCCAAAACGCCAGCGGCGGCACCGACCACGGCACTGCTAATCTCATGTTCTTTCTAGGCGGAGCACTGCGGCGCCCGGGCCTACTCAACGCCCTACCCGACCTGAACGACCTCGACCAAGGAGACTTAAAGTTCACCACGGATTTCCGACAAGCCTACGCTACCGTGTTGGAACGCTGGCTAGAAACCCATTCTCAGCCCATTTTAGGACAGGCCTTCGAACTGTTGGATTTCCTCTGAGCCTCCGAAATTCGGAGCCGACCATTCACCAAAGAACCCTTCCCGCCTTCGCCCGCTGCCCTACGCGCTGCTTTTTTCAAGCAAAAAGAAAGCAACTGAAACGGATGTGGTTGCCTTACTTTGCACCACACCAATGGTTTATCACCTGCTATGACTATTCAATTCTGCGGTGCAGCGCGCGAGGTAACCGGCTCTTCTCACCTCATCACCCTCGACGACGGTTTTCGCATCTTGCTCGACTGCGGCCTTTATCAGGGCGGCAACAGCGAAGTAGAGGGAAGCCCTCTGCACAGCTTTAACCAAAAATGGCTGTTCAACCCTCCGGAAGTGAATTGCCTCATCCTGAGCCATGCCCATATTGACCACACCGGCCGCGTGCCCAAACTCATCGCCGATGGTTTTCGAGGCATTATCTATGCCACACACGCTACCCGCGACCTAAGTGCCATCATGCTCTTGGACTCGGCCAAAATTCAAGAGGCCGATGCTTACTACGACAACAAGCGCCGACCGCCCGGCACCTCGGAAAAAAAGCCGCTCTATACGACTGCCGACGTCCATAAAGCGATGAACCAGTTCGCCTCTTTTAGCTACGAACAGTGGTTTGTCGTCCATCCGCGCGTGCGTGTGCTCTTTCGCGACGCCGGCCACATCTTGGGCAGCGCCTCCGTAACGCTCGAAATCCGGCAAGATGACCACACGGTGCGCTTTGGCTTCACCGGCGACATCGGTCGCCCCAATCGCCCCCTCCTGCGCGACCCGCAACCCATGCCCGAAGTGGACTACCTCATCTGCGAAAGCACCTATGGCGACCGCGAACACGAAGCCGCTCCGGCTGAATTGGAGCACCTGTATCGCATCGTCCACCACACCTGCGTAGAAAAAAAAGGCAAACTCATCATTCCCGCCTTCTCGGTGGGCCGAACGCAAGAAGTCGTTTACCTCCTCGACCAATTGCATCATGCTGGGCGCCTGCCCAAAGTGCCCGTCTTCGTGGATAGCCCCCTGGCCGTAGACGCTACCGACGTCTTCCTCGACCACTTGGAATGCTTCGACCAGGAACTCCACCAGTACCTGATCGAAAACGAAAATCCGTTCGGATTCAAGGAATTGCAATACATCCGATCCGTTGAGGCCAGCAAACAGCTCAACCACCTCCAGAAGCCCTGCATCATCATTGCCGCCTCAGGCATGATGAACGCCGGCCGCATCCGGCACCACCTGTACAACAACATCGAAGACTGGCGAGCCACCTTCCTCATCATTGGCTATTGCGCCCCCGAAACTCCGGGTGGAAAGCTGCGCGCCGGTGCCAAAAGCATGGAAATCTTCGGCGAAAACAAACAAGTACTTGCTGAAGTAGAGGTCATGGACTCCTTCAGTGCTCATGCCGACCGCGCCGAGATGCTCCAGTTCCTGGAAAACCAGCGCGCCTCCGTGCGCCAGATGTGGCTCACCCACGGCACCTTTGAACGCCAGCAAATCTGGCGCGATACCCTGCTGCACAACGGCTTCAAAACGGTAGATATCCCCGAACTAGGTCAGGAATATACCCTCTAATGGCACATACGCCCTTAGGCCTGTGCCGGCGGCGTGTTGAAGTTCATCGGCGGCAGCTGCGGGTGCTCCGGCTCTTCAATCTTGCCAAATTGCATTTCGTACTTCTGGATGTTATCCTTCAGGGCAAACAGCAGGCGCTTGGCGTGCTGCGGCGTCAGGATAATGCGCGACTTCACGCGCGCCTTAGGCACGTTGGGCATCATCCGAATGAAGTCCACCACAAACTCAGCGTTCGAGTGGGAAATGATCGCCAAATTAGAGTAAATGCCCTCTGCCACGTCTTCAGGGAGCTCGATGTTCAGCGTAGGCTGTGGATGGATGTTATCCGGCATAGTGTCGAGAGTATTTTTTTGAGAAATCAAAACAGGCTTCCTCGCGCAGACGCCCAAAGGCTGCTCAAAACGCTGCAACCGCACCACCGTGCGCGCTAACCGCCTTCTTGCCAGCGCGGGCGCCCCAGAAGCGCGGGCAAAGGTAAAGCGAAAAACCGCCCTTAGAGCATTCGAGCCTGTCGTCTCGAATACTCCTATTTCCACAGCTCTGCTCTGCCCCGACTGGCTCAGGGAAAAGCCACAGCAACAGCGTCTGGCAAGGCAGCACCTTGCCGGTACTGAGGCCTTGTTGTGGAAGAAGCTTTCGTGTCCCTTGCGTTTCGTCTTCGCACATTCGCGGTAAGCCCACTCGTGCCTTGGTGGCTATGAAACGCCGGCTGCCTTTACACCTCCCTTAGTGCCTTGGTGGCCGCGACTACAACGCTGCAACTGCTCCCCGTCCATTACCAGCGTCAGGCGTATTATTGCGCAACGGTTAGCGCCTTTGGCGGCCGCAACCGCCTGCTTTTCACAAAAAACACCTGTATGCACGCTGAATTACGCCAACGCTTTAACGCTGCCTTTTCGCCCGAAAAATACCAGGCCCTGCTGCACACCATGGATACTGAGTTTGGCGAACCCGTCAGCTTCCGCGTCTGCGAGACGCCGGTCTTTATACCCAAACCGCTAAAAGTGAAACTCTTGCAAGGAGTCGAGGATATTCTGAGCGTCATCGAACACCCCGACTTTCGCCAGCAAAGCGAAGCCGCCATCCCCCCACACCTGCGCGTGCCCAATGAGGACGAACACACTACCTTCCTACAACTCGACTTCGGCATCTGCCGTGATGAAAACGGCGAATTCACGCCGCAACTCATTGAGATGCAGGGCTTCCCCTCCCTGTATTTTTACCAACACCTGCTGGCCAAGGCCTACCGCAGGCACTTCGACATCCCGCCCGACTTCCACCACCTCTTCAGCGGCTTAGACGCCGAAAGCTACTTAGACCTCTTGCGCAACATCATTGTGGGCAATGCCCGCCCCGAAAACGTCGTGCTGCTCGAAATCGAACCCGAAAAGCAAAACACGCGCATTGACTTTTGGGGGACTCGCAAATACTTGGGCATTCCGGTGCTTTGTCTTTCGCAAATCAAGCGCAGCGGCCGCGACCTGTACTACATCAACGAGGAGGGCCGCCGCATCCCTATCGAGCGCATCTACAACCGCATCATCTTCGACGAACTCGATCGACGCGCCGACTTGCCCCGCGAGTGGGATTTGCTCACGGAGGTCAACGCCGAATGGGTGGGCCACCCCAATTGGTTCTTTCGCATCTCCAAACACACGCTCCCCTTTCTCAAATCGCCTTTCGTGCCCGAAACGCACTTCCTCGGCGCCCTCGAGAGCATACCCGACGACTTGGAAAATTGGGTGCTCAAGCCCTTGTTCTCTTTTTCAGGGCAAGGGGTAAAGATCCACGTTACCCCCGAAGACATCGCCGCCGTGTCCAACCCGTCGGACTACATCCTGCAGCGCAAAAAGCCGTATGCTCCGTGCGTGCAGACGCTCGACCCCGCCGAGCCGGCCAAGTGCGAAATCCGCATGATGGTTTTATGGGCCAAAGACTGGGCGCGCCCGCGCTTGGTCAACAACCTCATTCGCATGAGCAAGGGCGAAATGGTGGGGGTACGCTACAATATGGGCAAGGAGTGGGTCGGCTCAAGTGTAGGTTTTTTCGAGCCACTCTGAGGGTTGGCAGGGCGCAGGTTGGGCGGCCTATTGAGCCGCTGAGCCATCGTCTTCGATGAGCTTGCCGTTTCGAATGCGAATGATGCGCGCTGGGAAGTTTTGCAAGATCCGGTAGTCGTGTGTAGCACACAGGACGGCCGTATTGTACGTTTTGGCCAAGTTGCGCATGAGCAGCAGCACATCGTCACTGGTTTCGGGGTCGAGGTTGCCGGTGGGTTCGTCGGCGATGAGCAGAGCGGGCCGATTGAGCAGGGCGCGGGCCAATACGATGCGCTGCTGTTCGCCGCCCGATAGTTCGAAGGGCATGGCGTGCCGCTTGTCGACCAGTTGAACGCCCTCGAGCACTTCCTGCACGCGCTGGAGCATTTCTGCAGGGGCTTTCCAGCCGGTAGCGCGCAACACAAAGAGCAGGTTCTCCTCCACGTTGCGGTCGGTCAGCAGGTTGAAGTCTTGAAACACGATGCCCAGCTGGCGGCGCAACAAGTGAACGTTGTGGCGCGAGATGGTGCTAAGGTCAAAGCCGGCCACTTCTCCTTTGCCCTTGGTCAAGGGCAAGGCGGCGTACAGCGTTTTGAGCAGGCTCGTCTTGCCGCTTCCGGTTTTGCCGATGAGGTAGGTAAACTCGCCAGGGCCTATGGTGAGGTTGATGTTTTCCAACACGACGCGGCCGTCTTGCTGGCAGATGTCGGCATTACTCAGGCGAATGATGGGCTGCATGGCAGGTCGTCGGAGGGCTTTAGAGGGCGTTTAGCAGGAACTTACGCACCATATTAAGCCCAAAGGTAGCGGCTAATTGGATGTTTTTGACGCGGTCGCGGGCAAAGACGTGCTTTTGAGCGACGATGCGCGCTCGGTCGCCCACGGCCAGCCAGACCGTGCCTACGGGCTTTTCGGGCGTGCCGCCGCTCGGGCCAGCAATGCCAGAAACGGCTAAGGCTACCTGTACGCCTAAAGTCTGGAGCGCACCGGCCACCATCTCGCGCACGGTTTCTTCACTAACGGCGCCGCAGCGCTCCAACGTCTCGGGCCGAACGCCGAGAAGCTGAGTCTTTAGCGCGTTGGAATAGGCGACAACACTGCCCGCAAAGTACTCCGAGCTGCCCGGGACAGACGTCATCAGGTGTGCGACGTAGCCACCCGTGCAGCTTTCCGCGCTGCCGAACAGCAAGCCGCGCTCCTGCAGTAGGCGCCCGACGACTTGCTCGAGCGTATCCTCCTCCACGCCAAAGACGAGGTCGGGCAGCAAAGCGCGCAGCTGGTCGGCATAAGCGTCTACCTCGGCGCGCAGGCGCTCTTCGGCGTCGGGCGGCACCTCGGCGTGTGGCCACGTGCCGCTCAGGCGCAGGCGCACTTGGCCCAGCGACGGCAAATAGGCCAGCCGAAGGTGTGCCGGCAGGGCCTCCTCGAAAGCCTCGAGGCGCTTCGCAATAGCGCTTTCGCCCTCGCCAGCCGTGCGCAGCGTTCGGTGGGCCAGCGGCTTGCCCGGAAAGTGCTTGCGCAAGCGCGGCAACACCTCTTCGCTCATCAAGTATTGCATCTCGAAAGGCACGCCCGGCAGCGAGACGAACACCTTGCCCGCGCGCTCGAACCACATGCCCGGCGCACTGCCTACCTTATTGGTCAGCAACACGGCCTTTTGAGGCAACGTGGCTTGCTGGCGCGCACTCTCGGGCACCGGCTTGCCAATGCGCGCAAAATAGGCCCTAATGCGGTCGTAGGTCTCCTGATGAAAAACCAGCTCTGAGCCAAAGTATTGGGCCAGCGCCCCGCGCGTAATGTCGTCTTTCGTGGGGCCTAAGCCACCCGTCGTGATGACCAACTGCGCACGTTGAGCAGCCCAATCTAAGGCCGCCAAAATGGCGGCGCGCTCGTCGGGTACCGCCATCTTGCCCACCACCCGATAGCCGTGCAGAGCTAACTGCTGCCCCAGCCAAGCCGAGTTCGTGTCCACCACTTGGCCCAAGAGAATCTCGTCGCCAATCAAAAGCAAATAGACATCCATGCTTCTCAAGAACGCCCGCCGTCCAAAGCGGTTTGAGCGCCCAAAGATAGAACACCTCCAAACGCCGAAGCACTTGCCCCGCGCCGCGCTGTATTCACCTTCTCCACGAGAAGTTGAGCGATAAAAAACAAAAAAGCGCGTGACTTTTCACGCGCCCCGAATTTTCCAATTCTAAAAACAATACTTACACACACACTTATAGGGCATCGAAAACCGTGCCAAAACATAGGTTTTTTCTTTAATTTATAAAAAAATCTGTTGAATAGTGAGGGATGACCCCGGCCTCGTAGGCCATGCGAAACATCTGGGCGACGGCTTGGCGTCCGGTGGTTCCGAGGTTTCGGGAGAAGTCGTTGACGTATAGGCGGATGTGGGCGCGCATGACGTCGTCGTCCATGGCTTGCGCGTGTTGGCGCACGTAGGGCATAGCGGCCTCAGGGTGAGCTAGAGCATACTCCACGCTGCGCTGCAGGGCGCGGTTGAGGCGCTGCTGGACGTCGGCGGGTAAGTCGCGGCGCACGGCGATGCCGCCCAGAGGGATGGGCAACCCCGTTTGGCGCTCCCACCAAGCGCCCAAGTCGGTCAGGCAAGTGAGGCCCTTTTGCGCGTACGTGAAGCGATTTTCGTGAATGATGAGACCTGCGACGACGTCGCCCCGCAACACGGCATCTTCGATGTCGGAAAAAAGCATCTCCACCTTATGGTTGGCCTGCGGAAAGGCCAGGCTGAGTAGGAAATTGGCCGTGGTGAGCTGGCCGGGTATGCCGATAGGGCCGGCGTTGATGTCGGCCGTGCTCAGCGGACGGCGGGCAATAAGCAGAGGACCGCAGCCGAAGCCCAAGGCACTGCCGGCCTCCAGAAGCCGATACCGATGTGTCAAGTGTGCCAAAGCGTGGTAGCTCAACTTCGTTACGTCCAAATCGCCCGCAAAAGCCCAGCGGTTGAGCGTCTCTACGTCTTCCAAAATCGGCTCAAAGTGAAGCCCTTCCGTATCTATTTTGCCGTGCACCAAGGCATCGAAAATAAAGGTGTCGTTCGGACAGGGCGAATAGCCCAAACTTAAAGCTGTGTTCATGCCTCCCTAAACGCCGCTGAACCGGCAAACGTTGCTACATAAAACAACCAACTACAAACGGAGCCAGCCCTGACGGGCTTCATACGTTTTTCGCGATGCCATTGGCTACAAACGGCACCAGCCCTGACGGGCTTCATACATATTTCGCGATGCCATTGGCTACAAACGGGGGCAGCCCTAACGGGCTTTTATATGCATTCACGACGCCATTTCTACAAACGGCGCCAGCCCTGACGGGCTTCTCCACACCGGCGCCAGCCCAATGCCACGCAGGTCCGTAGGACCGACTCCGTTTGTAGAACCCAACCCACCAACACACCACCAAAAGCCCGTAGGGCTGGCTCCGTCGGTTTGCTACAAACAGGGTCAGCCCTAACGGGCTTCAAACGTTTTTCACGATGCCATTTCTACAAACGGGGTCAGCCCTACGGGCTTTTATATTTGTCCGCATCGCCATTTCTATAAACGGGGCCAGCCCTAACGGGCTTCTCCACACCGGCAGCGACCCAATGCCACACAGGTCCGTAGGACCGACTCCGTTTGTAGAACCCAACCCCCCAACACACCACCAACAGCCCGTAGGGCTGGCGCCGTTGATATGCCACTTGTATTCGACATGGCTTTGCCTAACCTCTCAAAAAACGCTCGCCGGAAGGCGGCAAAGCCCGCTCGCCTCCGGCTCCGCTTGGCTTTCCCTCCAGTCTGTGAAAAAACTACACATCAAAGTTACGTTATTTCTTTAAAAAATCGAGGGAAAGCAGTAAATTTAACACATAAAAAAAGAAAAAGCCTATGCCGATACAATCCAAAATAGACCGCCATCAACTGCGCTTTTCGAGTTTTGA
>CALHAM010000061.1 GCA_937934275.1 uncultured Saprospiraceae bacterium | reverse complement strand
AGTTTCCTTCACCCAAATCGGCGGCACGGCCTACTACTCGGAAAACGGCCGGCTGGGCTTCCTGCTCAGCGGAGCTTACATGCTCGGCGGGCGCAATACCGCCCGAATGCTTCGCCTAACCGTTGGCTTAGTGATGCGCTTTGGTGGTTAAAGACGGCTTGCCAAGGCAAAAAAATGCTCGTGCAGAAGGTCTATGCCTTTGGCTGACCTATCCGACTTGCAGCCTCCCGCCCTAGCAAGTAGCAGCAGCTACATGTGACTAAGAAAACCGGGGCTGCATGCGACAACAGCCGTACTTTTACGCACCGACATACTCTGCTCAAATCTGTCTGCTTTTCGCTATGAAACGCGCTTTACTCCTGCTGCTTTTTGCCGGCCTCGCTCACGCTAATGCCTTAGCCCAAGACGAGGTTGACAAAAACACCCTGCATCCTTGCGGTACACCTGCAGGTATAGACCCATGGCTGCGCAAGCACTTGACCAACCCTTTAGCGGTGCCCGACAACAACGACACCCTTTGGACGGCTTTGCAAATTCACCTGCTGGCGCGCGACGACGGCAGCGGGCGCTTTGGCCCCGACCGCATGCTCGACGCCTTCTACCGCCTCAACGAAGATTTTGCTCCAACGGGCATCCGCTTTTATTTCAAACAACCGTGGCGGTTGCTCAACAGCTCTCTTTGGTTCGAGCACGACTCCATCGTGCAAGGGCGAGCCATGATGTTTGCTAACAATGTATCCGAGGCGCTCAACGTCTACTTCATGGCGCGGGCAGCGGGCAACTGCGGCTATAATCTACCCTACGCGGGCATTGCTATGGCGCACGCTTGCTCTGGGCCAAACGACCACACCTGGGCACATGAGGTAGGCCACGCGTTAGCGCTACCACATCCCTTCTTGGGCTGGGAGGGAAAGCGCTACGACCCTGACCTACCCACTCCTGATACGCTGCTGTACGATTACACCCACTTCCACGCCGAACCGGACACCCTCGTGCCCGCGCCGCTCGATACGGCCCTGGTGGAATATGTGGATGGGCGCAACTGCACCATTGCCGCCGACCGCATCTGCGACACGGGGCCAGACTACTTGAGCTACCGCTGGCAGTGCAACGCCCAAGGCCTAAGCCAGGTGCAGCAGCGAGACCCAGCAGGTGAGCCGTTCTTTTCGGACGGCACCCTCTTTATGTCTTACGCCGCCGACAACTGCCAGCGGCGTTTTACCCCTCAGCAAATTCAAATCATGCGCACGCGCCTGCTGACCGACCGCGCCCAATGGGTAGCGCCAACAGCGCCGGTGGCGGGTTTGGTTGCGCAAGCGTCTGAGTTGGTGGCGCCCATCAACAGCGCGCCCAGCCCTGTAAACGCTACGGTGCTGCAGTGGCGGGCGGTGCCTAACGCTACTCATTACCTGGTGCAAGTGTCGAAGGTGGGCAGTTTCGGCATTCGCGACTTTGAAGCTGTCGTGAGCGACACCTTTGTTCTGGCCCAAAACCTGACGCCTAACTGGAACTACTTTTGGCGCGTGCGCGCCTTCAACGCCGCTTCTGTAGGGCCATACACCCTGTCCGGTCGTTTCTTATCGACGGCAGCTAGCGCTGTGCAAACGGCAGGCGAGGCGGGCTGGAGCATCTACCCGACCCTGCTTTCGCAGGGCACGCCGCTGGTCGTAGAAACTCCCGAACATTGGCGCGGCCAGCCGTTGACGCTCTCAGTGTTCGACGCAGCAGGTCGCTTGCTTTTTCGCCAAGAGCGCGCCTTTTTCAGCGAGCGCGAGTGGGTGCAACTCCCCACCGAAAAATGGGCTGCCGGCGCGTATTTCCTCGTGTGCTCCGGCAGCTCAGGCATCGTTCGACAACCCATGCTGTTGGCGAAATAAGGGGGTCAATCTTGCGGCACAGGGGCCACTACGGCCTTGATGCCGTCCATGCGCTTGACGACAACCGGCGTGCCTTCGGCAATAGGTGAATTATCCTCACTCACAGCAATCCAGAGCGTGCCACGGTATTGGATGCGCCCCTCGCCGTTGTGAGGGATGGTTTCTATTACCGTGGCACGGTGGCCTTCAAAATCGCGGTATTCGCTTCTTTTATCGCCTTTTTTGAAAAGACGAACGGCATAGCGCCGAAAGAAACCCATAGAAACCAACGACACTAAAGAGAAAGAAAGAAACTGACCTGCTGCTCCCGGCGTAATGCCTAACCAAGTGAGCAGGGCCGTTACCGCTGCCCCAACAGCTAAGAACATGAAGAAAAAAGAAATGGTGAACAGCTCAGCTATGAGCGCCAGTACCGCTAAGAGCAGCCAGAATTGAGCGCTGAATTCCATACGATAGAGATGAGTTGTTTATTTCTTTGCCGGCATGTCGGAGGTCTGTTGCTTGACGACCGTCATGGCTGCGGAGATGAGGGAAGCCATGTCGCCGAAGTTGGCCGGCACGATGAGGGTGTTGTTGGTGCGGGCCAGCTTGCCGTACTGTTCTACCAACTGCTCAGCCACGCGCAACTGAACGGCCTCCAGCCCTCCAGGCTGTTGGATGGCACTGGCGATGCGACTAATGGCCTCGGCTGTAGCACCCGCCACCGCGCGAATGGCCTCAGCCTGACCGTTAGCCTCGTTGATCTGACGCAATTGCACAGCCTCCGACTCTAACACCACCTTTTGCTTTTGACCTTCCGCTACATTGATCACCGACTGCTTTTCACCTTCTGATTGCAACACGCGCGCCCGCTTCTCGCGTTCGGCCTGCATTTGCTTTTCCATGGCGTGCAGCACCGACTGCGGCGGAGAAATGTTCTTTATCTCGTAGCGCAACACCTTGACCCCCCAGCCAATAGCAGCCTCATCAATGGCTGACACGACGGCGCGGTTGATGGTGGTGCGCTCCTCAAAGCAGCGGTCTAAGTCAATCTTACCCACTTCTGAGCGCATGGTCGTTTGCGCCAATTGCGTAACAGCAAACACGTAGTTGTTCACCCCATAAGAAGCCGTCTTGGGGTCAACCACTTGCAGGAAAATGACGCCATCTACTTGTACTTGAACGTTGTCTTTGGTGATGCAGACTTGCTCCGGAATATCGTAGGCCTGCTCTTTGAGGCTGTGCCGATAGGCAACGCGATCGAAAAAAGGGATGATAAAGTTGATGCCCGGGTCAAGCACAGCGTGAAATCGGCCCAAGCGCTCCACAACATAAGCCGTTTGTTGCGGAACCACTTTGACCGAAGCCATGATGACCAAAATGGCCAAAATACTGATAAACAGAAGTGAGGTAAGCATTACAATATACTTTTTTAGGTGAACAGAGATGGTTTCCCGAAAAATCTTCGGCTAAAATAGGCCGATTTTCCTAATCGCAAAACACGGCCGACCCCTCCTGAAGTTTCTGTCGGCCTTTGCCCTGCGGCCCAAAGCCCAGAGGCCGTCTTCTCTTGCGGCCCCTCTTCTAAGCCCAAAGGGCAATGGCCCGAGGAGGGAAAAATGACAATCCTTTGACACGGCAAGCACCAAGCCCCTCATCACATCCGCAGAACTTTGCCGTATGTTTTACATCATCGCAGAAAGTTCTATCCCGCATCCTCTTAAACGCACGGCAATCATGAGATCAGCAGCCCTTCTATTTTTCCTCAGCGCACTTTTCGCCTGCCCACTCTTCGGCCAAAGCTTCCAGCAGATCAGCACCGGCGCCGGCTATCAGCGCCAGAGTTTCATCAACTTAGCAGCAGGCACGGAAAAGCAGGTGCTTAACACCGCTTGGGATATCGCTTTCACTGTTTACGGACAACAAGACGCCGGTATTTTCATCAACGAAAGCGCTGGCTCCAGTATGGGCCAACCTCAGGCAGCCGTTGAGCTATACGACGCGCAAACTACCGATTTTTCTGCTCAACCCAACCCCGACAGCCTGCGAGACTTCCGCCTGTTTAACCGCGAGCGCAACTGGTTCTACGGAGCCTTCAACGAGCGCCGCGACACCACAAAGCCGACGGACTACGGCTGGGGGACCTACAACTTTGCGACCAACCGAGTGGTCGGCAGCGCTGTGTACGTCATTCGGCTGCGCAACGGCCAGTTTCGAAAAATCAAAATCGAGTCGCTTGCGGGTACTATCTACACCTTTCGCTACGCCAACCTGGATGGGTCTGACGAACGCACGCTTACCCTCAACAAGGCCGACCATCCCGGCAGAGTGCTGGCGTATTTCAGTTTTGCCACCCATAGCTTCGTTCCCAACGTGGAGCCTGTAGGCGGTTTCGATCTCTTGTACTGCCGCTACACAACCCCCCAGTTCGACTCCATCAATAACGTTACCCTTCAGTACATGGTAACCGGCATATTACACGGGCAAGGCGTTCAAACGGCCAAAGTTGTAGGCGTCAACCCTCAAACGGCTGCTTTCTCTGACTATCAGCATCTATTGCGCAGCGAGCTGGACATCATCGGGCACGACTGGAAGACCTTTACGGGCGCGGGTTGGACGGTGCCCACCGACCGGGTTTATTTTGTAAAAACGGCCGACAATCGGGTATGGAAAATTCAGTTCCTCGACTTTGAGGGCGCCGCTACCGGAAATGCCGTTTTCGAAAAAACCGACCTCGGGTTAATCAGCGATGTGGAAGCGCCTCAAGCCTCAGGGCTTCAGGTGCTGACGTATCCAAACCCGGTGCGCGAGCGCCTAACGGTGGCTTTAAACGTTCCGCCCGCTTGGGCGCATGAAGCACAGCTAGAAGTAACTGACCTGCAAGGACGCCTCGTCAGCAGCGCGCGCGTAGCGCTTCAAGAAGGCTTCCAGGCTTTCGAACTGAACGCGGCCGACTGGGCCAGCGGCATGTACGTCTTGCGCCTGCGCTGGAGCGAACGCGAAGTGTTGCTAAGCAAAGTCTTTAAAAACTGAGGCGAGCGATGACACTTCCGTTTTTTATCCGCCTACTGAGCAGAGCAGCGGTGTTCGCAGCGATTGGAAAGACCGCTGCCCAATCTGCAGCCGATACCTTGCCCGACAACCGCATAGCGCCGGTGGTCATCACAGCGCAATTCACCCCGACCGATGCGCGGCAGACGGTCAATTCCGTTCGGGTGCTCGACCGCCGCACCATCGAGCGCCGCGGAGCAGTCAACCTCGAAGAACTGCTTCAAACGGAGCCAAACCTGCGCTTAGAGCAAGACCCAATGCTGGGCAGTGCTCTGAGCATCAACGGCATGCGCGGCGAGAATGTAAAGATCCTCATAGACGGTGTGCCGGTGGTGGGTCGCCTTAACGGCAGTGTGGATGCCGGTCAGTTGCCGTTAGGTGCCGTGCAGCAGGTGGAGATCATCGAGGGGGCGCAGTCGCTCCTGTACGGCTCGGAAGCATCGGCAGGCGTCATCAACCTGGTGACGCGCAAGAGCCAGCCGCACCGCGTTGAAGCTGAGGTCAACCCACAATGGGAAAGCAACGGTTTCCGCAATTGGCAGGGCCGCGCAGGCGTCCGTATGGGCAAATTTCTTTTTCAGCTCACGAGCAATGCGCTCGATTTCCAGCCGCAAGCCGACTCAGCTGGCGCGCGTTCGCAGCTGTGGAACCCTAAAACCCAAAAGAGCGGACGCGCTGTGCTGCGTTTTTCGCCCTCTGAGCGCCTCGATCTGCGCCTTTCGGGTAGCCTGTTCTCCGAGCAAGTAGATAATCTTGGGCCCATGCTGCGCCCGCGCTTTCGCCCCTATGCGTTTGACGACTACTATTTCACCGACCGCGCCGACCTAACGCTTCACGGCGAAGGCTGGCTGCCTGGGCGCTGGTTCTGGCAAACTACCGCGGGCTGGAACCGCTTCGGTCGCATCAAAAATACTTATCGCTTCGATTTCGAACAGCAGGAGCGCACCCTCGTCGAAGGTCAGCAGGACACCTCAGCGGCCATGGGCTGGCTTACGCGCCTAACTGTGGCGCGCGACCGCCCCGATCGCCGCTGGAACTTTCTGCTGGGCGCCGAAAACCTCATCGAAACCGCCGAAGGCGTCCGCATCGTAGCGCCCAACGCTGAGCGCGCGGGCTGGGCCAGCAGCCGCGACCTCGGCTTGTTTGCCAGTGCTAAAGTTGTCTTTTTCGAGCGCCGATTGACGGTGCAAGGCGGCGCCCGCTGGACGCTCAACAGCCTCTACGGCCATGCCTGGACCCCCTCCGTATGGCTGTTGTATAGGCCCAACGCCGCCTGGCAGATGCGGCTTTCTTACGCCAACGGCTTTCGCTCGCCGGGTCTGAAGGAGCTGTTTTTCAACTTCATTGACATCAACCACTACATCGTGGGCAACACGGCCTTGCGACCCGAGTACTCCGACAACTGGCGCGCTGAAGTGCGCTGGCATTCCGACGAAAACCGCCATGCGGTCTGGAGCTTCACCGCCTGGGGCTTCTACAACCGCGTGCGCGACCGCATCGTGCTGGCCGAGTTCGCTCCTGTCCAATTTCAATATGCCAACCTGCGGCATTGGGAAACGGTGGGTAGTGGCGTAGGTCTATCGCTGCGCATGGGTGAGTGGTTGCGCTTGCGCTCCGATGTAGTGCTCACGGGCTTTTTCAACGCCCTGTCGGAGGAAATCGCCGGCGAAACGCCGCTGCCGCGCTTCAATTGGTCGCCCGATTGGGTCAACGACCTGACGCTTTCGCTGCCCAATCAGCGGGCCTATTTTACCCTCTGGCACAAGATGACCGGTGCCACGCCTTACTTTTTCCAAAACGGCGACCAAGTGGAACAACGAACGGCCGAAGGCTGGCATCTCCTCAATGCGGCGTTGGGCAGCAATGCCTTTCAACAGCGCCTCCGCCTGAGTGTAGGGGTCAAGAACCTGCTCGGCACGCGCCAAATACGCGCCACTAACCGCGTTGAGGTCGGCCATGGCGGCGGTGAGTGGCGCCCCGTCCATTGGGGGCGCACCTTCTTCATTGCTGCTGCAGTTTACTTGCACTCCGCCCAGTAAGTGCCTTGCGCTTGTCGAAAAGATACAGACTGGGTTCCCCTTGGGTTATCGGCGCAGTAAGGGCGGTTGGCCGCCTCATTGGTTTGCGGCGCACTGCCGCGCTTGGGCGCTTTGACTCATTCATTGGTGAAGACCTTGCCAGCGCGCATGACGGCTGCCACGCGCTCAAAAGTGCGGATGTTGTCGAGCGGATTATCGGGTACGGCCACCAAGTCGGCTGAAAAGCCCGGGGCGATGCGGCCAATTTCATTCTCCAAGCCCAGCAGCTCGGCAGCATTCACGGTAGCCGCGCGTAAAATATCCCAAGGTTTCATGCCCGCTTGAGCCATGTAGTGAAACTCCAAGGCGTTTTTGCCGTGAGGGAAGACGCCGGCATCGGTGCCGAAAGCGATCTTGACGCCGGCGCGATAGGCGCGTCCGAGGGTTTGGGTGATGGTAGGGCCGATGTCGAGGGCTTTTCTGCGGACGACTTCGGGAAAGAACCCCTGAGCGCGTTTGGCGCTATCGCTGACAGCCCAGCCGGCAGTGAGGGTAGGCACGTACCAGACGCCGGCGGTTTTCATGTGCTGAAGCGTAGAGTCGCTCATGAAGGTGCCGTGCTCGATGCTGTGCACGCCGGCGGCAATGGCGCGTCGAGCGCCCTCATCGCCGTGCGCATGAGCGGCCACGCGGAGGCCGAGGTCTTGAGCCGTGCGGACGATGGCGCGCAGTTCATCTTCGGCGTAGTGAGGCAGCCGGCCGTCGCGGGCGAGGCTGAGCACGCCGCCTGTTGCAGTAACTTTGATGAGGTCAGCGCCGCGGCGCACTTGATGGCGCACGGCAGCGCGGCAAGCGTCGGGGCCATCGGCAATGCCGTCTTCAAAGCCGGGCGGTGGGTCGAAGAGGTCGGAGCGGGCGCCGGTAGTGTGGTCTCCGTGTCCGCCGGTAATGCTAATGGCTTTAGCAGCCGTCAGGATGCGCGGCCCGGGTATCCAGCCCTGCTGCACGCCGTTGCGCAAGGCAAGGTTGGCCCCGCGCCCGCCCAGGTCACGGACGGTGGTAAAGCCCGCGCGCAGCGTGCGCTCGGCATACACGACACCTCGGATGGCCGCCTCCGTATCGTCGAGCGTATAACGCTCGGCGTAGGAGTTTCGGTTTTGCTCCCATTCTAAATGGACGTGGCAGTCAATCAAGCCGGGCAACACGGTGTAATTTTTCCAGTCCACAAGTTCTACCCCTTCCGGCGGGCGCTGATACCCCGCCAGCACGCGCACGATGCGGTCGTCCTCAACGACGATGGTCGTTTGAGTGAGCACGCGCTCATCGGTCATGGTGAGTAGGCGCCCACAATGAACATAGCGCGTTTGGGCCAGGCCCAAGCAAGAGCCAAGCAGGGCTGCACAGAACAGGAAAGAAGCAGGAGACAACTTCATTTGCTATCTTTTTTGTTAATACCCTCCAGGAACGGGACGAAGCGAAAGGCATCAAAGACTTCTTCGCGATATTCGGTCTCAGACAAACGGGTAAAGCGGTGCATGTACTGCACTTCTTCACCTACGGGAATGACCAAGCGGCCCGCCACGGCCAGCTGCTGGCGCAACGGCTCAGGCACTACGGGCGCTCCGGCCGTTACGATGATGCCGTTGTAAGGGGCATGTTCGGGCAAGCCGCCGAAGCCGTCGCGCCAATAGCAGCGCACGTTTCGAACCCCCAACTCGGCCAGCAGGGCTTTGGCGCGCAAGTAGAGGGCTTCCTGGCGCTCCAGCGTATAGACGTGCGCACCTAAAGCTGCTAAAATAGCCGCCTGATAGCCCGAACCGGTACCGATCTCGAGGACGCGGTCGTTGGGCTTTACCTGCAGAAGTGCCGTCATATAGGCCACCGTGAAAGGCTGCGAAATAGTCTGCTTGTTGCCTATGGGAAAAGGTTTGTCTTCGTAGGCGTGCTCTTCGAAGGCCTTATCTAAAAAAAAGTGGCGCGGCACAGCCATCATAGCAGCTAAGACGGCCTCGTCGGAGATACCGCGCTGGCGGAGGGCATCTATCATGCGCTTGCGGAGGCCTTTGTGCCGGTAGGTGTCCTTCATGGCAGGTATTGTTTCGAAGACAAGCGCCTCCGAAAAAGCAGCTCAAAGTTAGGCTCGAAGCGCACTTTAACAAAGTATGCTCCAACAAGCCGTATACGCCGCCGTGACTTGTTGGCTCCTCGTCGTCTTATAGTTGGTTTGTTGGAAAATACTGGGTCATTCGAGGGCTTTTTTGTCTCTTTGCACCCAAAATTGATTTGGTATTTTCATAAACGAACCCTTTCCCTCAATTTTGAAGGAAGCAGTTTTATCCTCTTCTGCTGGTGCACAACTCTCGGATGCCGAATTGGTCGCCCGTTTTTTGGCTGAGCAGAACACGTTTTATTTCACGCTGCTATATCGGCGCTATGCAGGCAAAGTGTACGCCAAGTGCTTGTCAATGCTGGCTAATGAAGCCCAAGCGCGCGACGCCGTTCAGGATATTTTCATCAAAGTATTTTTAAACCTTTCGCGTTTCAACGAGAAATCTGCGTTCTCTACATGGCTATATTCAATTACGTACAACTACTGCATCGACCTCATTCGGCGCAAGAAGAAGATGCCGGTGTTGCTGGCCGACGACGTGAGCCGCATCAGCGATGAGCCGGCAGCGGAAGTGCCCGACAGCGTACTGCTCGAGATGAAGCAGGAGCGATTAGAGGCGGTGCTTCAGCATCTTTCGGAAGGCGACCGCCTAGTGTTGCTGATGAAGTACATGGACGATATGTCTATTCGGGAAATGGCCGATTTTTTTCAGAAAACGGAAAGTGCTATCAAAATGCAAATCATGCGAGCCAAGCTTCGCGCCCAGGCTGTTTACGAGCAGCTGTACGGAAGAGACCCGTTAGTGTCCTGAGCCTTTCTCCCTTGTTTTAGTTTTTAATCGTTCGACCCACTTTGCTTATGAGTGAGCTTAACGCCTTTAAGAGACTGGAAAACGCGTGGATGTCGCGGCTGCCCTCGGAGCTGGAGCCGCAAGTGTTTAGCCAAGTGCGCAGTGCTGTGGCGGCGGGGCGAGTAGCGGATATTTTCGTGCCGTGTGCGTTGCGCACGGCGGCTCACCTCTTGGGCGGCAGTGCGCCAGGGAAATATTCCTGTCTGCCGTCGGGCAGAGACCTTGTAAGCGATGCACCGCCCGATTGGCGGCGTCCGCCGAGGAGCTTTTGATGGAATCCCTTCACCTTACTATACCCATTTCTCTCTTCCTATTGCCTGTTTCTGTATGTTTGATAAAATTAAAGACGGTGTATTTCAGGAGTTAATCGCCCGCTTTTCGGAGACTGCACCGAGGCTGTTCTTGGCGCTCATCCTCCTGATCATCGGCCGAATGTTGGCGGGCCTCATTCGCCGCTTAGTACAGCGCGTGTTGGCGTTGGCGGGCATAGACCGCTTAGGCGAACGCCTCAACGATATTGACTTGGTGCAGCGTTCGGGCATGCGCATTGCCCTATCGGCAGTAGTGGGGCAAATGGTTTTTTACTTGCTCATGCTGGCCTTCGTCATCTTTGCCACAGATGTGCTGGGCATCCCAGCCATCACCGACATGGTCCGCGAGCTCATCGACTACCTACCGGCGCTGTTTTCGGCCTTTGTCCTTTTCCTGTTGGGCCTTTTAGTAGCCGATTTGATTCGAGGCATTGTTCAGGCTACCTGCCAAAGCATGGGTATTCCTTCGGCTCGGCTGATAGGGACGGCCGTTTTTTATTTTCTTTTCATCACGGTAGCTGTTAGCGCCTTGGCCCAAGCAAAGATCAACACTGAGTTTATTGCCTCCAACCTGACGGTGATTGTAGGAGCGCTGGCTTTGGCCTTTGCCGTAGGCTATGGGCTGGCGGCGCGCGATTTGATCTCTAACTACCTCGCTAGCCACTACAACCGCGACAAAGTGCAAGTAGGGCAGGAGATACGCCTCGCTGGCGTGCGCGGCAAGGTGGTGCACATCGACGCCACTTCGCTCATTTTGCAAACCCCCGACAGGGCAATCATTGTACCCATGCGCAAGATGATGTCTGAGGAGGTGGAAATCTTCTACCCTGATGGCCAAGAGGAAAACCTGCTACCGCCCGAAAACAGGGCTGCAGAGGAAATTTAGTCAACAAAACTCATACTTCAACCATGCGCATTTTAAGCATTCTTTTCGCTCTTGTATTTGTCTTCACGAGCTGGCTACAGGCTCAGGACGCCTCTATGGACGCCGCCAAACAAGATACCACCTGGCGCTTTCAGGCGGGGTTGGGCTTCGACCTTAGCGGCCTGGGCATCATCAACCCGCGCGTAGGTGCCGGCACCAACCGCCTCGCCATCGGGGGGTTGGGCACGTTCTCCGCTAATCGCACAGGTCGGCGCTCGTTTTGGAAAAACCAATTGGCGCTGCAACTAGTGCTCCAGAAGCAAGGGCGAACCTCGCCAACGCAACCCAAGGATTTTTTGAAAAACTTAGACATTCTGCGGCTGACCTCTACGTATGGCCATAACGTAGGCAGCGGCGATAAATGGTTTGTCTCCGCCGACCTGCTTACTCAATCGCAGTTGTTACCTATGTATCAGAGCAACTACTTGCGCCCTACAGAAATTGACGGCAAACCAGACCGCCTGGTGTCGAACTTCTTATCGCCGCTGATTGTCCAGTTTTCGCCCGGCATCACGTTCAAACCTAATCAGCACCTCAGCTTCCAGTATTCGCCCGTGGCCGTGCGCTTCATTTACGTGGCCGACGACTCGCTGGCGCTCTTAGACATCCACGGTAACAAGGTAACCAAGGATGTACAGGGCAACATCATCGAATACAACAATTACTTCTTAGGCCTAGGCTCAGAATTGGTTGGACGTTATAACAATAAGTACTACGACGACCGCATATCGGTGAACAGCACCCTGCGCCTCTTTTCCGATTACCTCAACAAGCCGCAGAACATGGTGGTATTGTTTACCAATAACATTAGTATTCAGCTGTTCAAGAACTTGTCGCTCGACTTGTTAGGCGAGGCGTTTTACGACCCGAACTTGAAAATGATCATAGACGCCAACAAAAACGGAATTTACGGAGATGATGGCGACCGCTTAGCACCAGCCACACAGCTCACAGGAGCCTTCATGCTCAAATACAACGTGATTTTCTGATGCGCGTTTTGATGGTCTGCCTGGGCAATATTTGCCGAAGCCCGCTGGCAGAGGGTATTCTCAAACACAAGGTGCACCAGCGAGGCCTCCAATGGCAGGTAGATAGCGCCGGCACAGGCGCTTGGCACGTGGGTGAACAGCCCGACCCTCGGTCCATTGATGTGGCGCAGCGTTTTGGCATTGACATTACTGACCAGCGCGCGCGGCAATTTGACCCTCAGGATTTTGAGCGCTTCGACCTCATCCTGGCCATGGACCGACAAATCTTACGGCAATTGCAGCAAATGGCTACCCACCCGGAGCACCGAAGGAAAATTCGGCTTTTGCTCGACGTCGTCCATCCCGGTCAAGGACAGGAAGTACCCGACCCTTACTACGGTGGCTCGGAGGGTTTCGAAAAGGTCTTTCGCCTCATTGAGACCGCCTGCGATCGGCTACTGGCGGAATATGGGCCTCAATAGGGCAAATGTCCTATTCATCCGTTAAACCATTGGCCCCGGGCAATCGCGCATTGCTCGGGGCTGATGCTTAAAGAACGCGGCGACAAATCTTTTTCCGCCTCCGACGTCGCTCGAGAGTGCGGACCGTAAAGGGCCAAAAGGGCTGCAACCGTATGCTTCACTATGGAGAACAGCCAAGCGCGCAAGAACCAGCCATCTCTGAACCTCGAAGTGCCTAATCTGCTGCAAAGGGCTGCTACCCCTTCCCCCTTTAGCGACTCAGCGCTTTAAGGTTAGCAAAAGTAAGACTTCGGTTGGGTTGCCTGAGGGAGCGGCCAAAGCGCCGAAGGATGCGCCAAATGTTAAAAAATAAAATTTGCTCGAGGCGCACATACTATCAACGGTTCGGGGTTTGTTTTAAGGGCGATTTCCAGGCAATCACACATCACCTTTGAATTTTCTCGCTTATGTTCAAATCTTACCCAGAGGATGAACTGGTGCGCTTTCTCTATCACGAAATGAGCAGTGAGGAAGCCGCGCGCATGAAACGGCGCTTGGCGACAGACCCTGTGCTGCGGGCAGAATTTGTCGAGCTACAACAAGCCAAGCAAGCGCTTCCGAAAGTCCAGTTTTTACCCACCTCTAACACTATTTACCGCATCCTTCAATACAGCACAAAAACGGCTTTAGAGGTACAGCTCTAACCAAAACAGCGATCTCCGAACCATGAAAGCAGCCTCTGCTCTGGCGCGCCAGGGCGGGGGCTTTTCGTTAGCGACCGGGGGAAGCGAGGTGCGCAGGCTATTTTTGCCGCCTCAAAAGCAAGCGCATGGGTCGAAAATCCAAACCGTTTCTCGCAGAAGCCGTATCCCTTCACGGGCTGGCCGACAAGGGCAGGGCTGTGGGGCGCACGGCGGAGGGTTTAGTGGTGTTTGTAGAAGGCGCCGTGCCCGGCGACGTGGCCGATGTTTGGGTGTATAAAAAGCGCGGTGGCTTCGCCGAGGGGCGCTTAGAGCGGCTCCAGACACCCTCGCCGCAGCGAACAGTTCCTTTTTGTCGGCACTTCTCCGTATGTGGAGGCTGCAAATGGCAGCATTTGGCCTATGAGGCTCAGCTGGCACACAAGCAGCAAGCGGTCGTGGATGCCTTCGAGCGCATAGCCAAAGTGCCGGTGGGCGAGTTTTTGCCGATCTTACCTGCGCCGCAAACAACGCACTACCGCAACAAATTAGAATTTGCTTTTGCCAATAAGCGCTGGCTCTCACCCGAGGAAATGGCGCAACCCGACCTCGAAGGACAACCCGCTGTGGGCTTTCACCGGGCTGGAGCCTTCGATAAAGTAGTGGATATCCAAGAGTGCTGGCTGCAAGCCGAACCGTCGAACCTCATCCGCAATACGGCCCGACAAGTAGCCCTCGAGCAAGGGCTGTCTTTTTACGACCTCCGCAAACAGCAGGGCTTCCTGCGCAACCTGATGCTGCGCTTAACCACTACCGGCGAGGTGCTGGCGCTCTTCAGCTTTGGATACGACGCCCCCGAAGCCATTCAGCGCTATTTAGATGCCCTGTTAGAACAACTCGGCCATTGCCTGACGACAGTAGTTTATTGCATCAACCCAAAGGCCAACGATACCGTGCTCGACCTGGATATGGTCACCTACACCGGCAAGGGTTTTGTCGTGGAACAGCTGGGCAACTTGCGCTTCAAAATTGGGCCTAAGTCGTTCTTTCAAACCAACTCCGCCCAGGCCAAAAACCTGTACGATACGGCGCTCGATTTTGCGGATTTGACAGGGCGAGAAAACGTCTTTGACCTCTACACCGGCACGGGGTCCATTGCCTTGTATGCGGCTGGGCGCTGTCGTCAAGTGGTGGGCATCGAGGAAGTGCCCGAAGCTATCGCCGATGCTGAGGAGAACCGGCGGTTGAACGGCATTGACAATGCGCACTTTTACGTAGGCGACGTCAAAGATCTGCTGACCCCTGACTTGGTGGAGCGGCACGGTCGGCCCGACGTGATCATCACCGATCCGCCGCGAGCGGGTATGCACGAGCGAGCGGTGCGTTTTTTGCTGGAACTAGGCGCACCGCGCATTGTGTATGTGAGTTGCAACCCTTCCACACAGGCGCGCGATGTGCAGCGGCTATCGGAGAGATACGACGTGATGCGCGTGCGAGCCGTAGACATGTTTCCGCACACGCACCACGTAGAAAGTGTGGCGTTGCTGCAGCAGCGTCTGTAGGCATGCTGGAGCGGTTTTGAACCAAGTGCGCTTTTTCGGTTTTTAGTGGCCGCTATTTTCTTGCTGCACATGACCCATCGCCCGCCTCGCGCCTTAGACTGGCTGTTGTTGTTCATCCTTACGGCCATTTGGGGCCTTTCGTTCGTTTTCATTAAGCGCGCTGTAGCGATTTATACCCCGCTCCAGATGGCTATGTGGCGCATGGTATTGGCCTTGGTAGCCTATGCACCGGTGGCTTGGTTGTTTTGGCCGCGCATTGACTGGACGCGCTGGCGGGCGTTGTTAGTAGTAGCGTTTTGCGGTTCGGCCATCCCCAATTTTCTCTTCGCGGTAGCGCAGACGCGCGTAAGCAGCAGCTTGGCCGGTGTGCTCAATTCGCTCACCCCGCTGTTCACGCTATTGTTAGGAGTGATCTTCTTTCACTTTCGGCCCTCTTGGGCCAAGGTTGTAGGGGTTGCGTTGGGGTTCGTGGGCGCTGTGGCTTTGGTAATTGTGCAGCGCGGGCGTGTGGTAGGCGGCCAAATCGAATACGCCCTGCTGTGTGCGGCGGCTACGCTGTGCTACGCCATCAACGCCAACACGGTAAGTCGTTATTTGCGCGATCAACACCCGGCAGCCATTGCTTCGGGGGCGTTTGTGCTCACAGGAGGGCTGTTTTTAGTCGGGCTTCTGTGGTCGGGCGGTTGGTCGGCGGCGCTGGCCCATCCGGAAGGTTGGGCAGGGTTGGCCTACATCAGCTATTTGGCGGTCTTGGGTACGGTAGGTGGCTCTATCCTCTATTTTTGGCTTTTGCAACGCACCAGTGCGCTGTTTGCTACGTCGGTAACGTATCTCCTCCCTATAGCGGCCCTCATTGCCGGAGCCTTAGACGGAGAAGCCGTAGGCACCTTTGATCTGGCAAGCACAGCGGTCATCCTGATGGGCGTGTATTTGGCCCGTAAATAACGGCCGACGGCGCCTCTGTTTCGAAAAAACGAAAAGCGCCGTCGGGGCAAGATGGGATGCGCCGCGATGGAAGCTCGAGCAAGTCTAGCCAGCCCTACTTCACCCTAAAGTCGAATGTAATGGTGCCGCATTGCTCCGCTACGTCTGGGTCTGCCGCAAAGCGGTACTGACGCGCCCAGCTGAGGGCCTTGTTGCGCAAGACGCCTTCAGTAGTGGTAGAGCCGACCTGAGTATAAGTGGCTGAAGTAACTTCACCCTCGGCATTGACGCAAACGCGGATGGCTACGCGGCCGGTGTATTGGGTGTCATCCACCATTTTCGGGCGGCTGATGACGCGACGCCCCGAAAGGCCTCCGCCAATAGATTCGCCTACGCCCTGACCCTCGCCGCCGCCGCTGCCGCCGCCGCTGCCTCCCTGGCCAAAGGGGTTGTTGCCCGTGCCGCCGGGCTGGCCTTGGTTTCCAGGCTGGCCAGTGTTGCCCTGCCCCCCACCTGTGGCGCCGGGTTTGCCGAAGGAGCTGCCAAATTGGCCGCGCTTGCGGTCTTGCTCCTCTTTCTCTCGGCGTTGGCGCTCTTGCTCTTCAGCGATGCGGCGCTGCTCAGCGGCTAAGCGGTCGGCCTCCTCCTTGCGCCGGCGGGCTTCTTCTTGCTGTTGTTTGCGGCGCTCTTCTTCTTGGGCGCGCCGCAGGGCGGCTGCGTCGGGGTCGGTCGAAGTGGGCGTTTGAGTGGCCGAAGGCGCTGCAGGCTTCGTCGGAGCCGACGCCTTAGGCGGTGCAGGGCTAGGCGTGGGCCGCTCTGCAGGCGCTTTACTCGAAGGATCTTCCAGTTGCTGCCCTTGGGGCGCCGGTGAGCTGCCTTTTCCGCGGTCGGGCAAACCGGATGAGGCTTTAGAGCCGCCACCGCCCCATTCAATCACAATAGGCGGAGGTGTCTGCGGAGGCGTCTTAACGCCTATCTGTAAAAAGATAAGCAGTAACAGCAATAACAGGTGCAACAACACGCTGATGACAGCCGCCTTGAGGCGGTCCTCATCGTTTTGTCGGTATGTGAAGGCAGACATTGTTTTTTTTCTCTTTTAGATGAATAAGTAGCCCTAAAATACACAACCCGCCTCAATACACACGGCGCCAAAACAAGTCTCTATCGATCGCTTCTGCGCTCTTCGGTGGCCAATATGGTTTTAATTTTAAGCCGATTAGCAATGTCTAAAATGTAGACAACGTCGTCTAAAGGCACCGTTTTTTCGGCCACGACGGTGAGGGTCGTTTGTTTTGGATCTTCTCTCTTGGCGCGAACTTTAGCTGCTACAGCGTTCTCCAGGTTCTCTTTTCGCACGCGCACGCCGTCTACAAAATACTCGCCATTTCGATTGACGGAGACGGCCAAATCGGGTGAGGCCATCGTCTTCGAGGTGCTCGAAGGCAATTGCAGGTTTAAGGCGTTAGGCGTAACGAACTTTGAAGTCAGCATGAAAAACATCAACAGCAGAAAGATGATGTCGATCATGGCGGCTAAGCTAAACGATGGCGTAACGCGAACTCTTCGTTTGAGGCCCATAGCATTTTTCCGATGTTGGGATGAGGAGGTGGTTGGACGCGCACCGGGCAACCCTTAACGCGAAGGCTCTTGCAGCAGGTCCATGAATTGCAGGGCGGTGTATTCCATTTTGTACACCACTTTGTCTAAATTAGACACAAGTACGTTATAGCCGGCCATGGCCACAATGGAGACCACCAGGCCCATGGCGGTGCTGGTAAGGGCTTGATAGATACCACTGGAAAGTACCTGAGGGGTTACGTTCTCTGCGGTGGACATGTCTTGAAACGATAGAATAAGGCCCAATACGGTGCCCAACAACCCAAACATCGGCCCTAAGCCAGAGATAGAGGCTAACGTGGAGAGGTTGCGCTCCAGTTTAAGCAGTTCTAAGTTGCCCACATTCTCGATGGCTTTGTTGATGTCCTCCAAGGGCTTGCCGATGCGGTCTAGGCCTTTCTCGACCATGCGAGCCATGGGAGCGTCCACGCTCTGGCACAAGGCCTTGGCGGCCTGCAGATTACCGCTTTCCACACTGGCCCGAATGCTGTTCATGAAGTTTTGGTCTACACGCCCAGCGCGCTTGATGGTCAAGTAGCGCTCAATAATGATGTAAACGGCTGCAACCGACAAAAACACTAAAATAAAGAACATAGCCATACTGGACGTCGTGTTGCCTAAAAAGGTGTCCAGTAAGCTTTTGTGCGTGGCGGCTTCGGTCGTTTGGGTAGCAGGCAGGAATTGTAAGAACCAGAATGCTGCGAACAAAGAGGATAGGCTCATACGGCGAAAGATGCGTACTTGGTGAATAAACGTATTGTTTCTGTGCGCGTTTGCAAACGCCAAAGGTAGGACGTTTTGTATTTGCTACAGGGAAATGGAACTGGCTTTAGCGCTGCAAATGTGCACAAATGTCCGACGCTATGCCTATGCATCGGACAAGAAAAAAGTAACCTTTCGCCTTCAGATGCGCATAAACAAAGCCGCCCAATAAAGGCGGCTCTGTTTATGTTTTCGACTTAAAAACAAGGTAGTAGGGGATTACATTTAACCGCTGAATTTATTCACGTTCAGCGAGCGAAGCTGCCCCACAGATGTACCATTCGAGGGGCGAAGCGCACTACGAGGAGTGCCAGGAGGGCGATGTACAAAATGAGCATAGCGCAGAAACGGTTTAGATTATGAGAGAAGATAGGGGAAATGTGCGCATTCCGACGCATATTTCGAATTCAAGGCCAAAGTTAAAACTCCTCTTTTTAGAATGTGGTACTCGTTAAGTTAATTTTTTCAGAAGCCGGTCGAATTTTTCCGACAAACGGAGCCTTTTCGGTAAGAGAAGGCGATTTCACCGGTAAAATGAGCGAAGTTATGTTGCTGTGCAGTGGGTCTTCCCTCCCTGTGAGGGCGCTTTGCATTTCAGCACAACCACAAAATCCAAAAAGCGGGAGCTACTTTTCGTCTCCAGGGCCTTGCGGCGGGAGCTCTACCCAAAAACAATACTTTCTCTGCCCTTGAGTGAGCACGAGTACTCGCAAGGTGGCTTGTTCGAGGGCAAGGGTGGCCTATCAGCAAGTGTTTTCTTGGGGCGCAACACGCTCGAGCCGTTCTTTTCAATTTGGGTGCAAAGCACCGCTCAACGCCTTTTTCCCAGCTGCAGGCAAACGAAGAAATTGACAAAGAGCCGCGGGTTGTCGTTCGAAACTAAGATGGGTATTGAGGTGGGAAAAGCGTCGAGTAGGATGCCGACTTCAAAAGCTTTGACGAACTCGTCGAAAGCGCCCCAATCGAAGTGAAGGGCTGCTGAAGCATTAAGACCCGGGCGCGGGCTGATCTCGCCTAGGCCTCGGGTAAAGGGCGAGGCCCCTTTGATGCGTCCATTCTCGTCTAAAAACAGGTTGGCGTTTTCGTCGGAGTATTTCTCGTGCACAATGCGGCAGTCGCCTGGGCGCGTAGGGTTGGGGTAGCATATGGCCAAGTAGTAAGGCTTCATCAGCGCGAGCGTTGGGCCGATCGAGTAGTTGACCCCCACAGCGACGCCGCGTTGTTTGGCTTTTTCAGAAAAATATCGTTTGACGCCCCAGGCGCCGCGCAACACTAGAGCGTTGTTTTGCTTGCCGAAGATGTAGGGCCGAAACGAGCGACTCAGCAGCGGGTCGGCGCTTTGGCGTTGCTCTTTGGGGTGGCGCAATTCACCAGCGCTCAGGTGAAAGTACGTCGTCTTGTAGTAGGTTTGCAAGCGCCCAAACTCCATACCCATCAGAAAGCCCCGCGAAGTAGTTAGACGAACGCTGAAGGTAGTTTCCCGATTATATACCACCCCAACGTTGCCTGTGAGGGGGTCAGCATATTGAGCAAGGGCAGAGCTTTTGAGCCAAAGGGACAGGATGAATACACATATGAGGCGCGCCATGGCTGGATATTTTTCTCAAAAGTAAAAGATTTCGTATTGGTTAAAACGACTTTTGTTGCCTTTGCATGTACAGCAAAAACTTTTCGGAAGCAGGGGCTTTTGTCGAGTGCTGCAAGCGAGATGAGCTGTTGTTTTGCAACGCCGCGGTTTACGATGGAAACAAACAGCGGCAGATTTGAATATGTTTTCCTTCGAGCATCCTGAATATCTTTCACTGTTGTGGGTGGTGCCGGGCGCGCTTGCGGTCTGGTTGTCGTATTTGTGGTGGCGTCGGCGCGTGTTGTTGCGTTTGGTGGCGCCTTCGGCTCAGGAGCGCGTACTGCCTGGCTGGTCAGTCGGTCGTTTTTGGTTCAAGAACAGCTTGCTGCTAGTGGCAATGGTATTGCTTGTAGTAGCGGCGGCCAACCCGCAGCGCGGTGTCCGAAAGGCGATAGCCGAGCAGCGCAGCGCCGACATAGTGCTAGTGCTCGACATTTCTCAGAGCATGCTCGCTCAGGACGTGCCGCCCAGCCGTTTAGAGCGCGCTAAGATTTTTGCGCGACAACTGATACGCGCCCTGGCAGGCGAGCGCATTGGGCTGGTCTTCTTTGCCGGCAATGCCTATGCCGCCATGCCCCTGACGACCGACTACGAAGCCGCCGACATGCTTCTGCGCTCAGCAACGCCCGATTTCATTAGTACGCAAGGCTCTAACCTGGGCGCTGCCCTGCTGACGGCCGCCGAGCGCTTCGACCCCAACCCCGAGGCAGGCAGAGCCCTCGTGCTCGTTTCGGACGGAGAAGACCACGAGGGCGCCTTGCCCAAAGCCACAGCCAGGTTGCGAGATGCTGGCATCGTCGTCTTCTGCGCCGGTGTAGGCGATGTCGTCAATGGCGCTCCCATTCCCGTTGGCAACGGCGAATACAAACGCGATGAGCAGGGGCAAATCATTCGAACACGCTCTAATGAGGCCACTTTGCGGCAAATTGCCGCTGCCACCCGAGGCGAATTCTACCGCGTCGAGCAAGGAGAGGCCGCCATTCGGGCCATTCGCCGCGAGGTGGCCCAACTCCAACACCGCGCCGTACAGACGCGCTCCTTCGAGGAGTTCGAGTCTTACTACACTTGGTTTGTCTTGCCAGCCTTTCTGCTGCTGGTGCTTTATGCTGCGCTCGGCTGGCGAACACGCCGATCTTCCTATCTGCTCTTATCACTTTTCTTCAACTTACTGCCTGCCGATGGGCCTGCCCAGTCGGTCCGCTCGTGGCTGCGCCAAGGCTACACTCACTACGAAGAAAACCAGTATCAAGAGGCCGAAAAGGCCTACCGCAAGGCCCTCCAACAGGAGCCAACCAACCCCACAGCACTCTACAACTACGGCAATGCCCTTTACCAACAGGGCAAATACGCCGAAGCGCAACAAGTCTGGGAAAAAGCCCTACAAAGCCCTGCTACTACTCCAGCCCAAAGGGCCGACTTATGGCACAACCTCGGCAACGCTATGGCTCAACAAGACAAAATGACGGAGGCCATCCGCGCCTACCAGAACAGCTTGCGCCTTCGCCCCGGCGACCCCGACACCAAAATCAACCTCCAACTCGCCCAACAAAAAAGGTCTCAAAGCGCATCCCAGCCACAGCCACAAGAACAACAGCCCTCTGCCGGCCAAGGCAACCCCTCGGGCGCCGACTCGCTGCCCCAGCCATCTGCAACTTCCCCAGCCCAACCGCTGCCCCAGCCAAAAACCCCTCCGCCCGGCAAACTCACCCCCGAAGAGGCTCGGCGACTGCTGGAAACGACCGTGGCCCCTCAAGACCAAGAAAGCGCCCGCAAATACCGAGAGCAAACCCCGGAAAAACACCAACTCCGACCCAAAAAAGACTGGTAACTCGGCCCAAAACAACACTAAAGCCCGCCAAACCTAAGCCCGATCGCCCTCAACAACGTCGAACAAACCACCGTACTTGCAACGTGATCACGCTCCTCTCTTACAACGTCAATGGCCTGCGCTCGGCCATCCACAAGGGCTTCCTCGACTGGTTAGCGCAACAGTCGCCTATGCCCGACATCGTTTGCCTGCAGGAAATCAAAGCCCAACCTCAAGACTTGCCCTTGCGCGACATCGAAGCCCTCGGCTATCACTGCCATTGGCACCCCGCCCAAAAACCCGGCTACAGCGGCGTAGCTACCTGGACCCAATACCCGCCCGACCGCGTCGTCGCTGGTTGCGGCATTGAAAAATACGACCGAGAAGGCCGCATCCTGCGCACCGACTTCGGCCCATGGACACTCCTGAACAGCTATTTCCCCTCCGGCACCACCGGCGATGAACGGCAGGCTTTTAAAATGGAATTCTTAGACGACTTCCTCCTGTGGGTAGACGAACTTAAGCGCCAACGCCCCCACCTCATCGTCGCCGGCGACTTCAACATCGCCCATACCGAACAGGACATCCACGACCCTAAAGGCAACCAAAAAAGCAGCGGCTTTCTGCCCGAAGAGCGCGCCTGGATGAGCCGGTGGTTCGACAGCGGCTTTACCGACGCCTTCCGATACCGGCACCCCAACCGCGTGGAGTACAGCTGGTGGACGTTCCGCGCCAACGCCCGCGCAAAAAACAAAGGCTGGCGCATCGATTACTTCTCCGTCAGCAATGACCTGGCCCCGCGTATTGCCGACGCGCGCCACCTCAGCGATGCCGTACACTCCGACCACTGCCCCGTGTGGATGCAGATAGACCTCTAATTCCCCCTCTTTCCTCCTCGACGTTGCTCCTCCTTGAGGGAAATAACCTTTTCCTCCTAAGATGTACTTATTGTCTGTTTCCTCGACAGACGAAGCTGAGGGGCTATTTTATCGTTCTATAAAACCGTTTCTTATGAAGTTCTTCCTCACCACTACTGCTGCCGCCCTTCTCTTATGGCCTCACCTACTGCCAGCACAGCCCTGTGTGCGCTCCTACACGGAGAAAAGGTACGCTTGGCGCGTAGAAAAAGACCTCGTCTACGGCAAGGACGTCAACTACGTGGGCGACTCTATCGAACTCAAATTGGATCTGTATAAACCCATTGGCGATAACAATCCGGCTCGCCCGCTCATCGTGTGCGTCCACGGCGGCTTCATGCTCACCGGTTGCAAGGAAGGGATGGCCTGGATAGCCGAAGAAATGGCTGCTCGCGGCTACGCGGTAGCTAGCGTCAATTATCGCAAAGGCTGGCACAAAAAGAACTACGTGCAAAATCCCAACTGCCTGCTGACGGTGTTCGGTATGGACGTCAAATGCCTGTATGCCGCCGACAGCGCCGAACACTACCGGGCCATCTATCGCGGCATGCAGGACGTCAAAGGCGCCATCCGTTGGCTCAAGGCGCGCGCAGATCAAGACTCTACTGACCGCGAAAAAGTCATCGTCGGCGGGGAAAGCGCTGGAGCCTTCATTTCTTTAGCTGTGGCCTTCTTAGACCGCCCGGAGGAAAAACCTGCCTCTTGCTACAACATTGCAGCAGCCCCAAAACCCTATGCCAACAATGTCAACTGCTTCGAGGGCGACGGCTGTTATCGGTTCAATTTTACCCCTACCGGCTCAGATCTGCTTCGGCTCGACCTCGGCTCCGTGGAGGGACACCTAAACCTAAATGGCTACGACGCCAACGTCATCGGCGTATTTAGTTTCTACGGGGGAGTGCCCTATGAAGCCCACGTCAATAGCCGCGATTGGCTCAACGGCCCCGATACGCCTGCAGTCTACCTCTTCCACCAAACCTGCGACGGATTAGTGCCCTTTGTCTACGGCCAGCCGTTTTCCTTTATCTCTAACTACTGTAACACCGGCTGCGACCCCTGGCACTACACCTACATGAACATTTTCGGCAGCGGAGCCATCGCCAACGCCTTAGAGAGCGCTCCCACCCCCCCTCGGCTGATGACGGAATTCTTCCCTTGCCCGATGTTCGACCCTAACCTGGCCGTACTTGAGTGCATTCGCTACTACAACGACAAAGGTTACCACACGATTCCTGACCCCTTCCGACGCACCCAAAACATGGCCGAATTCTTTAACCCCATCACCTGCAGTACGGTGGCAACCCAAGAGCCAGCGCTCACGGAACGCTTGCGCATCCAGCCCAATCCCTTCGAACAACGGCTAACGGTTTGGCTCGACGCACCGCTCCACAACGAGGTGCAGCTGTGGCTTTCTGACCTCTCGGGGCGAGTCGTATGGTCGGAGCAGCGGCGTTTGCACGAAGGCCCGCAGGTATTGCTCGAACGGAACAACCTAACGCCCGGCGTCTACTTCCTCTACGCTAGTACTGCCGAAGGCCTCGGGGTGTGGAAGGTGATTCGACAGTGAAAAATGAGAAGCGAAAGGCATTCGAGCTGCTGCCTGAAGTTAAAAAGCCCGTTAGGGCTGGCCCCGTTGGTAGATGTTGCCCCCCTCTCTATTTTTTTCTATAACGAATACGCAAGGCCAGCTCGTCGGCCGGTGGTACACCTCTGAAGAGCGCGCAAACCTTCATGAGGTAGTCTACCTCCCGCCGAACGTTTATATTTCTCCATTGATTGGGCCTGAATGTGCCTCCAGCGGCCTATTGGTGGTCAAGTGAGCGGGGTTTTCCCGGCCTCGTTCGCGCTGGCACTGCATTATTCTCTGCCGAGGAAGGCGCTGTATTTTTATAGCGGGGCTGCTCACCACCGCCGCCGCCCCAGCGACACTACCGTAGCGGCCAAAAACAGGGCGATGAGCGACAGGAAGTACACCACGTCGCGCGTGTCCACCAGCCCGCGGCCCATTGAGTCGTAGTGGTAGCGAATACCCAAGGCTTGCACGATGTCGTCGGTTCGGCCAAAGAAGATGGGCAGGCGGCTCAACAGGTCGAACACTTGGAAAAAGAAGAAGCACAAGAAGGCGGCCAATAAAAAGGCCACGATTTGGCTTTGCGTCAGCGAAGAGGCGAACAGCCCGATGGCCACAAAGGCCGCTGCCAAAAAGAGCAGCCCGATGTAGGAGCCGAAAATGCCGCCGCTGTCTAAGTTGCCCGGCGGTGCGCCGAGCTGGTAGATGGTGAAATAGTACAGCAGTGTGGGCAGCAGGGCAAAGATCACCAGCGTGAGCGCTGCCAGAAATTTGCCGGCCACGATTTGCCCATCGGACAGCGGGCGCGTAACGAGCAGTTCCAGCGTGCCCGTCTGCATCTCCTCGGAAAAAGAGCGCATCGTTACGGCGGGAATGAGAAACAAGAACACTTGGGGGGCAATGGCAAAGAGCGCATCCAGGGTAGCAAAACGCCCATCCAAGAGGCTGTATTCGGGAAACACCCATAGGATGAGGCCCATGAGCGTCAGGAAAATGCCGATAACCACATAGCCGATGATGGAGGAGAAGAAGGCGTTGATTTCTTTAAAATAGAGGGCGCGCATAGCGTGAGCAGCTGCTTCCTGAGGGGGTTATTGAGTGAGTTGTTGGAAGATGTCCTCGACCGAGAGAGTCTCCTTGTGCAATTCCAGCAGGGTGAGGCGGTTTTCGGTGGCAAAGGCGGAGAGGGCCGGGCGCAGGTCGAAGCTGGCCCTTGCCGTCAGCTGCCAGCGATTGCCCCCCAGCGACTTGACCTCTTGCACGTTGGGCAGGGCTTTCAATTGGTCGCTCCTGACGGGCTGGCCAAACTCAACCGTTACGACGCTCTGGCCCGACATTCGACTTTTGAGTTCTTCCAAGGTAGCATCGGCCACCAGCCGGCCGCGGTGAATGATGATGGCTCGGTCGCAGACGGCTTCCACCTCGGCCAAAAGGTGCGTGGAAAGAATGACCGTCTTTTCGCGCCCAAGAGCTTTGATGAGCCGCCGTATCTCCACAATCTGGTTGGGGTCGAGACCCGAGGTAGGTTCGTCCAAGATGAGCACTTGCGGGTCGTGAAGCAGGGCCTGAGCCAAGCCCACGCGCTGGCGGTAGCCCTTAGAGAGCTCGCCAATCCGCTTATGGCGGTGCGAAACCAAGCCCGTGCGCTCGATCATCTCCTCTATGCGGGCGCGAGCGTTGGGCAGGCGGTGTAT
>CALHAM010000060.1 GCA_937934275.1 uncultured Saprospiraceae bacterium | reverse complement strand
TGGCAAAGAGGAGCTTAGCCCATACCTGAAAGCCCTCGTAGATGAGAAACATGGTAACGACGCACAACAGGATGCTCGTCACGGCAAAGACCTGCATCCAGCGGATGAGCTGCAATCGGCGCCGCAGGTTGGAGATTTGGGCAATCAGACTGATGTGCTGGTTGCGCTCGTAGTCAGAATACAACTTGCGAATAAGATTGGCGATGGCCAAAAACTTGTTTGTGTAGGCCAGCATCAGCAAGGAAACGGCTGGAAAGAGCAAGGCCGGCGTTTGGATAGTCAGTTCCATAATAAAAAAATGCAACCAACCAATGGCGGGCAGTTGCATTCGAGCATAAGGCAGTCGGGATGACTGGATTCGAACCAGCGACCTCTTCGTCCCGAACGAAGCGCGCTACCGGGCTGCGCTACATCCCGCCTTTTTTGTTTGTTGAGCCGGACAAGGGATTTGAACCCTCGACCTGCTGATTACGAATCAGCTGCTCTACCGCTGAGCTAATCCGGCTTATTTTTAATATTACCGGGAAAACGACTTGTTTTTTCCCACAGAAACGGCGGCAAAGGTATGGGCGACGCCTCAGATTAACCAAATCTATACCGAAAAAATTTTTACACTTCTGCATCCGTTTGGCGCATCCATTGCCTATGCTGCAGAAGACCATCCGGAACCCCTGTTAGGGCTTGAAAGGCGAGAAAATACCTCGTTAAATGCTGAGGGCAGGCTCTTCTTTCACAGAATTAAGCGCCGGCAGGCGTGGATCGTTAGCGCATTCTTGAAACACGCGGTAAGGGCACTTTTTACAGATTTCTACGTCTAATTTTTGATAGATGGCCTGAATAGCGTCGGTTTTAGAGGTGAAGAAGCGGTCGCGTCCGATTTGGTCTATAAACCCACCGCTCTGCATGATGTCTTGAGCAATGATTTTAAGCCGAACGATGTACATGCCACCTCCTTTCTTCTTCCAGAAGGCGGCTTCTCGGGCCAGCCATTCGGCGCCGTCTAAGTCCACGTAATTGATGCCGTTAGCTAAAATAAGCAGGTATTTTTCTGGGCCTTTGCGCATTTCGCGCAAGACAGCGGCGACGTGGTCTATAGCTCCGAAATAAAGGTGGCCGTCGATGCGGATGATCTTTAACTGTGGGCACTGGGGCACGTTTTTGCGGCACACATTGATGATCTGGTGTCGGTGGTGTTCGGGGTCGGGCGCCATGACGGCGATGTTGGGCTGAGAAGTTTTTTTCAAAAAGAAATACAGCGACAACAATACGCCGATATAGACGGCAAACTCCAGCTCGGAGAAGAGCGTGGCGATAAATGTGGCGCCTAAGATGAGATTGTCTTGTTTACTCGCTTTGCGAATTTCGCGGATGTGCTTGAGGTCAATAAGCCCCCAGCCAATGAGCACGATGAGGCCCGCCAGTGCTGGTGAGGGCAAGTATCGAGCGAATGGCCCTAAAATCAATACGATGATGAGGACGAACAGGGCGGCAAAGATGGCAGACATGGGGGTTTGCGCCCCCGCCTGATAGTTCACGCCAGAGCGCGTAAAAGAGCCGGAGCCGGCGTAGCAGGAGAAGAAACTGCCGACAATGTTGGAAAGACCTTGCCCAAAAAACTCCTGATTAGCCACAATGTGCTGGCCCGATTTGAGGGCAATAGCCTTGCTGATGGCCACTGCTTCAATGAGGCCCAAGAGGGCGATAGCAAAGGCGCTGCTTAATAAGCCGCGATAGGTGCCGTCAGCCAGATTGGGCGGTGTAAAGGCCGGTAGAGCGCGCGGTATTTCCGATACGAAAGGGATACCCGCATCGGGGCCTCCAATGCCCCAAGCCAGCGCTGTGCCAAACAGTAAGGCCACCAACAGGTGAGGCAATCGCGGGAAATGCTTGCGCACGTAAATGGCCGTAAAAAGCGTGTACACGGCTACAGCGAAAATGGACCAGTTAATTTGGTCGAGGTACTGGAACGCCTGCTTCCAAATGTCCAAAAAGCCCGCCCGCATGTCGATAGGCACGCCCAACACCCCGCGCAGCTGGTTGGTCACAATAAGCACCGCTGCCCCCGCTGTGAATCCGACAACCACGGTATGCGAGACGAAACTGATGTAGCGCCCTAAGCGAGCTAAGGCAAAACTCAGCTGGATAGCGCCGGCCAGAAAAGTCAACAACAATACCTTAGAAATGTACTCCGGCGAGCCGGGCGCGGCAAATTGGCTCACCGAAGCGAAGATGACTAAAGAAATGGCGGTGGTTGGCCCTGACACTAAGTGCCTCGACGAACCGAAGAGGGCGGCTACTACCGGCGTTACGATGGCCGTGTACAGACCATACACCGGAGGCAAGCCAGCAATCATGGCAAAAGCGATGCCCTGAGGCAACACGATAATGGCCCCTACAAGACCCGCCATGAAGTCAGCCTTCAAAGTTTCACGGTTGCGCAGCTCGTCTTTCCAACCTAAAAAAGGAAAGAACAGGGGCAAAACGTGCTTGCGAAAATCAAAATGAATATCGTCAGGCAGCGTGCTTTTTACCTCCTCGACAACCTGTTGCAATTGCAGCTGCAAAAATTCTTTTACACGCATAATTTGGGTGGTTGTACCACAATGTTACGAGGGCACAACGTGAGTGTCTTCTACCAGGCGCCGGCAGCGTCTTTCGCGCCCTCGTGTGTTTTATTTAAAGATAAAACGCCTCATCAACAGGTCTCAACGCGCGCTTCATCCACAAGGGGCGGCGCAGGTTGTTAGGCCCCGGAGCCGGCCGCGTCATCTCAAGCCATTGGCGATATACCTCCATGCTTTTGTTCGTATCCACAAAAATATCGCCGTAGCGATCTTCGGGATGCGCTTTTTCGACGCGCACCTTCTGGTGCCAGCAATGCATGCCAGAAATGGGGTCCGGATGTACGGGGAAGGTGATGTTTTGGTGCACACCACCATCGCTCCAGTAAATGCGAGCGCTGTCCTTGTCGCTGCTCTTGAAAGGGGCAATGCCGCGCAGTTGGCGCATGCGATAGCCGCCTTTTCCGTCTTCCTCGATCTGCACGGTAGCAGTAGCCCAGCGGTTGCCCGGAGCGTCTTGCGGGCGGCGCCAGCGGCCCAGGTGGTGCGAACAGACAAGTACTCCTGGCTTGACGCCTTCCGTTACCCAGACTTTGTCGACAAAGTAGCCGATATCGGTGTTGACGCGTACCAGCGAGCCGGTACGCACCCCTAAGCGCTCAGCGTCGGAGGGGTGCATCCACACCGGATTGCGGTTAGCGATCTCGTACAGCCACTTAGCATTACCCGAGCGCGAGTGGATGAGCACCGGCAGGCGGAAGGTAGGCAGCAGCGGGAACTCCCCTTTTTCGTAATTAATGTTGTCGGGGTGGATATGGCTTTTGATGTACGTCGGCAAGGCGTATTCAGGCCATTTCCAGTCGATCATGGTCTGGCTGAAGAACTCCTGCTTGCGCGAAGGCGTAGGGAAGCCCACGCAAGGCTTGCCCTTCACCACAACGCCGATGGCCTTCCCTCCCTTAGAGATCACGCCCGTTTTCGGATCGGTCGTAGAGCCAGCGAGTTGCGCTTCGCTTAGCGTCTCCTCGTTTTTCAAATAAGCCGACTTTTCGACCAAGAACGCCCCGTATTTGCGCATATATTCCAGCGGAGTGAGGCCCTCTCGAGCGGCCGTTTCGGGAAGGCCGGGGGTATGGTCAAAAATGTATTGGTAGTATTCATCCACAGTAACGCATTCGCCAGGCCGATAGGGAGACTCGAAGTGTTGGCGAACGCCCAGAGAACCGTCCGGGTCAATGCGCCACGACAGTTGTATCCAGAATTCATCTTCCTCCCATACTTCGCCCGGGTTGACTTCGTAGGTAAAGCGCGGGTTGAGGCCGTTGCGACGCGCTACTTCGCGCAGGACGGGCTGGCGGAAGGCAATCCAGACGCCGGCGTGCGTCTCGTAAGTGTTCAGGTCATGGCGCTCCGAGGCATGGCCCATGGGCAACACATAGTCGGCAAAGTAGGCTGTTTCGCTCCACGTAGGCGTTAGGGCTACGTGACATCCAATGGCAGATTCATCCTTGAGCGCTTCAATCCACATAAAGCCATCCGGGTACGTCCATACTGGGTTGAAGACACGCGTAAAGTAAGTGTCCAGACGGCCGCGCTTTTCCTTGAGGAAATGCGGCAACAAAAACGACATCTCGAAAAAGGCCAGCGGATATTCTTTCGGAAAGTGCAGCTCGTTCCAGAACTTCTGAGCCGGGGGCTGGTCAAAGAATTTAGGTTTGAACTTATTCCAATCGTTGGGGCTAGTGCCACCTTCCGTGCCCACAGAACCCGTCAGGACGTTGAGGAAGTGCAAGCAGCGCGCCACAGCCCAACCGCCGAGGTTGCCCGAGCCGGCCGAGCGCCAATTGTGCGTGGCGAAGCGCGTACCAGCCTTGCCAATTTCGATAGCGACTTCGCGAATGACGGAGGCGTTAACGCCGCTTTCCCGCTCTGCAAATTCGGGTGTGTACTCGGCATATACCTCCAGCATTTTTTCGATGAATTTTTCAAAAACTACGGGTTCACTCGGGTAGGCCGTCTCTAACCACTGCTGCCAATTGACCCAGTGTTCCAAATAATCTCGGTTGTATAGGCCCTCCTCTAGGATAACTTTGGCCATAGCCAAGAGGACAGCTGCTTCTGAGCCAGGATAAGTGGGCATCCAATAGTCGGCCAGGCTCGCGGTGTTCGACAGGCGCGGGTCCATGACGACGAGTTTAGCGCCTTTCATCTTGCCCTCAATGATGCGCTGGGCATGGGGATTGAAGTAGTGCCCCGACTCTAAATGCGCCGATATGAGCAAGATGACGCGAGCATGGGCGTGGTCGGGCGAAGGGCGGTCGTGACCGTGCCAGATGGCGTATCCGAAGCGCGCGCCCGAGGAACAAATGTTGGTGTGCGAGTTGTGGCCATCCACTCCCCAACCTTGTAGAACGCGGTCCATATAGCCTTCGTGACCCGGTCGGCCAACGTGATAGGCTATCTCGTTGTGGCGGCGTTCTTGCAAGGCTTTGCGAATGCGGCCAGCAAGGTCGTCCAGCACTTCGTCCCACGAGACGCGCTCCCACTTACCCTCGCCGCGCTTACCCACGCGCCGCAGCGGGTACAGGATGCGGTCCGGGTCAGTAATCTGGTTGATGGTGGCCGGTCCTTTGGCGCAATTGCGCCCGCGCGAGCCAGGGTGATAGGGGTTGCCTTCAAATTTGCGCACTTGGCCCGTTTCCTTGTCTACGTAGGCCAATAGGCCACAGGCCGACTCGCAATTGAAGCACGTGGTGGGCACGATGTCGTAGGTGCGCTTTTCGCGCCGGGGCCAAGCTTTGGCTTCGTACTCGGTCCAATCGTGCCAGCGCTCGGGCGGCGGGTAATGGGTCAGCGCGCTTCCGGGTTGCAGGCGCGGCAAGCCATCGTCGCCTCGGTGCAGTTTGGGGATGAGTCCTATAGACTCGGCTATTTTTTCAACAATACCTGGCATAGCAGTTAAATAGCGTTAAGAGTCGTTTTTTCCTTATTTCAGCAATCGAAAAAGCCTTATACTTTATGAGTATTTCGAGGGCGGCTTAGGAAGCCTTTTTATCTCTTTTAAGCCAGCGGAATGCGCTGCGGAGCTTCTACCCAAATTTTTTCTAAGCTGTAAATTCCCCAAATAGCGAGAACAGAGGCCGCAATGGCCACCGCCGGCTCAGCGCCGTGCCACAGCAAGCCCACCCACGGCAAGAGGCTGCCCAAGCCTAAGGCCACCCAGAAGGCAGTCCGATAGCGACCGTGTAAGAGCATCTTAACCACCGCCTTGGCATCGGAAGTGGGATGCGGCATCACCAACTCAATCCCCACCACTATAATGTTGGCGATCAGGCCTAGGGAAAGCACCTGTGCAGGCACATCGCCTAAGGCAAGCATACCCAGGCCATTGAGCAGCGACAGCGCCGCTGCCCCGCCTACAACGCTGTGCACCAACATATGTATGGGCAACATGGGGCTTTGCCAAAAATCGCGACCGCGCGCCTGAGCAAAGAGAAAAGCCGTGTAAACAGCGACTATCACAGCCAGCAATACACCCGGCAGGATTAGCCCTTCGGCCAGCCCCTGCCAGCCCAGCCACGCAGCTACCAGTTGGAGCGTCAATAAGCCGCCAAAAAAAGTTAACGCATAACCACCGCGTACCAGCCAAGAGCGCCATTGCGGGCGCAAAATGACGTACAAAAAGCGCTTGGGCTGATCTAAGTCTTTCACCAAAAACGCCGTCGTCAGCAGCAGAAACACTAGGCTCAGGGCTAAAGACCACCCCATCAACGGCCAGTTGCGCTCCGGCTGACTTAAAAACAGCGCCGTACCCAGCAGATACACACCCGAAGATATGGCCTTAGTAGTCACGTAGGCCGGCACTTCCCAGCCCCACATGATGCCTTTGTCTGGAATGCCGTAAACGCGCTTGCCCTGCTGACCGGTGAGCACCTCAATGTTTCGAGCAGGGCCAAATTCGCCGTTGGCAGGCACCTCTACAGAACCATTTTTGGCCAGCAATTCTTGCACCACGTCTTCACCCGACCAGGCCAGCCTTTCCGTGTGCTTGGCGTAGTGGCCGACACCGCGCGTTTGGGCACTCCAGAGGTTGTCTTCCGGCACCTCCGCAGCCATAGGTGAGAGAGAAAACTCGTCGCCATCAATGTAGAATAAGTTGGGTTTTGTGCTCTTTTCGGGCTTACGCACCGTTGTCTGATGGCGCGCCAATGTAACGCTGATTTCCGAAGTCGGGTCGTCCATATCGCCTGAGATGATGGCGTGCTCTGGGCAAACGACTACACACGCCGGCTCTAAGCCAATATCAACTCGATGCGCGCAATAGTTGCATTTGGCTGCTGTGTGCGTATCCGGGTCAATGTACAGCGCATCGTATGGACACGCCTGCATACACGATTTGCAGCCGATGCAACGCCGCTTGTCGAAATCTACGATGCCGTCAGGGCGGATGTAGAGCGCTTCTACTGGGCAAATTTCAACACAAGGTGCGTCGGTACAGTGATTGCAGCGCAACACCGAAAACAGGCGCCGCGTATTAGGAAACTTGCCTTTCTCCACCTGTTTCACCCACGTGCGAAATACTCCAAGGGGCACCTCGTGCTCACTCTTGCAGGCGGTTGTACAAGCGTGGCATCCGATGCATTTGCGATTGTCAATGATAAAGCCGTATTTCATAACGGTTGGTCTTATTTTTCCCAATAGAAGGCCTTTAGTTTCGGTTTTCCTGTGAAAAAAAAATCGCTGTAAAGGTGATTCTTTCATTTTTGACAGAAGCGTGACAAAAGTCACAAGACACTGGAAATAAAGATAGAAAAAACTACCAACCGTAAATTTCTATCCAAACCCCTCTTTTTTGAGCGCGCCACAACAGGCGCCGATGTTGGCGCAGATAAGCGCGGTCTTGAGGGGAAACGTCGTTAAAAACATTGGAGATTAGAGCGCACTCGTTTGTTTTTGGGTCAAATGCTGCCCAGAGGCGGTTGTCTCCGTCGAGCAAGAGGTGCTCACCCGTATTGCGATTGGGGAAGGCCGTTCCGACGCGCTCCAACGAGATGCCTTCTTTTTCCAAAAACTGAACGGCTGCGGCTCGTAGCGCGTGATAGGGCCGATGTGCCAGCGTAGCGTCCCATCCCATGGCCACCCCATGGGGATACAGCCAGAAGTTTCCGGAGGCCAACCCCAAAACAACCCCTGCAGCGATCGCCCAGCGGCGAACATCAGCCATAGGAGCGGTGCATATGCCCTGCCAGACCAGCAGGTGCAATGCTCCGAACCCAGGCAAAAAGTATCGATGCGCCGAAAGATTTTGATAGAAAAGCGCCGATGGCGAAAGAACCAGGAGCAAGCAAAAGAGCAGAGCCAACCAGGGATGCATAGCTGCCCATCGGCGCCCTTTGGGCAGGGCTGACCACAAGGCGATCAACCCGAACCACTCGAAGAGGCGCCCGAAATCGGCCCAGCGCCAGCCCAAGACGACAGCGTTGCGCAACGCCTCCACTCCGCGCGCTGGCTCGAAGGCCGGCGCCCAGGGCGAGCCGGCGTGGAAGCCCGTCCAGCCTGCAGCCTGTCGGTGCCACCACAAAAACCAAAGGGCAAAGGCAAAGCCGGGCAAGAAAACCCAACCACAGCGCAACGAGCCGGGCTTAAGCCCAAGCACCCATCGGTAAAAACCTCTCACATAGGCGGCCAATTGCATCGCCCCAGCCTCGCCTTCTAGCAATGTTTGGCGACTAAAAAATTCCTCCTTCCCCGGACTGCCCTTCCCTACGCCAGCTGACCCACGCAAGTACAGCTGCCAAAGCAACAACCCTACTGCCGTCATCATACCGCGTAAACTCACCGCACACAGCCCGAACACTCCTGCTGCCGCCCACCACGGCCGGCGCCCCCACAGCGACCACACCGCCAACAAAAAGAAGAAAAACAGCGCCATGTCTGGCCCAACCAACCCACTCTGCGCCGCCAGCACAGGGTCAGCAGCGGCCAACAACACCAACCCAGCACCATACCGGCCCGAGCCACCTATGCGCTCTCCTAAGCGAAACAACAACACTACCGAACCTGTTACAAAAGGCAACATCGCCCAATGGCTAACAGCAAGGGTCTTACCCCACCACCACCATATCCATGCCAGATAATACCCAAATACAGGTGGATGACCGCTGTCTATCTCCTGCGGCAACACCAACCAGCGCAACCCATTGTCGTGGAAAAAATGGGCGTGCTTACTGCCCAACTGCACCGTATCCCAAAAAAAGGGATCGTCCTGAACAACCGCTAGCCAAGCAAATGCTCCGGCCAGCAAAACCAGTAACCACAACCAGCGCTCGCTTGAGCGGGCAACACGCCGCAGCGTCGCTACGACCATTTGCAAAGGCATCTTACGTGCGTAAATCCGCTGTAAAGAAAACCAAAACCTACGAGGCTAACTTCTTTGCAGTAGTTGGCCCGAAAAACATCTAACAGAATCGAACCAGCCCTTTATTTTGCCTTCAAAAAAACATGACAGCTGCTGTAACCTACGACGGCGACTTGCGCTGCACCCTCACTCACACCCTTTCAGGCGTGCAGATAAACACCGACGCCCCTCCCGACAACCAAGGTAAAGGCCAGGCTTTTTCGCCCACTGACCTATGCGCTGTATCATTAGCCAGTTGTATGCTCACCATCATGGGCATGCGCGTGCGCGAGCGCGGCATTAGCATCGACGGAGCGCGCGCCGAAGTAACTAAAGTCATGGCGGCCGACCCGCGCCGCATCGCACGAGTAGAAATTCGGCTTTTCATGCCGCCCAACAACTACTCGGACGCCGATAAAGCACTGCTCCGCCACATCGCGCACACTTGCCCTGTGGCCCTAAGCCTACATCCGGACATCACACAGCAGGTGGAATTCGTCTGGTGAGCACCCCAAAGCATGAGCAACTACATAGAAAGAGTATACGCCGTAACCCGCCGCATCCCACGTGGCCGCGTAACTACCTACGGCGCCATTGCCGACTACCTCGCCCTCGGCTCGGCTCGCATGGTGGGCTGGGCCCTCAACCACAGCTTCGGCACCGCTAACGTGCCCGCCCATCGCGTCGTCAATCGAAAGGGCGAGCTCACGGGCCGGCTACATTTCTCTACGCCCACTCTAATGCAGCAACTGCTGGAAAGCGAAGGCGTACCCATCGTGGACAATCGCATCGTGGATTTCGAGCAGCGCTTCTGGCAACCCACCGATATAGAAGAAGTAGAAAATGAGCAGTGAGAAAAGAAACACAGCGCTTTTTTCTGTCTCTGACGTGGAGGCGTTCAAGCGCTCGCTGCGCGCGTGGGCAAAAACTTTCCCGGTGAGCCTGTATCTCGACAGCAACAGCGCCAGCGCCCTGCCCATTAAAAACCAAGCCACTGCCCTACCCTATTGGCGCCAAACCCAGTGGGAATGCTTGCTTGCCGTCGGAGTTTCCGATGCCTTATCTGCTGAAAGCGGTGCTGCCTTTAGCCAACTACAGTCCTTCTACAACCAACACCGCGACTGGCTGTTTGGCTTCCTGTGCTATGACTTGAAAAATGAAGTCGAGGCGCTACACTCGCATCATCCCGACGGCATCGCCCTGCCCGATCTGTATTTTTTTCGGCCCGAAATCGTCATTGGCATCCGCCCTGCTGCCCCCTCTGCAGAGCATGTGGTAGAGATCCACTCGATAGCCTCCTCGCCAGAAGCTGTATTTAAGGAGGTGCCGCAACACCGCCCAACCACCACTCGCCAGCAAACAAGCGTTTTGCTGAACCCGCGCATGAGCCAACGCCACTACCTAGAAGCGGTCGCCGCTCTGCGAGAGCATATTGCCGCCGGTGAGGTCTATGAAGTTAATTTATGTCAAGAGTTCTACGCCGAAGAGACCCGCCTAGAACCGCTGGATGTATTCGAACAACTCAACGCTCGCGCACTTGCGCCTTTCTCCGCTTTCTTGCGCTGGCACGACCGCTACCTAATGTGCGCCAGCCCTGAGCGCTTTCTAGCCAAAAGAGGGCAACAACTGTTCTCACAGCCCATTAAAGGTACGCGCCGCCGCTCGACCAACCCCAAGATAGATGACCAATTGCGCCAAACCCTCCGCTACAGCGAAAAGGAGCGCGCCGAAAACGCCATGATCGTAGACTTAGTGCGCAACGACCTGGCGCGCCATTGCCTGCCGGGCAGCGTCGTCGTCGAAGAACTTTTCGGAATCTACACCTTCCCTACAGTGCATCAGATGATCTCGACCATCTCCGGTGTACTGGCGCCAGAGGCCTCACCCTTCGCCGCCCTGCGCGACGCCTTCCCGATGGGAAGCATGACAGGAGCGCCTAAAATTCAAGCCATGAAATTAATTGAGCATTACGAGCACACCCGCCGCGGATTATACTCCGGCGCTGTAGGGTACTTCTCGCCAGAAGGTGACTTCGACTTTAACGTCGTCATCCGAAGCATTCTCTACCGCGCCAGCGCCGGCTACGTCTCTTGCCATGTAGGCAGCGCCATCGTTTTTGACTCAAAACCACAAGAGGAGTATGAAGAATGCCTGGTGAAGTTGGAAGCTTTGCAAAAAAGCCTGAACACTTAAAAAACGCTGATTATCAATTTTTTAAATCCATCCTTTAACTTTTCCACATCTGGCTGTTGATTTTTTTTAAATTTTTTTTTGTCCAAAATCTTGCACGAACTGTTTAAACCATCTTACATTTGTCCTGCAAATAGCAAAAAAGAGCGGCAAAGGCTGCTTTTAAGAATAGTTTTCATTTGGTTTTTTGGGGTTTATTAGCCGCTGGACACGAAAGTGCTCTAGCGGCTTTTTTTATTGCTCGTTCGAAAAAACGGCACGCTTTTGGGAAAAATTCCGAGCATCGAATGATAAATTAGTCTATGCGGAAGCTTTCTTACACCATCCTCTTTTTAATCTCGCTTTTGCTGCTCAGCTGGCGATGCCGTACCTCAGATAATCGCCCACGCGTGCTAATTTTCCACAAAACCGAATTCTACGCCCACGAATGCCTGCCGGCAGCCATGGAGGCAGTGCAGCAAATCTGCGCGCGCAACGGCTGGGCAACCGACGCCACGGAGTGGGGTGAAGATTTTACGGAAGAAAACCTCAGCCAATACGCTGCCGTAGTGTTCCTCCTGACGGCGGGCGACGTCTTGGCCCCAACACAAGAGGTCGTTTTCGAACGCTTCATTCAAAGTGGTGGCGGCTTTGTAGGCGTTTACACTGCCATAGATACAGAGCACAGCTGGCCCTGGTATCGACAATTGGTGGGCGCTGAATACGACGGCCTTATGCCCAAACAGGAGGCTTTGCTGACGGTATTCGACAGCGAACACCCCGCCACAACGCATCTGGAGCACGCATGGATGCGCACCGACGAATGGATGAACCTGAAAAATGTGCTGCCCGACCTTCACGTGTTGATTTCACTGGAAGAGAGTAGTTGTACCGGCGGTAAAATGGGCGCTTTTCATCCGGTGAGCTGGTATCGCGAGTTCGACGGCGGACGCACCTTCGTCACGGTTATGGGCCACACGACAGCTTCCTACAGCGAGCCGGCCTTTTTACAACACTTAGAGGGCGGCCTCCGGTATGCCATTGGCGTGGGCAAGCCCATTGCCCTAGGCGAGCACCGGCCTTTTCAAGCCAGCCAAGAAACTGAAAGCGGCTTTGTCAAAACGTCGGTTGCTTGTAACCTCTATGAGCCAATGTCTATGGCGCTACTGCCCAATGGCAAAATCCTTTTCGTAGAGCGCCGCGGTGCGCTTAAAAGCTATAACCCGGCCGACGGGCAGCTGAACAAGATAGCCGAGCTCGAAGTGTTTTACAAAAACGAGGAAGGCCTACTCGGCATAGCCGTTGACCCGAAATGGGAAGAAAATCACTGGATATACCTCTATTATGCACCGGCAAAAAAGCCGCATAACAACGCCCTCCGCCTGTCGCGCTTCATGTTTAAAGACGACATACTTCACCTCGAAACCGAGCAAGTGATTTTGGAGGTACCCACCGACCGCGACCTGAAAACCCTACACGCGGCCGGCTGCATTCGCTTCGATAAACAGGGCTTCCTCTATCTGGCCACGGGCGATAATACCAATCACTACGGCGACGGCTATGCTGCCATTGATGCACGCCTCGATAAAAAACAGTACGATGCCCAGAAATCAGCGGCTAATTCGATGGATTTGCGCGGCAAAATCCTGCGCATTAAGCCGCTGCCTGATGGCTCGTACCTATGCCCAGCGGGCAATCTCTACATCGACGAAGACGTGCGCATGTACTGCGGTGCTCATGACCTCCTACGAGACCCAGCGTGGGAAGGCATTGCCTATCCGAAGCGCAAGCAGCCTCCAGCGGCCATTGCCGCTGACTATCCGCAGCGCGCCCAAAGGTGGTGGGGCCGAGGCCGACCCGAAATCTACATCATGGGCTGCCGCAACCCTTTCCGCATGGATATTGACCACCGACGCGGCTTGCTCATCTGGGGCGAACCCGGCCCAGATGCTGGCGTAGCCGATAGCCTACGCGGCCCCGAAGGTTACGACGAGATCAACATCGCTCGCCGCGCCGGCTTCTACGGCTGGCCCTACTGCGTAGGGCCTAACCTACCCTATCGTCAATACGATTATGCGACTGGCGTTTCCGGACCGTACTTCCGACCAGAGAAGCCCGAAAACAACTCGCCTAACAATACGGGCGACCGCTATTTGCCGCCCGCGCAGCCGCCCATCATTTGGTATCCCTTCAAAAGCAGTGAGCTGTTTCCTCTCTTGCTCAACGGCACGCGCTGCGCCATGGGCGGGCCAGCTTACTATTGCGACGAATACCCTCCTCAAACGCGATTGCCCAAGCGCTTCGACGGCAAAATCCTCATCTACGAATGGATGCGCAACTGGATCATGGCCGTCGAACTGGACTCGCTCGACCAATACGTAGGTATGCAGCCCGTAGCTGCCAACGTACGGCTCGGCCGCCCTATTGACATGCTGATCGACAAAAATGGCTCCTTGTGGGTACTTGAATACGGCACGGAATGGTTTACAGCTAACCCCGACGCCTGCTTAAGTCGCATTGACTACGTACGCAACGACTCGCATACCGACGAGGTTGCCCAAACCCAGCCCACCAACCAACCGCCTTTAGTGGAATGGCTTTTTTCGGGCAAAAATGGCTCCTTCTATCGCCCAGGCGATACCCTTAAGTATGCGCTGCATGTCTCGGACCCTGAAGATGGCTCGCTGGCCGATGGCCGCATTTTGCCCACCGATGTCGAGGTGTTTGTAGGCGTCTGGCCCGAAGGCGCTGCCTTCAAACGCCCTCCCAAACGCACAAATCCACCCACAGAGGCCCCCATCGCTCGCGGGCAAAAACTGGTGAATGAGTCCGATTGCCGCAGCTGTCATGCCGTAGAGCGAAAGGTGAACGGCCCGGCATATCAGGACGTCGCCCGACGCTATCAGGGCGATCCCAAAGCGTTAGATTATTTAATCGAAAAAATCCTAAAAGGCGGCAAGGGGGTTTGGGGAGAGGTGGCCATGAGCGCACACCCTCAGCTGGCTAAAGCCGACATTGCGGACATGGTGCGCTGGATCCTAAGCCTCAACGAACCGCCTAAACAGCCTTTCGGATGCGGAACGCTTGTGTCCCAAACCTCTTCCTTCGGACAAGCACCAAGGAAGTACGTGCTTTATGCGCGCTACACCGACCGAGGAGCGCCCTCGTTGCCCCCGCAAACCGCCGAAGCGCTCGTATGGCTGCGGCCCGCTCAATTCAACATCACTGCCGTCGATAGCCTCGCCAAGGGGATAAAGGTATATGAGCGCCCGCTCAACAACGCGACCGTCCGCCTATGCGAAATGCGGGCGAACGACTTCTTCATGCTCAAGAACATTGACCCACAAGGGCTAAAGGGCTTTTCCTTAGCGGTAGAAACCTCCCCTGCGCGCAACCACAGCGGTCGAGGGCGCATGGAGTTGCGCCTTGGCAGCCCCGACGGGCCATTGGCGGCCACTGCTCCCTTGCCCTCTTCGGGTACGGGAGGTGGCCTCGCAGAAATTACGCTTGAACTCAACCGAAAAGCTTGGCCTGTAAGCAAGAAGCGGCAAGATGTCTACTTCTTTGTCCGGGCAGAAGAACAAGAGCACGCCTCGCCGCTGTGTGGCGTAGCTTGGCTCAAAGCAATGCTCTGAGTTGAGCCTAAAGAGTTAGAGGGTGCAAGGTTAAGCTGCCCGCCACTTGATGTTGCATCCGCCGCTGGGACGCTGCTGGGCAGGTACTGGCAGCCCCTGCAGCACGGCATCCAAGGCGGCACGCAGGTCTTCACCCGTGGGCGGAATAGGATTGCGCTTAGGCCGACTGCTGTCTAATTGGCCTCGATAGACGAGTCTCAAGTCTGCGTCGAATACATAAAAGTCGGGGGTACAAGCTGCATCGTAAGCGCGAGCAACCTCCTGAGTTTCGTCGTAAAGATAAGGGAAGGTATACCCTACGGCCTTAGCGTGTGCGGGCATTCGCTCCGGAGCGTCCTCAGGGTAGGCTTGGGCATCGTTGCTGTTGATGCCCACAAAAGCGACGCCTTTAGGCCGATACTCCTCCACTATACGTACAATTTCGGGGTTGACGTAAAGCACGTAAGGACAGTGATTGCACAAAAACATCACCACGGTGGCGCGAGCATCGGCGGCGATGTCTCTAAGGCTGATTATGCGCCCCGTGGCAGGCTCAGGAAGTTGAAAGTCTGGAGCTGGAGTGCCCAAAGGCAACATATTGGACTCGGTGTAGGCCATAGTAAATGAGGCAATTAACGCGGTATGCGCACTTCGTAGATTTTGCGCGCTTTGTTGGTGAGTTTGTTGTCGATCAGCCAAGGGTTGTACAGCTTGAACATGCGGTACGACACGCCGTGTTCAGCGGCAAAGTCGGCCCAGCTGTTCACCGGGCCATCCACTTTCACTACTTTGTAGGGCGGCAATGGGTCGTAGAGGTGGTCTTTTTCGATGCGATACTCGTAGTATTCCGGGTTTTGCATGACTTCTTTTAGGGCGACAATCCGGAAGGGATAGCGCATTGTCTCGTCGGCGGCTAAATTGAGGTCGAAGAAAGAGCGGGCGCGCTGGTTTTTCATCTCCGTGCTGATGCGCGCTGGACCACCGTTGTAGGCGGCCGCAGCCAGCACCCAGCTGCCGAGCAGCTCTTTTTGGCGAAGTAGGTAGCGGCAGGCGGCTCGGGTGGCTTTTTCCAGATGGTAGCGCTCATCCACTTCGTCGTTCACTTCGAGGCCATACTGCTCGGCAGCGCTTTTCATAAATTGCCAAACGCCGCGCGCGCCGGCAGGCGAGATAGCATTGCTTAGGTTGCTTTCGGCTACAGCCAGGTATTTCAAATCTTCGGGCACGCCTTCTTCCTTCAAAATGGGTTCGATGACCGGAAAGAGCGCATTGGCCCGTTTAAGCGCCAAAAGGGTAGAAGAGTGAAAATACACGTTGCGCAACAGCTCTGCATCGAGCCGTTGGCGCACATCGAAGTTGTTCATAGGGAACTTTTCTCCGCAAAAGTCGTAGTCCTTGTTCAGGTCAATGGAGCGAATGGTTTGCGGTGGCGCAGGGAAACCTCCCCCGCCTTCATTGCCCTTAAACGAAAGTAAAAAGATGCCCACCAGACCCAGGGCTAAGAGGATATTCAGAATGAGCAAGGTGCGGTTCACCATAAGAGCACAGATTTAAGGTTGAAGAGTGGCCTGAATAGGGCGCTTGTAGATAGGAACGGTAGAGCACGGCTCGCCGAACATAATGCTTAAAGCGATGGGCTGTAGGCGGCGTGCAATTTCTACATAGGCCGACGGAGGTATGGGTCGATCGCTACACCCTTTGACGACTAAGCGCTTACCTTCGTAAGGCGTGAGGTCTAAGGCGGCGATTTTTTTCAGAAACGCCGCCTCTACAAACTGTTCGGGTCGACCCTGAAAGACATCGCGCGCGTGAGGAGCGGCGTGAGTGGCCACCAACATGTAAGCCCACATAGGAATAATGGCGTCGGCCGAGCAGAAGACCGCCACATTCTTGCCCGCATACTGCGTCCAGTCGTGTGTCTTGAGCGCCTCTCGGAAATCCTTTTCTTTGAGAATGAGGCCCATAAACAGGTAGTCCTTTAGGTCGAAGGCGATGATTTCGCCTTCGGGGTAAAAGGTCTCTAAGTCGAGGGTGATGAGGCCGCTTTGCGCGACGCGATTGACCAGTGCCCTTTGTTCCATGGCCGGTTAATTTTCGCGGTGAATAGATTCGGAGGTGGGCGCCTCTAAGGTGTCGAGCGGTTGCCCAACCGAGTTTTCGATTTCCTTAAAGTCTTGGAGTTTGGGCAAGTCATTCAGGTGCTTGATGCCTAAATAGTCCATGAACTTCTCAGAAGTGCCGTACAGGAGAGGGCGCCCAGGGCCTTCACTACGTCCGACGATGGCAACAAGTTCTTTATCCAAAAGTTTTTGCAAGGCATAGTCGCAGTTGACGCCGCGAATGGCTTCTATTTCGCTCTTAGTAACGGGCTGTTTGTAAGCGATGATGGCCAGTGTTTCCAGCGCGGCCTGCGACAAGCGACGCCGCGCGGTTTGGCGCAAGTAAGAAGCTACGGTGCGATGGTAAGCGCCTTTAGTCATAAACTGGAAGCCACCGGCGATTTCGACCAATTCGAAGGCATACTGGGGAGCCTGATACTGCTCGCGCAGTTGGGCGATGGCCTGCCAGATATCGCCATCGGTGATTTCGCTTTGCAAGGCCTCTGTGAGCGCCGCTCGCATGTCGGCGATGGCGATAGGCTGTGGCGACACAAAAATCAGGGCTTCAATGTGTTGTTTAAGAACATCCATGGCCGCACAAAGATAATGCACCTGTGGCGAAGGGGGCCTTACCACTTGTACCAGATGCCGCCTTGCACCAGCCAAGTATCGTAGAAATCGGATCGAAAAGCAGCTTGACGGCTGATACCCAATCGGAAGGCCCACTCGTCGGTTTCGCGCTCCAGTGCGAGGCCAAAGCGCCACAAGCCTCGGACGGAATAGGCCGAAGTGGACTGTGCCGAAGAGAAGGATACTGTTTTGGGCGGCGTTCCGGGCAGGGTGTCCACAAAGGTGTAGTTATAAACCGCTGGCGAGACGTCTGCCCAAGTGTGGGCTACGTGAACGGAGGGGCGCAACCAGAAATGCACCGGAATGCGATAGCGCAAACCAGTGCTCCACAAGCGCAGGCGTTGGTTGGCCACCACATTGTAGAGTGGGTAAGGAGCGGGGGGCTTTCCGAGGATAATCTTGAACGCCTTGGGCGGATTTTCCCGGTAGAATGCTGCAGGTAGGTAATCGGAGTGTTGCACATCGTAAGCCAGCCAGTCGGCGGAGGCAGTGAGCCACAACTGACCGAAAGCGCGGTATTCTACGCCCACGCCAGCACCTTGGAGCAAGGAGATGCCAGGGCGTGGCTCAGGGGTGCCTACCGTACCTTGCAGGCCTATCCACAAACGGCTTCCGCGGCGGCGCGGAGCAAAAGTTGGATGAGGGATGGGCGGAGGGAGGTATTGCAGCGGTTGCCAATCTCTCGGATGAAGGAAGGGCAGCACCTTGGCCGCGCTTGCTTCGGCGGTAGGCGCATCGTCCACAGTGGGCTCTGCCATGAGTACAACGGGGAGCGGAGTGGCCTTAGAAGGCAGCAAGACGGGAAGAGGGAGAAGTAGGTCGCGCTCAGGCCTAGCAAAGGATCTATCAGGGGGTGCTGAGCGCATTTTTTGGGGCACAACCACAGCTAAAGGCGCCGCTGTCTTTGATAGAGTAGTTTCCATTAATGCTGCAGCTTCCGCCCACTGGGCAGCTCTTGCCTCACTTTCTCGGTAAAACCAATAGGCCGACCCGCTGGCCATTAAGAAACTCAGCAAGAGGACGCTGGCGGCCACTTGCCAGCGCGCGAGGGCGTGCCGTGCGGCGGCAGCTTCTAAGCGATAAGTCAGCATTCGCCAGTTGGCTTCCCGCCCTGAAAATGCGCTCTCCTCGTTAAGGCGGTCAGCTAGGTACTTGTCTAAATCACGCATAACTACTTTTTGAATTCAAAATCGTCAGAAAACAAAGCGCGCAAGTGCTGTCGGGCACGTGCTAAGTTTGATTTGGAGGTTCCTGAGCTGATGTTCAACATTTGGGCAATTTCCTCGTGAGAAAAGCCATCGACGACAAAGAGATTAAAGACCGTCCGATAGGCCGGTGGTAGGCGATCGAGTGCCGCTAAAATCTGCTCGCGCGTAAGGTCTTCTACAACACTGCTTTCTATGACAAGCGCTTGCTGCTCGTAGTGTGTACTGCTTTCGTGTGTTTTGAGGGTGCCGCGCAAGCGGTCAATAGCGGTGTTGATGACGATGCGGCGCAGCCAAAAGCGAAAGGGTAGGCTTTCTTCGTATAAATCAATCTTAGTAAAGACCTTAAAAAAAGCATCGTTGACCACTTCCTCTGCCGTTTCAGTATTGCTCACATAGCGCCGAGCGATGCTCATGGCATAGTTGTAAAAAATTTGGAACAGCTGATGTTGAGCGCTCTGCTTGCGCTGCCTACATTGGCGAAGCAGATCGCCTATCTTGTTTTCGTCGTCTTTGTATTTATCTATCATTACGCCTGGATAGGTCACAACGTTGCGCGGCGTGTGGCGCCTTGGTGCGCAAGTCCCCACAAGGATAGAGCATCCTAAACATTTGACAATGGCACCAGCGAGGTTATTGTGAATGAAAAAGGTTTGAGCGAGAGGTCTTGCCTTGCCTAAGTTTTTGAACCAACAGTAAGCCACAAGTAAGCTATGTTGGGTCTTGGTAAAGCCAGCTGAGACGCGAGAATATGGCGGCGTGCCGATGAAATCAGTACTTTTTTATTGATAGGGCTGCACTCGCCTTAGTTTTGCCGCCTAAAGCCGTATTTGGCACAAGTAGCGATGAATCTGACCGCCCTTTCCATACGTCGTCCCTCGTTGGTGATCGTCGTATTTGCCGTGCTAATGTTTATGGGCATTGCTAGTTATCTGAGCCTGCCCATAGAGATGGTGCCCAAGTTCGATCCACCTGTTATTACTTTGATGGCTGTTTACCCTGGAGCCTCGCCAGCGGAGGTGGAAAATGCTGTAGCGCGCCCTTTAGAAGACGTAGTTGCTTCGTTAGAAGGCGTACAGCTCATTCAAATAGGCTCAAATGAAGGCGTATGCTTCATTGCGCTGGAGCTGAGTCAGGAGACGGATTTAGACTGGGCGGTGCAGGAATTGCAGCGCAGGCTCAATCAGATTTTGCCCAATCTTCCGCGGGAGGTGCGTCCGCCAGTTGTCAACAAGTTTGCGCTTTCGGAGCTGCCCGTCATGCGCATTGCGGTGCGCTCTCATTTGGCCGGAGCGGAGTTTTACGATATGGTGAAGAACCGATTACTACCGGAGTTGACGCAAGTGCGTGGAGTGGCCCAAATCAGCATCTTGGGCGGCGAGATGCGCGAAGTGCGGGTGAACGTCAGCCGCTCGCGGCTGGAGCAATATGGGTTGTCGTTGCTTCAGGTGGCGCAAGTTATTCAGGCCTCGAACTTAGAGTTTCCTACGGGTAAAGTGGTCAGCGGCGATACACAGGTGCGCATTCGACTGGCGGGCAAGATCAGCACGCTAGAGGAGCTGCGCCGCTTGGTGGTAGGGCGTTCGCGCCAAGGCGGTTTAATCTATTTGTCCGACATCGCCGACGTGCAAGACGGCACACGCGAACCAGAAGCTTTTAGCCGAGTCAACGGCGAACCTACCTTGGCTTTGGAGGTGCGCAAACAGGGCGATGCCAATGCCGTAGAGATGAGCCGTCTACTATTGAAAAAGATGGCGCAATTGGAACAAAGCTACCAACGAGAAGGACTGCGGTTTGAAGTTGTCTCTAACGCAACGGTGTTCATCCGCCAGGCGACAGACGCCGTCATCCACGATCTGCTTATGGCCGTAGTGTTGGTGGCGTTAGTCATGCTGTTGTTCTTGCACAGCTTGCGCAATGCGGCCATTGTATTGGTGTCCATTCCGACTTCCATCATCAGCACGTTTGTGATGATGAAGCTAGCGGGCTATTCGCTCAACATGATGTCACTGCTGGGCTTGTCGCTGTCTATCGGCATTTTGGTTGACGATGCTATTGTGGTCATTGAGAACATTTATCGCCACTTGGAGATGGGCAAGAACCGCGTGCAGGCGGCTTACGATGGACGACAAGAGATCGGTTTTACGGCCATCAGCATTACCCTGGTGGACGTGGTAGTTTTTTTGCCCATCATTTTTACGACGGGACTTGTACCCAACCTACTGCGCCAATTTTGCATGACAGTGTTGGTCGCCACACTGATGTCGTTGTTGGTCTCGTTCACATTAGTGCCTTGGTTGGCCTCGCGCGTGGGCAAGTTGCACCGCTTTGAGGGGCGAAATTGGGCTGGGCGTTTGGTGCTGCACTTCGAGGCTTTTTTAGATCGCTTAGCCAATGCGTTTGTATTGGCGCTGCGTTGGGCGTTGCGCAGCTGGAAAACGAAGGCAAGTGTGCTGTTACTCATGGGGCTTTTAGGCGCTGGCGCTGGCTGGTTGGTAACGTCGGGATTTATAGGCAATGCTTTTATCGAGTCGGGAGAACGCGGGGAATTCCTCATTGAGATAGAACTGCCCAAAACAGCCTCGCTGGCTCAGACGGATGCTGTAATGCGGCAGGTAGAGGAGTGGCTGCGCCAGCAGAAGCACGTAGAGCGACTATTCTCTACAGTGGGTACCTCTACCAAGTCTTTTGGCCTCAACGCGCCGTACATAGGGGAAATCTTGGTTCAGTTGGCGCCCTATCCACATCCACGTGCCATCTCGACGGATGTATTTGCACGACGGACGAAGCTGAAGCTAGAGGAAACCGTTGCCGGCGCAAAAATCCGCGCCAATCCCATTGACATTTTGGGCCTATCGTTTGCGCCTATAGAAGTGCGCCTCAATGGCCCTGACTTAGACAGCTTGTTGGCTATGTCTGAGGAGGTGATGCGCGTCATGGCAAGTGTGCCTGGATGCGTAGAAATAACGCCCAGCGTAGAGACGGGCAACCCAGAGGTGCAGGTCGTGGTCAACCGTCAGCGCATGGCTGAATACGGGCTGACAATGGCCCAACTGGGCCTAACCCTTCAGACCGCTTTTAGCGGCAACACCGATGCCCGCTTTCGCGACGGAACCAACGAATACCCCATACGCATAGCCTTAGATGCCTTTGACCGGCGCAGTGCCGAAGACATCCGCAACCTGACGATTGTCAATCCCCTGGGGGTGCCCGTGGCTATTCGCCAATTTGCTGAGGTGCGCGAGGGCTTTGGGCCGACGCGCCTAGAGCGCCGCGACCGCCTACCCTCGGTGCAGTTCTCAGCATCCGTCATTGGTCGGCCCACTGGCACAGTAGCCCGCGAAGTGAAGGCGAAAGTGATGGCCCTGCGACCACCTGCCGGGGCGCACTATCAGTTCGGCGGCGAACTGCGGCGGCAAGAGGAAAGCATTGGCTCTATAGGCTTCGCTTTATGGGCCTCTCTGGTGCTGGTGTACCTAGTCATGGTAGCCCTCTACGACAACTGGATGTATCCCTTCGTAGTCTTGCTTTCTATTCCGCTGTCGGTCATCGGTGCTTTTTTAGCCATGGCGCTGGCCCAGCAAAATCTCAGCGTATTCACCGGGTTAGGGCTGCTGATGCTGGTTGGCTTGGTCGGCAAAAACGCCATTTTGGTCGTAGACTTTGCCAACCACCTCAAACAGCGCGGCATGGGCCTCACGCAAGCCCTCTTGCAGGCCACCAAACTGCGCTTCCGGCCCGTACTCATGACAAACATCTCTATGATCATCGGCTTGTTGCCGCTGGCCCTGTCCACCAGCGCTGGCTCGGCCTGGAAAGTCGGCCTGGCTTGGGCCATTATCGGCGGCCTAAGTTCTTCGATGTTTCTGTCGCTTATCTTCGTGCCGGTGGTGTATGCGCTTTTTGACACTTGGCTGGCCCGATGGGGCTTAGACAAAAAAGAGGTCATTGAGTTTGTGGAATAGCGCTTTGTTTTACGCTCACTGCCGCCTCGTATTTTTCTCAAAATGAATTGACGATGAAAACCGCTCTTCTCCTCGGCGCTACAGGCTTGGTCGGCCAGCATCTGCTCCAGCGCTTACTCGACGACCCGCATTACGACACCGTAGTAACCCTGACGCGCCGCCCGCTAACCACAGCACACCCGAAGCTGCGCTCCATCGTGTTTGACTTCGAGCACCCCGACCCGGAAGTCGTGCGTGCCGATGACCTTTATTGCGCCTTAGGCACAACGCGGCGCAAGGCCGGCTCGAAAGCCGCTCAATACCGCGTGGATGTGGAGTATCCGCTAACCCTTGGGCATATCGCGCATACCAACGGCGTGCGGCAATACCTTCTGGTCTCGTCGGTAGGTGCCAACGCCCGCTCACCTTCATTCTACCTGCGCATGAAAGGCGAACTGGAACAGCAATTGGCGGCCTTGGGCTTTGAGACCTTCATCTCCGCCCGACCATCCCTGCTCCTGGGCAAACGCGCCGAATTTCGCATGGGGGAGCGCATCGGCATCGCACTGGAGCGGCTCTTCCGTCCCCTCATCCCACCGCGATACCGAGGCATTCATGCCGACCAGGTAGCGGCGGCCCTTATCACCTTAGCACACGCTAACTTACGTGGAAAGCATTTTGTAGAGTCGGAACAACTAAAACGGGGCAACGTCTAGTCTCTTTTAAGGAGTTTTCCCGTTTTTCTCAGGGGTTAGGATGTTCTCGTTTCTTGAATATGACCTTCAATAGATATACTAACAAGAAAATATCGCCCACTGTACCTCCTATGGCTAAAAGGAGGACCGCTAGCGAGTCTGCGCCATTGCACGCCAGCATGCAGGAGAGTACAGCAATTCCATAAAGGATGGCTCCGAAAAGGGCTATGGCAAGCAGGGTGAGTAGAATTCTAAACACCACTACCTCCAATGGCTCTTTGTGGTCACTAGCGACGCTGGCCAGAACCCGTTCTACTCTATTTACCGCTTTAGCGACCAGATTAAGCTTAAAGTTATTCCACCTTTGTTTAATCGTGCGTGTTTTTGCTGTTCTCTCGTCAGATCTTGTGGGCTTGAGCGTAGCCGGGTTTTCGCCCTTAGGCAACATTCCAAGCACAACAGGACCCGTTGACATTACAGAGGAAGTGTCGCTCTGAGCAATTGTTGAAAGCAGAGGCGCCGAGATACGGTTGCCGAGCAGGAACCAAAGGGCCGTACATATCACGACCAGGGCAAAATCTGCCGCCTTACGGCGATAGTAGAAGGCTTCACGGCCTAAGCGATTCTTCAGGGCCTTCGGTGGATAGGTCCACGCAACGAAAAGTGCCAACACACCTAGGAACCATCCTATCGGATCGGCAGGTAGGATGTAGCTCATCATCGCTGCCGCTACGCCACCATGAAACGCCAAAAAACTTACTAGTGCTTTCAGTAAAATGAAAAGACCTATCGCCCATAAGCGGTGGCTTTGGGCCCATAAAATGACAGTACTCACCATCATTTTTTGTTTAAAATTTAGACAAAGAGAAATGAGGCCTTACTGCATCTGGCTTTTTAAATACCAGAATATGATGTTAGAGCGGACATCCTGCGAGAGGTAAGGGAAGCCTCATCACAGAGAAAAACATTGCGCCCATCCAAAGCAATGGCGTCAAGCCGCAGTTGGCAGAGTGTCATATTCCGGAGTGCTCCCGTTCCTGTGTCTATACCTTTGCTCCATGCACTACACACTCCACAATTACCCAGCTATCCTGGCTTGCGTTCTGTCGTTGACAGTCGCCTGCCAAAGCCCTACCCCATCTGCACCAGGTCAGGCTGATTTCCTAGCCTTCTTCGCTCCTCTAGCCATCCCTGATACGCTGCGCGTGGAGGTACCAGGCGAAAACGACCCAGACCCTGTTGGAGACTCAATACCAGCGGCGCTATTTTTCAGTGTGTTGGACTCTGCCCTATTACAGGAGATCGCATACGTGGCTGAGGCTGGTGGAGTTGATCGCATTTGGGGGCTGCGGCGCTTTTCGCTGAGCCTAAATGTAGAGGCTTGCGTAGTGTATATCCAGCAATTGTGGTTCAAGCACATTTCTCTATTACTATACAATCGGCGCAAGCGGGTGTTCACCGCTCGGCACACGTTGGCCGAATGGTATGGAGGCGAAAGTGGCCAAATGCTCGTTGGAAGCTGGCTGTTGGACTACGACGACGATGGCGACCGGGACATCGTGCGACGAGTCATTCAGTATAGCCTTCTTACAAATCATGACCACGAGGTGCGGCAAATAACCGAAGAGACTGCCGAAGTGCTGCTGTGGTACGGCGAGCGCTTCGAGGCACAGCCGACGTCCGACACGGCAGCGTTGGTCAGACGGTTCCCTATTCGCTCCTACTGGTAGGCGATAGTTGGGTTCAAATGAGTGCGTGCGGTAATCGCCACTAATTACCTATGTTTGCCGCCTACTTATTTGTTTCAGTATTTATGAAGCGCTTGTTGCTCTGCTCGATTGCTGTCATTTTGCTTGCTGTTAGCCTGCAAGCCCAGGCCGACAAAGAGAAGTGGGAGGTTTCGGCTCCGGAAGGCATTCCGCTCCGGGAGGTGTCGTTCATCACCACAGAGGGCACATGGATGAACGTAGACGTCAGTCCCGACGGTCAGACGGTTGTCTTTGACCTGTTGGGCGATATTTATGCGATTCCCATTTCGGGTGGCGAGGCGCGTTGCCTGCGTTCAGGATTAGCCTGGGAGGTACAGCCGCGTTTTTCGCCCGACGGGCGCCAGATTCTCTTTACTTCCGATGCCGGCGGCGGCGACAACATCTGGGTCATGAATGCCGACGGCTCTGAAGCACGCCAAGTCACGAAAGAAACCTTTCGCCTGCTTAACAACCCCGCCTGGATGCCCGATGGACAATACTTTGTAGCGCGCAAGCACTTTACCAGCACTCGATCGCTGGGAGCGGGGGAAATTTGGCTCTATCACCTCTCCGGCGGTGAGGGCGTACAGCTCACCAAGCGAAAAAACGACCAACAAGACGTCAACGAGCCATCGGTCAGCCCTGACGGGCGCTACATCTACTTCAGCGAGGACCTCTACGGGGGCGGATTTTTCCAATACAATAAAGACCCGCTTAAGCAGATCTTTGCCATCCGGCGCTACGACCGTCAGACGGGAAAAGTAACTACGGTAACCGGAGGCTCAGGCGGAGCCTGCCGACCGCAAATCAGCCCCGACGGCCAATGGCTCGCCTTTGTGCGCCGCGAGGACACCCAATCGGTCCTCTTTGTGCGCGAACTCGCCACCGGCAAAGAGTATCCTCTTTACAGGGGATTAGACAAGGACCAGCAAGAAGCTTGGACTATCTTCGGCGTCTATCCGGGCTATGCCTGGATGCCTGTATCTGCCGGCAGCTCTGCGCGCAGCATCGTCATCTGGGCTGGCGGCAAAATCCGCCGCATTGACTTCGACCTCAAACGCCTAAGCGAACGCCAACACCTTGCTGTGCGCGACATTACCTTCCGCTGTACCGTCAGCACACGCGTGGCCGAAACGGTGCGCTTCGAAAACCGCGTCTTCGAGCCGGCGTTTACCGCTCGCGCCATTCGGCACGCTATCACCAGCCCCGACGGTCAGACGCTCGTCTTCAACGCCGCCGGCAAACTGTATCGAAAAGCCCTGCCCGACGGCACACCCGAGCCGCTCATTCGAGGCCCGTATGGCCGCTGCCTTTTCGCAGATGCAGAAGCCACCAATCCAGACATGCTCGAATTTGAACCGGATATCTCGCCCGATGGGCAAAAGGTTGTCTTCGTTACTTGGAACGACGTTTTGGGCGGCGCTTTATGGCAAGTGCGCCTCGCCGACGGCCGACCTGAGCAAATTCCCGTGCGCGGTGGCATCTTCCGAACGCCCCGATATTCGCCCGACGGCCAGCGCATCGCATTTCGCTTCCAAGATGGCGACGATGAACTGGGCATCTCAAAAATAGAAAAGCCAGGTATTTACTACCTGGACCTAAGGCAACCCGACACCCTGCATTTTATTACCGATGAAGGCGAAAACCCGCGCTTTAACCACGACGGCACGCGCATCTACGTGCACACCGGAGGCTATCTGTTCGGAGCATTAGATAAAAAATTCGTCTCCTTCGACCTTAACGGTCAAGATCGGCGCGAATGGTTCAAAAGCAAATACGTCAATCAGTGGGTGCCCTCCCCCGACGGTCGGTGGTTAGCCTTCACCGAACTGCACAAGGCCTACGTATGCGCCTGGCCGCCTGCTGGGCAAACCTTGGACCTCAGCGCCGACACCAAAGCCTTCCCAGTCAGTCTTATTTCTAACGACGCCGGCTACAACCTGCACTGGAGCGCCGACAGCAGAAAAGTGTTCTACACCCTCGGCGACGAATACTTCGCCATAGACCTTGCGGAGCGCTTTTCCTTTCTGCCCGAGGCTCCTGACAGTCTGCCGCCATTGCCTGCCTTTGGCCAGAAAATTGGCCTTGTGCTCGAAGCCGACCAGCCGAAGGGCTTTATTGCGTTTGAAAATGCGCGCATCATCCCAATGGAAGGCGATCGCATCATTGAAAACGGCGCCCTGGCCGTCGAAAACAATCGCATTGTTTTCGTGGGCACCATGGCCGAATGGCGCAAAAACCTCGCTCTGCAAGCTAAGGCGCGCTCGGGCCACCGCATCGATGGCCGTGGCAAAACCATCTTACCCGGCTTTGTGGATGTGCATGCACACTCGGGCAACTTTCGCCATGGCCTTAATCCGCAAAAGCAATGGGAATACTACGCTAATTTAGCCTACGGCGTCACCACCATGCACGACCCCTCGGTGAACACGGAAATGGCCTTCTCCAATGCCGAAATGCTTCGCAGCGGTCGCATGGTAGGGCCGCGCTTATTCAGCACCGGCACCATCCTGTACGGAGCCGATGGCGACTTTAAAGCGCCAGTCAATAGCCTCGACGATGCCCGCAGCGCTCTGAGACGCACTCAAGCCTGGGGCGCTTTCTCGGTCAAAAGCTACAACCAACCGCGCCGCGACCAGCGCCAACAAATCATCGCCGCTGCCCGCGAGTTGGGCATGCTCGTCGTGCCCGAAGGCGGCTCTTTCTTCTACCACAACCTCAACCAAGTGGCCGACGGACACACCGGAGTGGAACACAACCTACCGGTAGCGCCTATTTACAACGACGTCATTCAATTTTGGCGCAGCACTCAAGCCCACAACACGCCCACCCTCGTCGTTTGCTACGGCGCCGTCAACGGCGAATATTACTTCTATCAGAAAGAGGACATCTGGAAAAAAGAGCGCTTGCTGCGCTTCACTCCGCGCCACATCCTTAATCAGCGCGCCCGCCACCGAACCATGATTCCAGAGGAGGAATACGAAAACGGCCACCTCCTCGTCAGCCGCCAACTCAAAAAGATGCTCGATGCCGGCATTCGCATCAACTTAGGCTCTCATGGCCAATTGCAGGGGTTGGCCGCCCACTGGGAACTGTGGATGCTCGCCCAAGGCGGCATGACCCCTCTGGAGGCCCTTCGCTGTGCTACCCTTCACGGCGCCCAATACCTCGGCATGGAGCGCGAAATCGGCTCTCTCACCCCCGGTAAATTGGCCGACCTTATCGTGTTAGATAAAAACCCGCTGGAAAACATCCGAAATACCGAATTCATCCGCTATGTCATGGTCAATGGTCGCCTTCACGACGCCGATACACTCAACGAAATCGCGCCAACACCGCGCAAACGCGAGCCGTTCTGGTTCGAGTTGCCCGGCAGCGAGATCAACGGCGCCGGCATTCAGCACACCTGCCTCCAGGCGAAGTGCGTTTGTGGGCAGTGAGGCGACCGGAAGCCTTCACTCGTGCATGGGTTTGCTGTTTCGCAAAAACTCAGCCACCCTGTATCGAGCGTTCGAACAGGGTAGAAGTAACCAATCGGATACAGGCCCCCTTAAGAGTTCTAAAAGTGAGCAGCAGCCATTTGCTCGGCTTTCTTAGGGTATTCCGTTTAACAGATTTTTCTCCATGGGCAAACAAGATGTTCAACAGGTGACAACAAAATATACGCGCCCAATAAGGAGTACATGCCGTAGGGTTTTCAGTGAGTATGGTATTGTTTTATAAGGAAATCAACGGAACTCATTTCTTGACAAAACGATGAAGCTGTGCGCCTTTTTCTTGCGCATTTTCCCTTCAACACACCACCTTTGCTCAGAAAGATGAAAGTCGCTGTTTGGGATACCTATTTTCGCCAGCCGGATGGCACCACGTTGCACTTCGATATCTTGGTGCCGGAAGCAGCCTCTAACTTCGACACAGTATGCACCTACGGACGCCAATACTTAGCTCGGCGGGGCTTTTCGGATGCTCATCTGGATGCCTCGAGATGCCAGTTTTGCCACGTAGAAGAGCCGACAGAGCTAATGTTGGCGGCTTTCGAGCGCGAGGGTTACTACATTGTGGAAATGGAAGACATACCGGCGGCACTACCGGCTGAGCCTACGCGGCGCGACTATATTCTCTATCTGCGAGCGCACTACCCGGAATATCGCTTTGCCGATTTTCGCGGAAAATCGCTACAGGAAGTGCAGGCCTTAGTGGAGCAATTGCGCGAGGCTCGGCCTCCGCAAACGTAGCGAAGGCGATGGCTCGCTTGTCAGAAGCCTGTGGGCATTGAAGCGGGTGTGCTTTCTGTTCAATCAACAACCAGAACAGCTCTATCCAGCTCTTGCTGACGGATATTGTCAGGCAGTTCGCGAAATTCGTACTGTTGGTTGCGCAGACGCGGCTCAAAGCCCGCCTCTCGGATGGCGCGCTGGATGCCATCGGCCGTAAATCGGAAGCGAGCACCGGCTGCCGAGACCACGTTTTCTTCGATCATAATACTGCCAAAATCATTGGCACCGGCATGCAGGCACACTTGGGCGACCTGTTTGCCCACCGTAAGCCAGGAGGCTTGTACGTTGACGATGTTGGGCAGCATGATGCGACTCATGGCGATCATGCGCACGTATTCATCTCCTGTGACGGCGTTGCGCGCACGCTTGAGTTTTTTCAGGATAGTATCCTCATCTTGAAAGGGCCAAGGGATGAAGGCAATAAAGCCCTTAGCATCGGCGGGCTTTTCAGACTGCACCTGGCGAATGGCGGCGAAGTGCTCCATGCGCTCTAAGTTGGTTTCGATGTGGCCAAACATCATAGTGGCGGAGGTGGTCAGGCGCAGCTGATGGGCGGCGCGCATGATGTCGAGCCATTCTTGGGCGCCGCATTTACCTTTTGAGATAAGGCGCCGCACGCGGTCATTGAGGATTTCGGCGCCAGCACCGGGTAGAGAGTCTAACCCGGCCTCTTTGAGCGCGCTGAGCACTGCGTAGTGGCTCATGCCCTCTAGTTTACAGATGTGCGCCACTTCGGGCGGACCAAGGGCGTGTAGTTTCAGGGTCGGGTAAAGGGATTTTAGCTCCCGAAAGAGGCGAGTGTAATAGTCGAGGCCTAGTTCGGGGTGATGTCCTCCTTGCAACAGCAGTTGCTCGCCGCCAAAAGCAAAGGTTTCTTCAATTTTTTGTTTGTATTCCTCTAAGGTAGTGATGTAGGCTTCCTCGTGGCCGGGTCGGCGATAGAAGTTGCAGAACTTGCAATTGGCAATGCAGACGTTGGTCGTGTTGGCGTTTCGGTCGATGATCCAGGTAACCGTGCGGCCGGGTACGTGGTGCTGGCGCAGCTGGTTACCCACGTACATCAGGTCTGCAGTAGAGGCTTGTTCGAAGAGGAAAACGCCTTCTTCTGGAGTGAGCCATTCCAAGCGGAGTGCACGGTGCAGCAAGTCGGCAATTTGTGATGATGCAGTCATAGTGGTTGCGTGTGCGCAAATTTGCGTCGGCTGTGGAACAAAGATAAACCTCGGAGGTTTGCACTCCGAGTATTCGAAGCGCTTGCCGTCTTGGCGAAATACCCCACAGCATGGATACTTTTGCACGTAGTCGTCTGAAAAATGCCTTGAAAACAACTTTCACAGTGCGTACTCCTGTAAGGAATTTATTCGGCTGAAGCGCCAATCACGCTGTAAGTTTGCTGCCTGTATCGAAGAGACCGAAAACACAATACCACTATGTTTAGCCTGCTTTCCATCATCATCGGCATCGTTTTCGTCCTGCTGCTTTTTAGTTTGCTGGCCACTACGGTGATGGAGGTGATATCGGGCTTGCTGACGCTGCGCGGCAAGAACCTGGTCAATGCGCTTCGCAGCATGCTTGGCGATGCCCTTGCTGAGGGCTTTACCCAACACCCTTATTACAAGCAAATGGGCGAAAAGGCGTCTTTCTTGCGCTTTTTGCGGCCCAAGACGCTGCCTCCTTCTTACCTTCGCCCAAGTACCTTTTCCGGCATTTTGCTGGACCAAACCCGCATTTACGAAGGTGGAGACATTAAAGAGGCCTTAGAACAGTTGCCGGAAGGGCGCCTCAAGCAGGTGCTCATCTTTTTGTACCAAGAGGCGCAGGGCGACCTGGAGCGCTTTCGCATGAAAGTAGAAGAGTGGTACAACGAGGTTATGGAGCGGGCCTCTGAGTGGTATGTCAACAACATTCGAAGCTGGCTTATTTTTATTGGGTTCTTGATAGCCGTCATCTTCAATGTAGACGTGGTAAACATCTACTCCTCGCTAAGCACCAATGCGGCCTTCCGCGATTTCCTCGCCGACGCAGCCGCACAATATGTGCAGACCCAGCCTGCGCCCGGCGATTTGGGCGAAGCGCTCACCAACCCCGACCTGCAAGCAGCTCGGGCGCGTATGGACTCATTGATCAGCAAAAATATTGGCGCCCTGCGCTCGCCGTTAGGCATCGGGTGGAGCGAAGTAAAATGGCCTTCCGACGAAGAGCGCATTAACTGGTGGTTTCTCAAATTGGTGGGCTGGCTTACAACGGCCCTAGCTATCTCTTTGGGCGCTAAGTTTTGGTACGACCTGCTGAAGCAGTTGGTCAATTTCCGCGGCAACCTTTCCTCGCGCACCGGCGGGAGCACGGCAGTTGGAATGCCGCCAGCTCCTGTACTCACTCAGCCGGAGGCGAGCGTGTTGCGCAAGGCGCCGCCCGCACCGCCAATTTTTCAGAGCACTAACAAGCCGCCAGACGATATTCCTGGTTAGTACCCCCTGCTCAAACTACGCTGTCTGTCTTCGTTCATGATTCGAAAACTTGCCGCCGAGCGCATTTACCCTGTCTCCTCCGCCCCTGTAGAGAACGGCGTTCTCATTACCGATGCCGAGGGCCGTATTCTCGCTATTGAACGATTAGCCGACCACGACCCGACATCAGTCCAGCACTTCAACGGTGCTCTCGTGCCCGGATTGGTAAACACGCACTGCCATCTGGAACTTTCGCATATGAAAGGCCTTGTCAACACGGGTACCGGCCTCATTCCCTTTATCACCGACGTGGTGACCAAGCGCAACTTCCCGCCCGAAGTCATCGCTGAGGCCATCGAACGTGCCGAAAGGGAAATGCTCAACAACGGCATCATCGCCGTGGGCGACATCTCCAACACGACCGACACTTTTACTATCAAAGAAAAGGGGCGCCTACACTACTACACCTTCGTAGAACTGTTTGACTTCCTTCAAGACGAGGGTGCCGAGAAAGCTATGTGCGATTGGATGCCGGTGTACGAGGCGGCGCCTGAAGCCCACAATTGTCGCAAGGCACTCGTACCGCATGCGCCCTACAGCGTTAGCCCAACGCTTTTCCAGAAAATCGCTCAAGCCAACGCAGGCCGGTCCGTAACGGTAAGCATCCATAACCAAGAGACCCAAGACGAAAATGATCTCTTTTTATATGGAAAAGGCGGCTTCTACGACTTCTACGGGCGTTTTGGCATTGACCTAAGCGCCTTCGAGCCAACTGGGCAGACATCCATTCACTTCGCCTTACAGCACTTAGATCCGCGGCAGCGCACCTTGTTCGTTCATAACACCCTGACGACTGCTGACGATATTCGCGCAGCACAGGCTTGGAGTGCCCATGTGTTTTGGGCCACCTGCCCGAATGCAAACCTCTACATCGAGAACCGCCTGCCGAACTACCGCTATTTTCTGGAAACCGACGCCCGCCTGACCATCGGCACCGACAGTCTGACGTCGAACTGGCAGCTGTCGGTACTAGAGGAAATGAAAACTATTGCGCGCTACCAAAGCTATGTGCCCTTTGAGGCCCTGCTGCGCTGGGCTACGCTCAACGGCGCACAAGCCCTGGGTTTTGACGATGTGCTGGGCAGCTTCGAGCCGGGCAAAAAGCCGGGCATCCTCCTGTTGAGCGGCCTGACCCCTGAGGGGCGTTTGAGCAGCGATGCCACCGTCAAGCGCTTACTTTGAACCCTGACCCAAAACTACTGCTGGGCATTGGATGAACGTTAAGGCCTCTACTTGGGGAATGCACCGAAAGTTTTTTGTGCTCAGCTTTCTGACATCGCTCTATCTTTCCCGCTGGAAAACATGCGCTCTTTCTTTTTTGACACCTAAAAACAAAACGATTTTCGCACATGAGCAAAGAGAACTGGGGCTCTCGCGTTGGCTTAGTGCTCGCTATGGCGGGTAATGCCGTAGGTTTAGGTAACTTCTTGCGCTTTCCGGCTCAGGCCATTCAAAATGGCGGCGGTGCTTTCATCATCCCATACTTGACTTGTTTTTTGCTGATGGGTTTGCCGCTGTTGTTTGTAGAGTGGAGCATGGGGCGCTATGGCGGCAAGTATGGCGATCACTCGACGCCTTTTATTCTAAACAACATCAGCGGCGGGCGCGCGCTGTGGAAATACGTGGGAGTATTCGGCATTTTCACCAACTTGGCAGTAGCAGCCTATTACTGTTACTTAGAGAGCTGGACGCTGGCGTACGTTTGGCGTTCGGTATCGGGAGCCTTTACTGGCTATGATAGTATGGCTGTGAGCCAAATGTTCACCGACTACGTGAGCTTGGGCACAGCGGAACCGATTGTCTTTTGGCTGATTTGCCTACTGCTTAATACGTGGATACTCTCCCGCGGTTTAGCGGGTGGGGTAGAGGTAGCGGCGAAGGTTGGCATGCCGATGTTGATTTTTTTCGGCATTTTCTTAGCCATTCGCGGCATCACGCTAAAAGAGGGCGTAGACGGAGCCATTTACCCGGGTACGGAAGGCCTAAACTTCCTGTGGACGCCTCAATTTGACTCCATCTGGGACTTTAAGGTTTGGCTAGCGGCCGCTGGTCAGGTGTTTTTTACCTTATCGGTAGGGATGGGGAGCATTCAGTGCTACGCCTCGTACTTGCGGCAACGCGACGACGTGGCGCTCAACGCCATGTCGGCCGGCTGGATGAACGAGTTTGTAGAAGTAGTGCTAGGCGCGGCCATCCTTATTCCCATTTCGGTGGGCTATTTAGGCGTAGAGCGCGTCATCGAGATGACGCAGACCGGGGGGTTGGGCCTAGGTTTTCGCACGTTGCCGTACTTATTCCAGCAGTGGGGCCCTATTTTGGCGGCGCTAGCGGGCATGGCCTGGTTTGGGCTGCTATTCTTTGCGGGCATCACCTCGTCGTTGGCTATGGGCACACCGGTCATGGGTTTTTTGCGCGACGAGTTTGGCTGGAAGCGCGAGCACGCCGCCTGGGTCTTTGGCGGGCTAACGCTGTTGTTGGGCGCCCCAACGGTATTCTTTTTCCAATACGGTGTCTTTGATGAATACGACTACTGGGCCGGCTCAGTGTCGCTGGTGGTTTTTGCGATGCTGGAAATCATTTTGTTTGCCTGGATTTTTGGCATGGACAAGGGCTGGGCTGAAATCACGCGCAATGCCGACATCCGTGTACCGATTGCTTATAAGTATATCATCAAGTATATCACGCCCATCATTCTGATCATTGTGTTTGTGGGAAGTCTGCTAGGTGAAGGGGGTATTTTGGCCAAAATAGCCAACAAGGACATTTATGCGGCTCTTGAAAAGGCTACTGACCCTGTAGAAATTGCCGAGTTAAAGAAAAAGCACCTTTTCGTCAACGCCTCGCGCTGGCTGTTGGTCGCGGTATTTGCCTTCATTGCCTACCTTGTCTGGCTGGCCGACCGCAAGCGAAAGCGCGAGGGCTACATTCCTGTTATTCGCAACGACTAATGGCTCAATTATGAAAACGGCTGCATTGATAACCATGCTTTTGGCCAACGGCGTCGTCATCGCGATGGCCGGTTATTTCTTTTGGCGGGTGCTGCGCTCGGGTCCTCCCGACGAGGTAGATGAGGAGAAGGCTAACTTCCCGCGAGGTGGATAAGGTTTTTTTGGGCCGAGACGCACAGGGGAGGCTCCCGGTAAAAATCCGAGGGCGGAGGGGCTTTTGCTGTCACCTATGGGTGCGAAGGCCGAGACTCTGATAAGGAGCGTCTCGTAGATGAAGCCCGTTTTGGTTTTTTGTGGTTATACACTTCACCAGCATTTTACCAGAAACCGCTTTTTATGTTTAGAACCATTAGTTTTCTTTTGCTCATTTTCCTCTATGTGGCTCCGGCGGCGTTTGCCCAAACAGGGCCTACGTCGGCATCGGTGCGCACCGTTTCGGGGGTGATTCTGCTGCGCGAGGCCAAGGTGCCCGATTTTCGTGCGCTTGTGCCGATCCTGCGCAAGGATTGGGGGTTTGCCGCCGACTCGTTTCAATTAGGCGACAAGAAGATGACGCTATACTGGGGTGGCATCACCGTTGTCTTACAGTATGTCGGCTATCCCATGGCTCTTACGGAGGTACGCTCGGCGGCGGAAGGCGCTTGGTTGTGGGGTACAGCACGCCAAGACGCTCCGCGCCATCAAGCCCAACTTACCCTTGCCGTGGTGGGTGTGGGCCAAACACCCGTGGCGGTCTACAAGGCGTATACGCGCGTAGCCGCTGCCGTGTTAGAGAGCTCGCGCGCCTACGGCATCTATTTGCCGCGCCACTACCTGCTGCACTCGCGCGATTTCTTCCTGGAGGCCGCCCGCCAAATGGACCGCGGCGAATTGCCGCTGTACTGCTGGGTCTATTTCGGCATGTTCCAAGTGGACGGCCTCAGCTGTGCTTACACATACGGGTTAGACGACTTTGGCATGCTGGACCTCGAAATTGTACGCACCACTAAGGCGTTAGCAGAGGCGCACGCCATTTTGTACGACGCCGCCCGAGAAGCTTTGCACAGCGGCAAGCCCTGGCAGGAGGGCGCCACCATCAGCACCGCGGAAGGCGAAAAGTTTCTCCTGCGGCGCACGCGCTCTCCGTATCTTGAGAACCGGGAAATGCTGCAACTACAGAAACTTTAAGCCCTTCAGCAGCCCAGTGAACGGATTGCTCAAAGAGCAAAGGATACGATACAGAGATACTCTGGCGCAGTTCTTAGCTTTGTCGCCACGTAGGTAGAAAAAAATAGAGAGATTACAGGCTTATGCGTCGCGCTTTCTGCGGGTTGCTTTTGCTCCTCATCGGCTTTTTCGCAAGCCAGTTTGTCCTGCGGGAAGAGGAGGGCTATTTCGACATACCGCCTACGGCACAGCGCACCGGCGACCCGGAAGCTGGCTATCGCTACTTGCTCTATGGCGACGTAGTGCGTTCGGGCATTCCGCTGTCGCTATTCCAGACCCTCTCAGGAGAAAACGCCGATGAGTTGGGCCGCACAGGCGACAGTCAGGGGCTTCCGTATATGTTTAACGCCGTTGAAGCGCCCAACGGTGTCAAGGTGGCGGCACCGACGTGTCTGACCTGTCACGCCGAACGCCTCAATGGGCAGCTCATCATCGGGCTAGGGAACAATACCTCCGACTACACCCAGCCCGCGCCGTCAGCACTGTTCGACCGAGCTGTAGAAATGCGTTTCGGCAAAAACTCTCCTGAATGGGAGGCTTATTTGCCTTTTAGTCGAAGCCAAAAAGCGCTCGCCCCGTATATCCGGACTCAGGTGCGCGGCCCTAACCCTGCCGATAAAATCTTTGCTGTTTTGGCCGCCCACCGCCGAGCTGAAGACCTAACCTGGATAGATTCCCCCCAGTTCTCATTGCCTGTGCAGGTCGTGCCCACGGATGTGCCCGCCTGGTGGCTACTGAAAAAAAAGCATGCACTCTACTACAACGCTCTAGGCCGAGGCGACTTTGCCCGCCTCTCCTCTGCCTCAGCCATGCTGACGATGGCCGACAGCGCCGAAGCGCGCCGCGTAGATAGCCATTTGGTAAATGTCATCGCCTGGATACGCACCCTCCAACCGCCCCCATACCCATTTGCCATCGACACCCCCTTGGCAGCCAAAGGCAAAATGGTTTTCGAGAAGAATTGCTCCAAATGCCACGGGACCTATGGCCAACAGCCCACTTACCCCAATCGCGTTGTCGAGCTGAGTCGCATTGGCACGGACCCGCTACTGGCCCAAGCGTACCAGAAATATCCGGAGTACCACACCTGGTACAACCGCAGCTGGTTTGCCCAGGGGCCTTACAAGGGTGAGCTGCGGCCCACCTCCGGCTACATCGCACCTCCCTTAGACGGCATCTGGGCCACTGCTCCTTATTTGCACAACGGCTCTGTGCCTACAGTGGCTGATTTGCTCAATAGCGCCCAGCGGCCCAAATACTGGCGCCGCTCCTTCGACAACAGCGACTACGACCCCGAGCGGTTGGGCTGGCGCTATCGCACTGAAGAGAAACCCTCTTCGCCAGGAACATACGACACTACCCTACCCGGCTATGGCAACAGCGGCCACACTTTTGGCGACCGCCTCAGCGACGAGGAGCGCCGAGCCATCATCGAATACCTAAAAACCTTGTGAGCCAATGAGCGCGGCTTCTTTTCCTTTTACACCGGACGGAGGCGTCCAGCTCGCCCACAATCGCGGCTTATCTTTGCTCGCTCAATCAAAAAGACCTGAGAGCTTCCGATGACCTCCGCATGGAAAAAGGCCCTCCGCTTTCTGCTGTTTTTCGGCATTGGCGTATTGCTGCTGGCGCTGGTGTTTCGACATCAAAATGCCGCTTACCAGGAACAATGCCGCCTAGACGGCATTCCGGCTCAGGAATGTCGTTTGCTGGATAAGCTGATGTCCGATTTTTCTAGTGTTCACTTGGGCTGGATGGTGTTAGTCTGGGCGGCGTTTACCATCAGCATTCTGCTGCGCGCCTGGCGTTGGCTGGTGCTGTTAGAGCCTATGGGCTATCGGGCGCAGTTGAGCAATGCGTTTTGGACGATCGTACTGGGCTATTTTGCCAATCTCGGCTTGCCGCGCCTGGGCGAAGTAGTGCGTGCTGGGGCACTGGCGCGCTACGAGCGCATACCCGTCGAGCGCGTCATGGGCACCTTGGTCATTGACCGGCTCATGGATATGGTGTGTTTGGCGCTGTTCGTAGGGCTGGCTTTTTTGTGGGAGGGCGATACGCTCTGGGCGTTTTTGCAGCACAGTCGCCGCTCAGAAACGCCGCTGTGGCAAAGCCCGGCCTTTTGGGCTGCTGGGGGCGTTTTGGCTTCTGGGGGCGCTGTGTTGTGGTTCTTCCGCTCAAAAATAGAACGCCTGACCTTTTTCAAAAAAATAGCTGGCCTGATAGTGGGCTTTTTAGAGGGGTTGCGCAGTGTCTTTCGACTGAAGCGCGCAAGTGTATTTTTAGCCTGTTCATTGGGCATTTGGGTCATGTTTTACCTACAGACGTGGTTCAGCCTCAGGGCTTTCGGCCCGACGTCGCACTTAGATTGGGGAGCAACGCTAATGGTGTTTGTGTTCGGTACGTTAGGTTTTGTTATTCCTTCGCCGGGCGGCATGGGGTCGTTCCATGCTTTGGCTATGGCAGGGCTGGCGCTATACGCCGTTCGCAGCGACGATGCTTTCTCATACGCCAACATTACCTTTTTTGCAGTGCAAATTTTTTACAATGTACTGGGCGGTTTGTTGGCTTTAGTGTTGTTACCCCTGCTCAACCGCTCTGCCGCAGCCAGAGAAATCTCGCCCTATGGATAGCCTAACGCGCCTCCGCCAGAAGATCTGCACACTCGATTTACTGCTCCAACGCATCCAAGAATGGCGTGCTGTCGGCGAGCGCATCGTGTTCACCAACGGCTGTTTTGACCTGCTGCATTATGGTCACATTTGCTATTTAGCGCAAGCGCGCGACTTTGGCGACCGCTTAGTGGTAGGACTCAACAGTAGCGATTCGGTGCGCCGCCTCAAAGGACCGCGCCGCCCCATCAACGACGAGACCACGCGCACCCATGCCCTGGCCGCCTTGCAAGTGGTGGATGCAGTCGTTGTCTTCGACGAAGACACCCCACTTCGTCTCATAGAGGCACTCGAACCCGATGTTCTGGTCAAAGGCGGTGATTGGGCACCTGAGCAAATCGTTGGCGCTTCTGTGGTGTTGACGCGCGGTGGGCAAGTGCTAAGCCTTCCCTTTGTGGAAGGCTACTCCACCACGCTCATCGAGCAAAAAATACGCTCCTAAGCGCGCACTTAGGGCTTCCATACGCGGACGGGGCCAAGCCACGCGCGCTGCTCGGGGAGCCAAAGGCAAAGAACGTAGATACCGGGCGATAGGTGATGGGCGGCTAAATCAACCGAGACATAGGCCTGGGCAACAGCGGCTTGACGCGCAGCTTCGCGCCCAAGAGCGTCGAAAAGCACGATTTCGGCACTGCTGCCCGCCAAGTGGCTGCTCAGCTCTAAGTGCAGCTGGTCGCTCACCCATGGGTTAGGAAAGACTCGCAAGGCCTCGGCGCCCAACTCGTCGCTGTAGAGGACGCTAACCGTTCGCAATAGGGTGGCCCTTCCGTCGTAGTCCGTTTGCCAAAGGCGATAGTAGTTTAGCCCAGGCTGCGGGGTAGCATCCAAGAATTCGTACTGCCTGAGCTCGGCCGAATTGCCAGCGCCGCGTACCCGCCCTACCAGCTGGAAGCGTTCGGCGTCCGTAGAGCGCTCGAGCGTGAAGAAGTCGTTGTTGCGTTCAGTGGCCGTTTCCCACTTCAGCCGTACACCACCGTCGGTGGCTTGAGCCGTAAAGGCAACGAGTTCCACCGGTAGCGGAGCAGTGCAAGAGCCAGCACTGTTGCAGTCGCTGGGCGGCGTCAAGCTTAAGCAGGCCGGATGCGAGAGCGGGGTCATAGCGCCTGGGCCACAAGGGTTGGCAGGCAAGCCCATAACATAGTTGGCACCCGCCTCCTCGTTGGTGTTGAGCACGCGGCGGGCTTGCGCCGGCCCAATAGAACGGTGCATCACGGCTGTGTTATCTACAATATGCCCCAACTGGTGGCCGTGGCCAAATTCGTGAAAAGCCACACTCTGAAAGTCGTAGTGGCCACTGGGCACTGTGGAATTGTCGCAGAAGTACCAGGTTACACCGGTCTGGCGCATGTTGATGTCTATCTCATTGACGCGCCAGTGGAAGTTCCCTCCGCTAAAGCAGGCATTGTAGCGGCTTGTGGCTCGGCCTAAGACCCCGCCGGGCAGGGGAGTACCTACGTCGTAGGTGATGACACTGATGCCGTCGCTTGCCTCGGAGTTGACGGTCGTTGTGCTAGTACTTAGCCTCCAGTTTACCCCGGAAACGCAGCGCCACTCGCGCAAGGCACGTCCGATGGCGTTAACGGCATCTTGCTGCGAACTGGTGCACAAGGTTGTGCTAAACGTATACGTAAGACCTCCAAGGCCGTTTACATCGGCCAATTTGGCGCCGGTTTTGTTGCCGCTAAACAAAAAATTCGTGTAAGCAAACGTAACGGTCAGGTTGGTAGTACTAGTGGCGGTGTTGCTGCTCGCGTCCACAACGGTAATAGGGCCGGTGCCTGCACAACCGCCCACCGCAGTGGTGGAGGGCACCACGACCGTGATTTCCGTATTCGACCAACTCGTAATGTCCGAAGCGTCCACGTCGAAAGCCGACCCTGTATTGGAATTGATGAAGCGCACAGAACCAGGAGCAGAACCGAAGCCACTGCCGCTGATGGTCAGCACGTCGCCCGTGCCTGCACTGATAGAGGTGGGCGTAAAGGAGCTAATGGACGGCATCACGCGTTCGACAATGGGGCGGTCTAACCGCTCATCGGGGACGATAATTTGTGCCCGTCCCAGCAACGCCTCTACGCGCTGACGGAAAGCCGAGACGCTCTCGAACGAATGAAAAGGATGATCGACAGCGTAAGTTTGCCCATCGTAATAGAAGAAGCCGTGTGGCGAGCCGTAGTTCTCCCAAATAGGGCTGATGGGTAGGTCATACGCCCCTAAAATTAGACAAAAAAGCCCATGATCCCCGACGTTGTACTGAACTGACTCAGAAACGAGTTGCATTTCGTTGCCAACCCTGCCGCCGAGGGTCACGACATTTAAGTACTTATCTACGTAGTGGTGGCCTTTGTACACTCGTGCTACTTCGACGAGATTCACCGTGTAAATGTTGCGCCGGCCATTGTCCCACATAGACTGTTGAGCGATAACGCGCCCTTCTACAACAACGGCAGCGCGTTGGAAGGGCTCTGCAAACGGAAGCTCATACAATTGGGCTTGGAGCGAGAAGGCGAGAAGACTGTAAATAGTTAAAAACAGAGCGCGCATAGGAAGATATGTTTTCAAGTGATCTAAAATATGCTGCCTAAGGATTATGAATCTACTACGCCTTAAAAGTAGGGTGTCTTGCGGGAAACGCCCAAAGAAAACCAGCACATTTTATTTTGTGCTGGCAGGGAATCCAGTTACACCCTACTACAGGGCTGAACTGCTGTTCATCCCAGTGCATGGGCACTTACTTGAAGACCCCATAGGAATAAAAACTTAGCGCAATAAAGTAATTATGGTGTCAACTTTATCTCAAAACACGCAATTATGAAACAGACCTTTTTCTCTATGATTCTGCTCTTCCTGGGGGCAGCTAGTGCCGTCTTTGCCCAAGAAGAAAAGACGCTTTTGGGACACATGCGCATCACAGGCGGTTTTGGGGGGCCTTTTTGGGTGTCGAGCCGCGGTGCCGGCGACGTAGGTCAGGGGGCAGGCGGCGGAGGCGGCGTCGTAGCTGGGCATTTTTTCATTGGTGGTTTTGGCCAGGGAGAGGTTTTTGGCCGTCGGTTTGTTCAAGGAGTAGAGCACGAGTTCAGTCTCGGCTTAGGTGGGCTTTGGCTGGGTGTTGCGTATCCGACACACCGGGTCATTCACCCCTACAGTTCGCTCAAATTGGGTTGGGGAGCGATCTCCTTGGTGCCGCGCGAGCAATCGAGTACCCGAGGATTCAACGACCCCGTTTTCGCTGTTGTTCCGGAGGTAGGTGTGGAGCTTAACGTGCTCAAATGGTTCCGATTAGCCGGTCAAGTCGGCTATCGTTGGGTAAGCGGCATACAGGGTCTGGGCGGCTATGCGCTTCCAGGTGATTTCGACAGCCTCACTTGGGGGATTACGCTGCGCTTTGGCAGCTTCAGTCCTTCTATGGGTGATGGCCATTGAATAGGCGCGCTCAGACCGTTCCGTATACGTAGGCGAATACGCCAAAAAGTACACTGCCGGCCAGTAAGCCGTAAGCGAGGGGGCGGTCGTTACTGGTTAAGTATGTAAAAATGCCGGCTATCAAACCGCCACCAACTAGGAAGTAGTACGGGATAAAATACTGCATGCCTACAAATGCGCCGAAAACCAACACGATGCGGAGCGGCAGAGCAAGAATACGCTTTGTCATGGTACTACTTTAAAGCAGTTTGTCTTTTTCAACTTGAAAGCAAATGAAGCGCTAAGTTGCGACGCGGCCGTTAATGGTAAGCACAATTTTGCCGAATTGCTCTCCGGCGGCTAAGCGCTTAAGGGCATTATTGCCTTCGGACAACGGAAAAACGGTGTCCACAACAGGTGCGATGCGATGCTGTTGCACGAAGTGAAGCATCTGCTCAAACTCCTGAGGTGATCCCATACTGGAGCCGTGAAGGCTGATTTGCTTCCAGAAGATGACCTGTGGGCTGAGGCCGTTAATTTTTCCCAAGCCGCCGCCATAGATGCCTATGCGCGCGCCCGTATGGCATAAGTTAGGGAGCAAAGAAAAAGCATCGCCGCCCGCCGAGTCAACGACGACGTCGAAACCTCCAGCCGTTTCGCGCAATTGCTTGTGCCAGTCGGGTGTGCGATAGTTAACGCCGCCCTTTGCTCCCAATTGAATCGCTCGCTGAATTTTCTCTTCAGAGCCGGAAGTAACGAACACCTCCGCACCCGCCGCTAGGGCCAACTGACACGCCATGAGCGCCACACCACCGCCAATGCCTGTGATGAGGACGCGCTCGCCCGCTTGCAGCCGACAACGAGAAAACAAGACTCGATAGGCCGTAAGGCCGGCCAAAGGCAAAGCCGCAGCCTGCTCCCATGACAAATGCTCCGGTTTAGGAAATAAGTTCGCACGCGGTACGCGAATATATTCGGCAAACGTGCCGTCTTCGGGCATGCCTAAGACGCGAAAAGCGCGCCCCGGCATGGCGGGATTGTCGCCCCAATCCAACGCCGGATAGATCACAACGGGCTGCCCCTTCCACTCGCCCGCTCCATCGCTGCCCAAAACAGCCGGGAGGCGAATCTGAGCATACTGCCCTTGGCTGATCCAGTAGTCGCGATGATTGAGGGCGGCAGCATACAAGCGCACTACAGCGGTACTAGCGGTCTCTTCGGGTATCTCGCGCCCTCTCAGAACAAGCGGCTGACCTAGTTGTTGCAATTCTAATACATTCATTAGTAGAACTTGCGTGTTCGTTTAAGATAAAAGTAAGACCTTTGCAATACCTATGCACAACAAAGGTAGTCTTCGAGGTCATATCCATCTTCTGAGCTTGGTTGCATGTCTCTTATTTTGCGATATGAGCCGCCTGTGGCTAATGGCGCCTCTGCCATTGGCGACTGCAGGGGCACAGCAGGGCAATACAAACGAAGAAGAAAGAGAAGATTTCCCCCTCTTACCTCAAAACAACTCTTTAGAGGAAGAGGTCAAGCATCTTTACAGCGATTTTTCCTACCTGATACTACTGGGCTTGAACCCTGCCCAGCGTCGTACTGCCCACAGGGCAGAAGATGAGGATGCGAATCCCTGCGCCCATCGGTTGATATTGTCTCCTCCGCCCGACGGCAACTTCTAACTCTCCCACTCTATTTCAGCTTTTTGGTTGTGCTTAGTACATGCTGTAGTCAGCATGGACTATTTTCTTGTTTGACTTCTGTCAAAAAAAATAATATCCTTATTTATGAACGCGCTAAAAAAATACTTAGTCAACTTAAGATACGATTTGCCGGCCTCCATTGTCGTGTTTTTAGTGGCATTGCCGCTGTGCTTAGGCATCGCCTTGGCCTCGGGTGCACCGCTATTCTCAGGAATGATTGCCGGCATTGTGGGTGGTCTTGTGATAGGTACACTCAGTAATTCGCATACGAGCGTCAGCGGCCCAGCAGCGGGGCTAACGGCTATCGTACTTATGGCCATTCAGCAGTTAAATAGTTTTGAGGTTTTTCTATTGAGCGTAGTGTTAGCCGGTGCGCTTCAGTTAGCCTTAGGGCTATTCAGAGCGGGAGGGATCGCTGACTTCATCCCTTCCAGTGTCATCAGAGGTATGTTGACAGGCATCGGCGTTATCATTATCTTGAAGCAGGTGCCACACGCCTTGGGCTACGACAAGGAAGCGGAGGGCAGCGTATCTTTTGTAGGCCCCAATGGAGAGACGACCTTTACCCTTTTTTGGGACGCGCTGATGCAGTACGTCCATCCGGGTGCCACTGCGGTGTCGTTGGTAGGGCTGGCTATCTTAATTATAGGTGAAAGGCCGGCTGTAAAGCGATTCTTGGGCTTAATTCCGGCGGCTTTGGTGGCCGTAGTAGTGGGGGTGTTGATGAATGCGGCTTTTACAGCTGCGGGTTTAGAGGCCTGGATCATCGGCCCTGAGCACTTGGTAAAAATCCCGCAGGCCAACAGCCTGTCAGAGTTTGTAAACATTTTTACCCTTCCCGACTTTTCAGCTTGGAACAACCCGAAGGTGTACACGATAGCCCTGACCTTATGTGCTGTAGCGTCTATTGAAACTTTGCTGTGCATAGAGGCTATGGACCGTGAAGACCCGTTTAAGCGCACTACTAACCCCAATACGGAACTGCGCGCCCAGGGCATTGGCAACATGGTTTCTGGTCTCATTGGCGGTTTACCCATCACCTCGGTAATTGTGCGCAGCTCGGCCAACGTCAGCGCGGGCGCACGCACCAAAATGTCCACCATCTTGCACGGAAGCTTCTTGCTGGTAAGCGTTATCACCATTCCGCACCTCCTCAACCTAATCCCTTTATCGGCCTTAGCGGCCGTACTCTTAGTAGTGGGCTATAAGTTGGCTAAGCCTTCTATCTTCAAGAAAATGTGGAGCTATGGCAAGTATCAATGGTGGCCCTTTATCATCACGGTAGTATGCATCGTGTTGACGGACCTCCTCACTGGCGTATTTGTTGGCTTGGGCGTCAGCGCTTTTGCCATCCTATACGGCAACCTCAAAAACTCCTACTATTTTCACCGAGAGGAATACCACGAAGGGGACCTTATTCGCGTGCGTCTATCGCAAGAAGTGTCTTTCTTAAACAAAGCGAGCATTAAGCGCACACTCGACCACTTGCCTGAAGGCTCCAACGTGCTCATCGATGCCTCCGACACGGCCTACATCGACTTCGATGTGCTGGAAATCATCCGCGATTTTGCCTCCGTAAAGGCGCCTATCAAGAACATCCGCGTGGCGTTGCGAGGCTTCCACGAGCGCTACAAAATCGGCGATGCGGATTTTGTACACTGTGAGACGCTTGCTGTAGACGATCCGATTCGAAAGCTATTCGAATCATCGCCAGTGGGTCAAATTCCCACCGATAAACTTCCCATCAGTGCATAGCGATGCTTAGGGCACCGAATGCTGCCAATGCTCAATGAGTTTTTCGGCCTTGGCTTCTGGCCGAGCTTCCGGGCACGTGCGTTACTCGAAAAAAGTGCTCAGCAATGGCCAGGGGTCGGAAAATGTAGCGCTTTTTGAGGTGATGGCCTCCGCTGCGATGAAGGATGTCGCGCAAAGAGTCTAACACCGCTAACAAATAGCGCCCTTTGTTGAGCATGACGCATTCAGCGTGAGCCGCGCGTGCGGCATCAGTGAGTTCGGAGCGCGTGGCCACGCCGCTTTTTGCCTGAGTTTCGAGTACTTGTGTGGCCCAAATAACAGGCGTATGAGCGGCTTCGCATAGCCACAGGATTTCCTCTTGGATTTCACTCAGGCGCTCGAAGCCGATCTCTACGGCCAAATCGCCGCGCGCAATCATGACGCCAAAGACGGCCTCGTGCATTCCTTGCAACAGCAGCGAAGGCAGATTCTGCACGGCGTCAAAAGTTTCCATCTTGAGCACAATGGGCAGTGGTTTGTTGCTCTGCTGTCGCAGTAGGACCTGAAGTTCGGCTATCTCCTCGACGCGTTGTACGAAGGAAAAGCCAATCAGATCGGCGTACTGGGTAGCAAAGGGAATGACGGAACGATCATACTCGGTCAGGCTGGTTACGGGCAGGTTCGTATCGGGAAAGTTGATGCCTTTTTCAGGTTTGATGCGCGGCTTTTGGGCAGAGGCACGCATCAAGCGGAGCGTAGCTACAGGACCGTTGGCTTTCTCCACAACAGCCTCATAGAGGCCATCGTCGATGAGGACCCGATCGCCCGGGCGAAGTGCCGCTACAATACCAGGCATGGTACAGCCGACGGCTTTAGTTTCGGGCGACACCTCGACCTTGGCGTCAGTTAGCAGGAAGCATTCGTTCTCGCGCACTTTCAACCGACCCTTTTTACGGCCTTTAGCCGGCAGGGTTGTGCGAATTTTAGGACCCGCCAAGTCCATATACACTTTGCAGGACCTTCCGGTAGCACGCGCAGCCTTGCGCACGTGGCGGATCATCGCCAGCCATACCTCCGGACCGTCGTGGGCACAGTTGATGCGGGCTACATTCATACCTGCCAACAACAAAGCCTTTACAGAGGCATAGTCTTCGGCCATCGCTGTGTCGAACGTTACCATCAGATGCGGAATGTGCGGGTTCTCTTTCCGCCCAAAAAGCGCCGTAGCCCGTTGTTGCAGCAAGCGCATGGCGATGGGAAAAGTACAGAAAGTCCCTTCTGTGTGGTCACTGCCTAAATGCTGCAGAACAGCCTCCACTTGGCTAAGAGCGTGGCTTTCGCAACTGGCTAAAGAAGACAGGCCAGCCATATGCAAATCGTCTTGCAGATCGCGCAAGTCGTGGCAGCGCAAAGACAAATAATGCAACAGATTGCGAGCACTGATGCGCTGCCGAGGATGCACTCTTTTGAGTTGTGACTTGTACTCCTCCTCCACTTGGAGCATATCCGCTCGAAGTGCGAGGAGCGCCTCCCGCAGGGAATTGGCCTTTTGCATACTGCACACACTTAGCCGTTGGTTCTACGGAACCTGAGGGCATTAAAACTTAGGACAGTCGCACTTAGGTTTAAAGAGGCTACAGGCTTCCAAAACCATTAGTCCTATCACCAAAGCCCATAAAAAGAGGCGCCAGCCATTTATTTTTATTTTTTTCATGTGCATAATCAAACCTCATTTTGGTGTTAGCGGCAGCGAAAGTAGGGCAAATTTTTAGCTTACAGCATCCTGTTGATCAGCGGCGCGGTGCTCCCTGGCTGCGCAGTAATTGGCGGGCTTTTTCCACAGCGGGGTCATCGTCGTTGAGGACGCGGTAATAGCCTTCCTGGCTGAAGCGTTGTCGGGCGAGATGTGCCTTCAGTTGCCGCTGCAGTTCGCGGCGGCAGCGCTCCCATTGGGCCTTGTCGAAGCGCACGCCTTGTGCAGCGGCGTAGTCTGCTAGTTGGCGGGTCAGGTCACCAGGAACTACATACTGACGGACAAACGAGGTGAGATCGGTAGGCATTTGCCGCTGTTTTTGCTCCGAAAGCCATCGAGCGGCGAATGAGGAAAGATAGGGCAGTACTTGCAGGTAGTAATCGTTGAGGAAGGAAGTATCTGCCGGGATGAAGATGTCGGGCATAATACCTCCGCCTCCGTAGACGATACGCCCTATCCCTGTGAAATAGCGGGTGGTATCGGTCAGTTTTTGAGCTGCTGAGTCGGTCAGCTCGCCATTGTTTAGCCGACGTTGCAGTTCGCCATCGTAGTCGGGATCATCTTTGTAAGCGCGCTGGATGCAGCGCCCACTGGGCGTGTAATAGCGCGATGTCGTCAGACGCAGAGCGCCGCCGTTGCTGATGGGGTATTCGGCTTGGACTAGGCCCTTTCCAAAGGTGCGCCGCCCAATGACCCAGCCGCGATCGTGATCCTGCAGGGCGCCCGCGACGATTTCGCTGGCTGAGGCAGAGCCTTCGTCTACTAAGACGGCGAGATTAGCAATGTCGAATCGAATACGGCCATGGCTTTTATACTCCTGCCGAGGCTCGCTCCGCCCTTCCGTGTACACTAAGAGCTTGCCCTTGGGAAAAAACTGGCTTAACAACTCCGTCGCTTCGGTCAGGTAGCCACCCGGATTGCCGCGCAAGTCGAGCACTAAGTGCTTCATGCCCTCTTGCTCAACTAAGCGCTCCAAAGCTTCCATAAACTCCTGCTGAGTTGTAGCGCTGAAGCGATTAATCTTGATGTAACCCGTCTGCTCGTCAAGCATATAAGCAGCATCTACGCTGTGCACCGGAATGACGTCGCGCTCCACTGTGAAGTAACGCAGCTTTTCCTCGCGCCCGCGCAACACGCCAATGCGCACAGCACTTCCCTTTGGCCCGCGCAAACGGCGTATGACTTCGGCATTGGTGATGCCCCTGCCCGACAGGAGCGAGTCGCCCACCGACATGATTTTATCTCCGGCTAAAAGCCCTGCCCGCTCCGAAGGTCCGCCCGAAATAACCGAGACAACCTGTATAGTATCTTTAATGATCAAAAACTCCACCCCAATGCCTTCAAAACTCCCAGTCATCATTTCTTCCTCTAAGCTCACTTCTTCCGGAGAAAGGTAAGCCGAGTGCGGGTCGAGCTGCGCTAGCAAGTGATGGATAGCCTCCTCTTGCAACTGTGCCACATCAACGGAGTCCACATACCGAGCCTCAATATAGCGGAGGATCTCTTCAAGCGGACCGCGCGCTGCCGAAAGGCGATAGGCCGCTGGTGCTATCCATAAATGGCCGCTGTAGCGCGGCAACTGCTGGCCAATAAACATACCTAGCGCCAATACGGCGGCCAAAATGATCGGAAGCCGGCTTTGCAGTGTTGTAGGTGCGGACATGAAGAATGGGCTTTGTAGTAGAGTGCAAAAATACACTTGTCCTATCGGCCATTGTGTTGCGCATTTTTGCACGACTTCTGCTGTCCAAAATCTCTCAGATCCCTTCCTTTTACAGCTTTTGCTTCAAACAGCGGCCCGCTTGTGAAAAAAGTATTTTCTCAGCAAAAAAACAGCGCATATCACCATGACATTTCAGCCATTCATGCATCCAGACTCGTTAGTAGCCAAAGAACGAGCGGAAAAACGCACTACAGCACCGCACATTTTACCCATCTATGCTACGTCGTCATTCGCTTTTGAAAATTTAGACGAGTGTGTCGAAGTGTTTCGCAACCCAGCCACAGCCCACACCTACAGTCGCTACGGAAATCCCACGACAGACGCTGTTGCTCAGAAGATCGCAGATTTAGAGGCTCTTGGGCTAGGCATCGAGGCCTACGGTGTAATGACTTCTTCCGGGATGTCTGCCATTTCGGCATTACTGCTGGGGTTGCTTCAAAACGGCGACCAAATCCTTACCCAGGGCAATCTGTATGGGGGAACGACAGAGTTGCTCACCGACATCTTCCATCCCTTGGGTATAGAGGTCCATTTCGTTCCCCTGCGCGACCTCGAGCGAGTAGAACAGACGCTGCGCACTCATCCGCGCATTCGAATGGTCTATGCAGAAACTCCGGCTAATCCGACACTCGCCTGCATAGACTTGGAGGCTGTTGCTCAACTGGCCCACCAGTACGGCGCTTGGCTCGCGGTAGACAATACCTTTGCTACGCCGCTCCTGCAACAGCCCTTCGCCTTTGGAGCCGACTTCATCGTTCACTCAGCCACTAAATTCCTCAATGGACACGGAAACAGTATTGCTGGCGTCGTCATCGGTCGCGACGCCGATCTTATGCGTCAGCGCGTATGGCGCGCCGTCAAATTGACCGGTACCAATTGCTCGCCCTTCGAAGCCTGGCTCGCACACAATGGTCTCAAAACGCTGGCGCTGCGCATGGAGCGCCACTGTACCAACGCTCTGGCCTTGGCCCAACATTTGGCGCAACACCCCGCCGTAGCCCATGTCAACTACCCCGGACTCCCCTCCCACCCCGATGCCGGTGTGGCTCAAAAGCAAATGCACGGAGGCTTCGGCGCTATGCTCAGCTTTGAGCTCAAAGGAGGCTTCGAGGCCGCTCTAAATTGCGTCAATCGCCTCCGGTTCTGCTCTTTAGCACCAACACTTGGCGATGTAGATACACTCGTGTTACACCCCGCCTCTTCGTCGCACCTCAACGTTCCGGCCGAGTTGCGCCGCCAAAACGGCATCAGCGATGGCCTAATACGCGTCTCCGTAGGCATCGAAAACCCGGTTGACATCATCGCTGATTTCGAACAGGCGCTTCAAAGATGAGAGCACCTGCTAGTATTTTTTTTATGTTAACGGCCAGCCGATTAACCAAACCTCTCTACCTTTGACCTTGTATTAAATCAATCTAAATAAACGCAAAAATGAGCAAAGGTTTTGTCGCCATCAATTACATCACATGCGAGCCAGGCTATGCCTCGCGTTTTGAGGATTTGTTTCGAAGCCGTGCGCGGGCTATTGACCGCATGCCGGGGTTCCGTTTTATGTCCGTTCTAAAACCAAAGGGAGAAGGCGAGCCTTATTTAGTGGTAAGCCATTGGGATAGCGAGGAAGATTTCAAAACCTGGACCAATTCGCCTGAATTTTTAGAAGGGCACAAACGAGGTTTTGCCGATTTACATCGGGCCAAGGAAAGCGGACAAAAGCCCCCAATGGTATCTGTCTTCAAAACCTATGAGATAATTACAGACTGATGGGTACAGAAACGAGGATGTCTCAACGCAGCAGAGCACTGCAGTGGGTGAAGAAGCTGGGTTTTTGGGGCTTTTTATTTTTTCTACTGAAGGGACTGCTTTGGCTCATCTTACCGTGGCTATTGGCACGCGGCATTTTTTCTTAAGCGTTCTTGAAGAGGGACACCCGATTCACCGCTTGGCAATAGTCTTTTTTGAACCAACGCGTTTTACAGCCTTCCCGGAGGGTAGGAAAGCCTGAGCGTCTAAAAATACTCGAGCCACTTCCTTGTCGGGAAGTGGCTCGAGTATTTCGCACTTCTTTTTACCCAAAGACTAGGCTTCTTCTTTTCGGGTCTCGGCGGTTTCGGACGCACCCGCTGGTGCTTGGGCAGAGGCTTCGGCAGACTGCTGCTCCGCCGAAGGGATTTCGGCAGCAGCTGAGCGGCCCTTGCGCGAGCCGCGGCGAGTTTTCTTGACCTTCCTCCTCTCTTTACCCTCGTTGATGTTGTAGTCTTTGTTAAAGTCCACAAACTCAATGAGGGCTGTTTCGGCACCATCGCCCCGACGGAAGCCTAGCCGAATCACGCGGACATAGCCTCCCGGACGGTCGTTAACCACAGGGATGATGTTTCCGAAGAGTTCTTTGACCGAATTTTTGTTCTGCAGATAGCGGAAGACTATCCGGCGGTTGTGCGTTTTGTCTTCTTTGGCGCGCGTTACGAGCGGCTCAATAAAGCGACGCAGGGCCTTAGCTTTGGCTAAGGTAGTCACAATGCGTTTGTGCTCGATGAGGGCGTTGGCTAGGTTGGCCAACAGGGCGCGGCGGTGTTCGGCGGTTCGGCCGAGGTTGTTTACTTTATCTCCGTGACGCATGGTGTAGAATACCGTTTTTGCGTGGTAGCACTGGGGCAGGAGTTAGCTCCGCTCTACAGTTACTACGCTTGATAAAAAAAGTGTGTGGTTTATTATTCTGTAGCTTCTTCTAAGCGATATTTGGAGAGATCCATGCCAAAGGTTAGGCCCTTTTCCTGAAGGAGCTCTTCGATTTCGACCAGCGATTTTTTACCGAAATTCCTGAATTTAAGCAGTTCTTGGGTGTCGTAGCGCACTAAGTCGGCGAGGGTATTTATTTTGGCTGCTTTCAGGCAGTTGTAGGCGCGCACGCTGAGGTCAAGGTCTTCCAGCGAGGTTTTGAGCAGGCGTCGCATTTGCAGGACGTGTTCGTCCACGTCGGGGCTTTTGTCTTGTATGGGAGTATCGAAGGTGATGTTATCGTCAGTGATAATCATCAGGTGCTGAATAAGGATTCGACTCGCTTCGCGCAAGGCTACTTCGGGGTGTATGGCGCCGTCTGTTTTAATGTCAATAGTAAGCTTTTCGTAGTCTGTTCGTTGGCCTACGCGCGTATTTTCGACCCGATAAGCTACATTTTTGATGGGGGTATAGATGGCGTCGATAGGAATAACACCGATAATAGCGTCCTTGGGCGATACGTCTTCTGCGGGTTGATAGCCGCGTCCTTTAGTGATGGTCAGCTCCATCTCCAAGGTTACGAACGGCTCCATGCGGCAGATTAGTTGGTCGGGGTTGAGCACGCGAAAGACGTTGTTGAACTCTTCAATGTGCCCAGCCCGAAACTCTTCGCGTCCGCTAATCGTCAAATAGATCTTTTCAGACTGAAACTTTTCGTCTGCGACAATGGGTTTGATGCGCACTTGTTTGAGGTTGAGCACAATGTCTACCACGTCTTCGACCACGCCTTTTATGGTCGAGAATTCGTGGTCAACACCGCCAATCCGCACTGCGCTGATAGCATAGCCTTCGAGCGAAGACAGCAGCACTCGGCGCAACGAATTGCCAATCGTTTGACCAAAACCCGGCTCTAATGGTTTGAACTCAAACGTACCTTCGAATTCGGTCGCTTTCTGAAGAAGGATTTTATCGGGTTTTTGAAAGGTGAGAATGTTCATATTCTGACGAAAAGAAGGTAAGAGGCTAAAGTGATAGGAAATGCGAAACACATCGTTGGGCAGCGCGCTAGCATGTGTTTCGGCGGCAACCCAACAAGAGTAGCGCTACTTAGAATAGAGTTCAACGATCAACTGCTCATTGATTTTTTCGGGGATTTGGTCGCGCTGCGGAAGCGTGAGGAAGATACCTTCCATTTTGTCGGGGTTCCACTCTAACCACGGATAGCGGCGGACGTCGCTCGTTTTGGCTCCGGCATGAGTAGTGATGACATCTAACCCTTTAGAGCGCGAACGCACGGCCACCACATCGCCAGGCTTTAGGGTGTAGGAAGGAATATTGACCACACGGCCGTTGACGGTAATGTGGCGATGACTAACCAACTGGCGAGCTCCTCGGCGTGTTGGAGCAATACCGAGCCGAAAGACGGTATTATCTAAACGAGATTCCAACAGCTGCAACAATACTTCGCCTGTTACGCCGTGACGGCGGGTGGCGTTGTGGAAAATACGCCGGAACTGCCGCTCCAAAATGCCATAAGTATACTTGGCTTTTTGTTTTTCAGCCAGCTGAAGCGCATAGTCTGAGCGCGCTTTTCGGCGTTTGCTCAGGCCGTGTTGACCAGGCGGATACTTGCGGCGCTCGAAGCTTTTGTCGTATCCGAAGATGGGGTCGCCAAATGCGCGGGCTTTTTTGGTGATAGGTCCAGTATAACGAGCCATTGTTGAGGTGTCTTAACGGCAGTAAGTTTATAATTGTAGAAATTTTTTTATACGCGACGGCGCTTAGGTGGGCGACATCCGTTGTGCGGTAAAGGCGTAACGTCGCGAATGACCGATACTTTCAAACCGGCTTGGTCTATGGCGCGAATAGCCGCTTCACGTCCCGATCCGGGGCCTTTCACATAAACCTCAACGGTGCGGATGCCAGCATCAAAGGCTGCTTTTGCAGCGTCTGTGGCCGATACTTGGGCAGCGTAGGGAGTATTTTTTTTAGAACCTCGAAAACCCGACTTGCCCGCAGAAGACCATGACACCACTTCACCGTGCTTGTTCGTGATGGTTACTATGATGTTATTAAAGCTCGATTGGATGTAAGCCATGCCTTCCGGCGTAACTTTTACCTTACGCTTAACTACTTTTTTAGATGCCGCTTTTGCCATTGGAAGAAACGTGATGTAGGTAATCAACACAAAGAGGCCTATACACAACTTAGGCTGTCGCCTCTCTATGTAGTAGTTCTCAGATATTACTTAGTTGCCTTTTTCTTATTAGCCACCGTTTTGCGCTTGCCTTTGCGCGTGCGGGCGTTTGTGCGGGTGCGCTGGCCGCGTACCGGAAGACCTTTGCGGTGCCGAAGTCCGCGGTAACAGCCAATATCCATCAGGCGCTTGATGCTCATTTGAACCTCTGCACGCAGCTGGCCTTCAGTTTTATACTCCTCGCTGATGATGCGTGCAACCGTCTTAATGTTTTCGTCGGTCCACTGGTCAATCTTGGCATTGATGTCAATACCCGCTTTCTCTAGAATAGATTTTGCCGTTGATCGGCCTATGCCGTATATATAGGTAAGCCCAATCAGCCCTCTTTTGTTTCGTGGCAAGTCTACACCAGCAATACGTGCCATATGTGTTGTTCTTTACGTAAGTGGTTGATGTATAGTTTTAAAGTTCATCTACACCTCTGCTTTATCAGGTTGCTTATCCTTGGCGTTGCTTGAACTTTGGATTTTTCTTGTTAATAACGTAAATGCGGCCTTTCCGACGCACTATTTTGCAATCGGCGGAGCGCTTCTTAACGGACGGCTTGACTTTCATGACAACTCCTTGTGATGCAGTAACGGTTTGAATGGCGAATTACTTATAGCGATAAACGATGCGTCCTCGGGTTAGGTCGTAGGGAGACATTTCAACGGAAACTTTGTCGCCGGGTAGAATGCGAATGTAATGCATGCGCATTTTGCCGGAAATGGTTGCCAGGATGACGTGGTCATTTTCCAGACGAACGCGGAAGGAAGCGTTGGCAAGCGCCTCCGTCACCACTCCATCTTGACGTATCAAATCATCTTTAGGCATACTCCGACATTAATTTTTTTGGGCTGCAAAGTTCTCACTTTTCGGCGAAACTGTTTTCAAGTTCGGATTATTTTTTATCGCCTCATGAATAAACTCATGGGTGGAGAGAACATCAGCTTGGCCCTTGCGTACAGCAACCGAGTGCTCGAAATGAGCGCTAGGTTTGCCGTCACGGGTATGTATCGTCCAGCCGTCGTCGCTCTGATAGACCTCGCGGCGTCCCATATTGACCATGGGTTCGATAGCTAAGGTGAGGCCGTCTTGAAGGAGCAGGCCTTGGCCGCGTTTGCCGTAATTAGGCACTTCAGGTTCTTCGTGCAAGGAACGCCCGATGCCGTGACCAACCAGTTCGCGCACCACAGTATACGGATGTTCGCGCTCGCAGTAATGCTGAATAGCAAAGGCAATGTCGCCGATGCGTTTGCCCACGATGGCTTGTTCGATGCCGCGATACAGCGAAGCATAGGTAACTTCTAACAGTTCAAGAGTTGGCTGAGGAACAGCGCCTAAAGCGAAGGTAAAAGCAGCGTCGCCGTAGTAGCCTTGCCATTCTACTCCGCAGTCTACGGAGACGATATCGTCCTCTCGAAACTCGCGGCTACTCGGAATGCCGTGCACAACAATATCGTTGTACGAGATGCACAGCGAAGCTGGGAAGCCGTTGTAGCCTTTAAAGGCAGGGCGGCCGCCGAGGTCTCGGATAAAAGTTTCGGCCGCTTTGTCTAAGGCTTTACCCGTTACTCCAGGCTTGAGTAAAGTAGCAACGTGCGCCAAGGTTTTAGACACGATGAGATTAGCGGCACGCATGAGTTCCACTTCCTCATCGGTTTTGTGATAAATCTTTTTGCCTTGCGCCGTGCTGCTAAAAAAGCCCATAAAAGTCGGGGTATGTCACTTATTGCGGTTGACCAATCTGAAGCCCTTGGGTGGTTCGCCCTTGGATGCGACCCGACTTAATCAGGCCATCGTACTTTTTAGTGAGCAAATAGCTTTCTATTACCTGAAGCGTATCCAAAGCTACACCGATCATGATGAGGAGAGTGGTGCCACCGAAGAAAAGGGCAAATTGCTGGTTGACCCCCAGCGATGCAGCTACGGAAGGCAAGATGCCGATGGCACCGAGGAAAATGGCGCCAGGCAAGGTAATGCGCGTCATGATGGTATCGATGTATGCCGCAGTAGGCTCCCCGGGTTTTACACCCGGAATGAATCCATTGCTGCGCTTTAAATATTCGGCGTAGTTGGTCGGGTTTATCATCAAGGCGGTATATACATACGTGAAAACCACGATGAGGATAAAGAATACCGCATTGTAGCCGAGGGAGTAAATATCGTTGAACGTGCGCAGGCCTACACCTCGAGCATCGGCACCGGCAAAGTATTGAAGGGCGGTAGCCGGCAAGAACATCAGCGCCTGAGCAAAAATGATGGGCATGACGCCAGCGGAGTTGACCTTAAGCGGCAAGTAGTCGCGAGCACTCGCCTGAGGCAGACCGCCGCCAGTGCGCCCGACCATACGCTTAGCAAATTGGATAGGTATGCGGCGGACGCCCTGAATAACCAGCACCGTCAGCATCACGATGGCGAAAAAGAAAGCCAGCTCAACAAAGAACAGGAGCAGCTGGTTGTCGCCAAACAGCTTTTGAAATTCAAAGACAAAAGCCTGAGGCAGTCGAGCGATAATACCTACCATGATAATCAGCGAGATGCCGTTGCCGATGCCTTTGTCGGTGATGCGCTCGCCCAACCACATACAGAATATCGTTCCTGCGGTCAGGATGATGATGTTGGAGAACCAAAACAGGCCTTGTGGGACATCGGGAGAGACCGCTCCCGGCAGGCTAGAGACCAGTTGCAGATAGCCGCCACCTTGCACGAGTGTGATGGCTACTGTGAGTAGACGGGTAATTTGGTTGAGGCGCTTACGGCCACTTTCCCCTTCGCGGGTTTGGAGGCGCTGAAAGTAGGGCACAGCAAAGCCCAACAACTGTACAATAATCGACGCTGTAATATAGGGCATGACGCCCAAGGCAAAGATGGCCGCGTTGTCGAAGGCGCCACCCGTAAAGACGTTGATCAAGCCCAACAGGTCGTTGGCGCTCCGATTGGAAGCGGCGCGCTCTAAGGCAGCGGGAACTACGCCCGGAAGAACGATGAAAGTCCCGACGCGATAGACCAAGATGAGCAAAAGCGTGAACAGTATGCGCTCGCGCAGTTCCTGGATGCTCCAGATATTCTTGATAACGGTGATAAGTTTCATGCGCCAGACCTGAATTTTAGACGAGTTGAATGGTGCCGCCAAGGGCTTCGATGGCGCTCTTAGCTTTGGCCGAAGTTGCGTGAACGGTCAGTTCAACTTTGGCGGAAAGGGCGCCGCGGCCCAGCACTTTGATTTTGTCTCCGTCGCGCATGACACCTAAAGCGACCAGCGTGGGCACGTCGAAGGTCGTTTGACCCGTCTGCTCGACCAGCTGTTGCAAGCGATCGAGGTTGAGGGCGACGTACTCTACGCGGTTGATGTTCTTGAAGCCGCGTTTAGGTAGGCGGCGCTGCATGGGCGTCTGTCCGCCTTCAAAGTTGCGCTTTAGGCGAGCACCGCTGCGCGATTTGTCGCCTTTATGGCCGCGCGTCGACGTGCCGCCTAAGCCCGAACCTGGGCCGCGACCGATTCGCTTGCGCGTTTTGACTGACCCGGGAGCCGGGCGTAGATTTCCGAGTTCCATTGCTTTTTGCTCGAAGAAAGGTTTGCGGATTAATGAGACTGTATCTGCACTAAGTGCTCCACTTTGCGAAGCATACCGCGTATTTGCGGTGTGTCGTCGTGTTCGACCGTCTGATTCACTCTATGAAAGCCTAAGGCTACTAAAGTGGCTTTCTGCCGTTTAGAACGATCGATGGGGCTTTTTACCAGGGTGATTTTCAGCTTACTCATGGTTTAGCCATTGAACAGTTTTTCCATAGAGATACCGCGTTGGCGGGCTACTTCGGCCGGGCTACGCAGGCTTTGCAGGGCTTTGATGGTGGCTTTGACCACATTGTGCGGATTGGACGAGCCGATGGCTTTGGCCAACACGTCCTGAACACCAGCCATTTCCAGCACAGCGCGCATAGCGCCACCCGCAATAACTCCCGTACCGTGAGCGGCGGGCTTGATAAACACGCGCCCTGCGCCGTACTTACCGTAGGCCTCGTGTGGAATAGTGCCGTTAATGATGGGAACGCGAATGAGGTTTTTCTCCGCGTCTTTTATGGCTTTACCGATGGCCTCTTGAACTTCACGGGCTTTGCCCAAGCCATGCCCAATGGTGCCTTGGCCGTCGCCCAGCACTACCACGGCAGAGAAGCTGAACGTGCGTCCGCCTTTGGTTACTTTAGCCACGCGGTTGAGAGAGACGAGCTTTTCCTTTAGTTCGGAAACTTCGGAAACTTTTACTTTTTCTGCTTCTTGCTTCGCCATTGTTTAGCTATCGCGTTGATGTTGTGCCTGGTAATGAAGGTTAAAAATTTAGGCCGCCTTCGCGCGCGCCTTCGGCCAGCGCTTTGACGCGCCCGTGGTACAGATAGCCACCGCGGTCGAACACTACGGCTTCGATGCCACAGGCTTTAGTTTTTTCGGCGATGAGCTTGCCCACTTGGTAGGCTTTTTCGGTTTTAGTCCCGCTAGCTCCGTTCAGCTCGCGCGAAGAAGCTGCCGCCAAAGTGTGCCCTCGAGTGTCATCGATCACTTGGCAATAGATGTCTTTATTGGAGCGGTACACACTCAAGCGCGGGCGCTGAGGAGTGCCTATAATCTTTTTGCGAATGCGCAGGTGGATGCGCTTTCTGTTTTCTTGTCGCGTGCGTTTCATTGCTATTGTCGTATAAGTTTATTCCGATTGCCGACCGGAAAAGATGATTCGAATGCGAGCCGTTACTTCTTACCTCCAGCGGTTTTGCCGGCTTTGCGGCGGATCACTTCGCCTTTGAACATAATGCCCTTGCCTTTGTAAGGCTCTGGCTTACGGAAGGAGCGTATTTTGGCACAAACTTGGCCGAGCAGCTCATTGTCGTGGCACTCTAAGCGAATGGAGGGCGGCGAGCCTTTCTCCATAGCCGTCGTTACCTTAATTTCGGGCGGAATGGCGAAGACTACCGGGTGCGAATAGCCCAGAGAGAAGGTTACCAAGTTACCTTGGTTTTCCACGCGAAAGCCGACACCTACAATCTGCATTTCTTTTTGGAAGCCTTCGCTAACGCCTTTAACCATGTTGTTGAGCAAGGCGCGATATAGGCCGTGGAGCGAACGGTGGCGCTTTTGGTCGGTCGGACGAGTGACTAAAATTTGTCCGGCTTCCATTTGAATCTTAATGTCGGGATCAAATTTACGCGTCAGAGTACCTTTTGGGCCTTTGACGGTGACAGTGTTATCGGAAGCGATGCTTACTTCCACCTTAGGAGGTAAGGGTATCGGCAATTTACCAATCCGAGACATGGCGTGTGATGGTTCGGTTAAAAGAATGTCGTTGTATCAATATACGTAGCAGAGCATTTCTCCGCCCACGTTGTGTTCGCGCGCTTGTTTGTCGGTCATCACGCCTTTTGAGGTAGAGAGGATCAAGATGCCCAGGCCGTTGATGATGCGCGGAATTTCGGAGACGCCAGCGAATTTGCGAAGGCCGGGTCGGCTAAGGCGCACTAGCTCGCGGATGACGGGCTTCTTGGTAACGGGGTCGTACTTGAGTGCAATTTTGATAACCCCCTGTTTGTATTCGGGGTGGGTATCTTCAAAAGCGTATTTAAGAATGTACCCTTGGTCGTACAAGATTTCGGTGATGCGTTTTTTCAGCTTGGATGCGGGTATTTCCACGATGCGATGCCCCGCCATTTGCGCGTTGCGAATGCGGGTGAGGTAATCTGCTATCGGATCGGTAACGTGCATATTGTTGCAAGAGTTGAGTGGTGGTGCAATAAGGCGGTAGGCCCATTAAGATTACCAGGAAGCTTTGGTTACGCCCGGGATTTTTCCTTCCAATGCCATCTCGCGAAATTTGACTCTACACAGGCCAAAGCGACGCATGTAGCCTCTGGGGCGCCCGGTAAGCATGCAGCGATTGTGTTGGCGCACGGGGCTAGCGTTGCGCGGTAGTTTGTCGAGCGCTTCGTAGTCGCCGGCTTCTTTAAGGCGTTTGCGCAGATCGGCGTATTTGGCTACTAAGCGGGCGCGTTTACGTTCGCGAGCGATGATAGATTTTTTTGCCATAGTAAATATGCAAGGATTGGAGGAGCGTCGAGAATTTATTTTTTGAAGGGAAGACCCAAAGCCTTGAGTAGGGCCAGGGCTTCGGCATCAGTTTTGGCGGTAGTGACAAATGTGATGTCCATACCTGTGACGCGCGACACCTTCTCCAAATCAATTTCGGGAAAAACGATTTGTTCGGTAAGGCCCATGTTGTAGTTGCCGCGGCCGTCGAAGGATTTGTCGTTGATGCCGCGGAAGTCGCGCACACGAGGCAAAGCGACGTGAATCAGTCGGTCCAAAAACTCGTACATGCGGTCGCCGCGCAGTGTAACGCGCACTCCGATGGGCATGCCTTCGCGCAGTTTGAAGTTGGATACTGAGCGGCGCGCACGGGTGGCTACGGCTTTTTGTCCGGCAATCAGGGTCATTTCGGCTAAGGCGTTATCTATGAGTTTTTTATCGCCTGTGGCTTCGCCCACGCCCTGATTGAGGCATATTTTTACCAACCGAGGAGCCTGCAGGGTGTTTTTGTAGCCAAACTGCTGCATGAGCGCCGGCACGACTTCTTTGCGATATTTTTCTTTAAGACGAACTACGTATGCCATCTTTAGAGGATATTACCAGTTTTTTTGGAATAGCGCACGAGCTTGCCGTTCTCTAAACGGCGGCCAATACGCGTAGGCTCACCTGTCTTAGGATCGAGGAGCATCAAGTTGGACACGTGCACGGGGGCTGACATCTCTTGAATGCCGCCTTCTTGCTCAGCAGTGGCTTTCACGTGTTTGTACACAATGTTGACCCCTTCGACGATAGCGCGCATCTTGTCTGGAAAGACCTGAAGCACAGTACCCGTCTTGCCCTTGTCGTCGCCGGCAATGACCATCACGGTGTCGCCCGTGCGAACGTGCAATTTAGGCTTGTGACGTTTAGTATTTGATTTTGTTGCCATTTTTCTGCAAGGATTGTAATGTGTTTAAAGCACTTCAGGAGCCAACGAGACGATACGGCTGTAGTTTCTGTCGCGAAGTTCGCGAGCTACTGGCCCAAAAATGCGGGTGCCTCGCGGCTCATCGGCAGCATTGAGCAACACTACGGCGTTGTCGTCAAAGCGTATGTAGGAACCATCTTTACGGCGGACTTCCTTGCGCGTGCGAACGATAACGGCTTTGGAGACGGTGCCTTTTTTTATACCGCCGGGTGTGGCGTCTTTGACCGTCACCACAATCTTGTCGCCTACACTAGCGTAGCGCTGCCGGGTGCTTCCGAGCACTCGAATACACAGCACTTCTTTAGCGCCGGAGTTATCGGCTACGTTCAGACGAGATTCTTGCTGGATCATGATGGATGTATCTTTAAGCGATAAACGAGCACTGAGAGCTGCTTATCGAGGGTTACTTTGCGCGTTCTATGATTTCGACCAAGCGCCAGCGCTTGTGTCGGCTGAGCGGTCGAGTTTCCATGATGCGTACTTTGTCTCCGACATTACAGGTGTTTTCTTCGTCGTGCACCATGAATTTTTTGGAGCGCTTAACGAACTTGCCATACAGCGGGTGCATGAGGCGGCGCTCTACCAATACAGAGATGGTCTTATTCATCTTGGTGGACACCACAACGCCTATTTTTTGTTTGCGGAGTTTTCTAACAGTTCCTTCCATGTCAGAAGTGAGTGCGATGTAATTAAGTCAAGAAGAATGATTTTAACGCTGACGGCGCCGGCGAGCGACGAGTTTGGTGCGCATGGCCAGTTCGTCGGGCGACATGGCTGCTAACTCACGTCGGCGTACTTCGGTGTGGTAGCGCGCTATATCGCGACGCAGGCGGCGCAGTTCCATGGGGTTGGCCAAACCGCGCGAAGCATGCTCGAATTTTAAGCGAAGATATTCGTCCTGCATCGCTTTGATGCGGTTGTGTAGGTCGCCGATTTCTAAGTTTTCCAGTGCTAATTTTTCTTTCGCCATAGCGTTCAGCAGATGTAGATGTAGGCCTTTCGAGTATTTATTATCCTTCGTAGTCGTGACGAGTAACCATCTTGCACAGGATGGGCAATTTTTGCGCAGCCTTGCGCAGTGATTCGTAGGCAAGATCTCGGCTTACGCCCTCTACTTCAAAGAGTACCCGCCCGGGTTGTACTTCGCACACATAGTGATCGAGGGCACCTTTACCTTTACCCATACGCACTTCAGCGGGTTTTGAGGTAATGGGTTTATCGGGGAAGATGCGTATCCAGACTTTCCCTTCGCGCTTCATGTTGCGCGTAAGCGCTACGCGGGCCGCCTCAATTTGACGGCTGGTGATGCGGGAGTGTTCCATCGCCTTAAGGCCGAAGGTACCGAAGGCAATAGAGCCGCCTTTGTAGGCGATACCTCTGTTGCGGCCTTTATGTTGCTTCCGATATTTCTGACGTTTTGGCTGAAGCATCGTGTGGATCGTTTAAGAAGATGAGCGGTCTGTTGTAGTGCTTATAAGGCTGGTTTATCCAAAGGGCTGCAAAGATAAGCTTTTCCGTTGAGGAGGTGTAAGGACTTTAACGGCGCCGGCGCTCACCGCCTTCGCCACTGTTGCGGCGTTCGCCCCCACGGCGTTCGCTACGGCCCCCGCTGCGACGTTCACGATCGCCACTTCCACGCTCGGAGCGGCCTGCACCGCGGCGCTCACCGCGCTCGGAACGACGATTGTCTTGGCTTTCGGTTTCTATGAAGGGGGTCAGCTCGCGCTTCTGAAGTATTTCGCCGCGGAAGAGCCACACTTTGATGCCGATTTTACCGTACACCGTCAGGGCTTCGCCCAAGGCGTAGTCTATGTCGGCCCGAAAAGTGTGTAAAGGCGTACGTCCTTCCTTGTATTCTTCGCTGCGCGCAATTTCGGCACCGCCTAAACGCCCACTGATGCGGATTTTGATGCCTTCGGCGCCAGCGCGCATGGTGCTTTGGATAGCCGTCTTAATGGCGCGGCGGAAGTTGACGCGTGCTTCGATTTGCTTAGCTATCTGTTCGGCTACGATGTTGGCATCCAATTCAGGCTTGCGCACTTCGGCGATGTTGATTTGGACGTCTTTGCCCGTGAGTAATTTAAGCTCTTCTTTGATGAGGTCCACTTCCTTGCCGCCTTTGCCGATGATGATGCCTGGGCGGCTGGTGTGTACCGTTACGGTTACTCGGCGGAGTGTGCGCTCGATCACTATGCGGCTAATGCCGTTCTGGAAAGGCTTGTTGCGCTCGCGCGGATCGGCCGCTACGGTTTTAGGGCGACGAGCGCGCAAGTAGGCGCGAATTTTTTCGTCTTCAACGACCTTGAGGGCATAGTCTTTATCAGCGAACCAGTTGGAGTCCCAGCCGCGGATGATGCCTAAGCGATTGCCGATTGGATTTGTTTTTTGACCCATTTGCCGGTATATGTAAGCGATTGGTGTTTGCTTGCAGCGCTTTTTTTTCTTATGCTTCGCTTTCGACGGTTTCTTCTTCTTCCGGTGTGAGTTCAGAAGGCAACGGTACCCGATTTTCGATGACGAGGGTAACGTGGTTGCGGCGCTTACGGACTCGGTAGGCGCGCCCTTGGGGGGCGGGCAAGAAGCGATAGACGATGCCGCCCGGATCTACGAAGATAGTTTTGATGTAAAGGTCGAATTCGTCTGAGTTGTCTACCTCTGCTTTCTGCTGCCAGTTACTGACGGCCGAAAGAAGCAGTTTTTCGAGCCACACCGCGGCTTCTTTGTTGGTATAACGCAGGATGCTAAAAGCGTCGGTAACGCGCTTTCCTCGGATGTTGTCGGCCACCAGACGCATTTTACGGGGCGACATAGGACAATTGCGCAATTTGGCTACGGCTTCCATAGTTGTTGGCATTACTTTTTGTTACCGGCGTGGCCGCGGAAGTTGCGGGTAGGTGCAAACTCGCCCAATTTGTGGCCGACCATGTTCTCGGTGATGAGGATGGGAATGAAGGTTTTACCGTTGTGTACGGCGATAGTTTCGCCCACCATATCGGGAATAATCATGGAGGCGCGGCTCCAAGTTCTGATGACCTGGCGTCTATTGCTTTGCTTGGCCTTGATGATTTTCTCCATCAAAGCGTGATGAACGTAAGGTCCTTTTTTAAGCGATCGAGGCATAGGTTATGCGAGTTTTCGATAAAGGGAGCCAATGCTTATTTGTTGGTGGTCTTGCGCCGGCTGATGATGAGGGCGTTGGACTGTTTCTTGCGATTGCGCGTCTTAGCGCCTTTGGCTTTGAGGCCTTTGCGCGAACGCGGATGGCCGCCAGAAGCCCGCCCTTCGCCACCGCCCATGGGGTGGTCGATGGGGTTCATGGCTACGGCGCGGGTGCGTGGACGGCGTCCGCGCCAGCGGCTGCGACCGGCTTTACCCAGCACCTCCAAGTTGTGGTCGGCGTTGCTGACCGTGCCAATGGTAGCTTTGCACGTCAGCAAAATGCGGCGCACTTCACCAGAGGGCATTTTCAATACGGCGTAGCGGTCTTCGCGCCCGAGCATAATGGCACTCGTACCGGCGCTGCGCACTAACATGCCGCCCGCACCGGGGTGCATCTCAATGTTGTGCACAAAGGCGCCCAAGGGTACTTCCGATAAGTACAGGCAGTTGCCGTTCTCGGGCGGCACACCACGGCCAGAAAGTATTTGCTGGCCTACTTGGATGCCTTGAGGCGCCAAAATGTAGCGCTTTTCACCGTCGGGGTACTTGACCAGTGCGATAAAGGCCGTGCGATAGGGGTCGTATTGTATGGACTCGACGACGGCGGGTTCGTTCTCGCGGTCGCGTTTGAAATCAATGATGCGATAGCGCCGCTTGTGTCCTCCGCCGCGATAGCGCATGGTGCGACGTCCGTCGTTGTTGCGTCCGCCGGTATTGCGCAGAGTCAGGAGCAGCGATTTTTCGGGCTTAGCTCCTTTGGTCAGCTCTGTCCTGGCGACGTCTACTCGAAAGCGCAAACCCGGAGTGAGCGGGTTGTATTTTTTTACTGCCATTACTTTGCCTTATTTGTATCCAACTAGAATAATAGGAAGTGGCTAATGGTGGGTCATTCGACTTCTCCGAAGATATCTATAGTTTCGCCCATAGCCAAGGTTACGAAGGCCTTTTTATAGGGCGATTTGCGACCGCGAACGATGGTAGTGCGAGTACTGCGCGTCTTGGGTTTGCCGGGCATGATGGCCGTATTGACGCGCTCTACAGCGACGTTAAACATGTCCTCTACTGCTTTTTTGATTTCCAACTTATTGGCATCTCGCCCAACGACAAACACATAAGTGTTGCGCTTATCGGTTAGCCTTGTAGATTTTTCGGTGAGGACGGGTCTTATCAAGATTTGCTTGGCCATGGCTACTCACAGATGACTTTAAGTTTGTCAATAGCGCTTTCCGTCAGCACGAGGGCGCCGGCGCGCAGGATGCGATAGGTATTGAGGTCTTGCGCAGGAGCGATGTCGGCCTTTGGGATGTTTCGGCACGATAGGTAAAGCGTCTTGTTGTAGTCGGGCAAGACCGTGAGTGGCTTTTTGTCGGCTACCTGAAGGGCATTCAGAATGGCGAGAAAGTCTTTCGTTCGAGGCTGTTCGAGCGTAAAATCTTCCACGACGACGATGCGGCCACTTTGGGCTTTAGCCGACAAGGCACTGCGGCGAGCCAGCTGTTTGACCTTGGCGTTGACGTGAATGTCGTAATTGCGCGGGCGCGGGCCAAAGACGCGGCCACCACCTCGGAACAAGGGGTTGTTGATGTCGCCTTTACGCGACCCTCCAGTGCCTTTTTGGCGGTGTAATTTACGCGTAGAGCCGCTAATTTCACTGCGCTCTTTGGATTTGTGCGTGCCTTGACGCTGGGCGTTGAGATAACGCTTCACATCGAGCCATACACTGTGCTCGTGAGGCTGAATGCCAAAGATTTCTTCGGGCAGCTCAACTGTGCGCCCGGTGCTTTCACCTCGTATATTATATACTTCAAGTCTCATATTTCGAGGCCGTTTTTACTTTTCAATGATGACGTAAGCGCCTTTGTGACCGGGCACTGCGCCTTTGATGAGCAGCAGGTTGTGTTCGGGCATAACTTTGAGTACCTCCAAGCGGCGCACTTTAACGCGCTGATTGCCCATATGACCGGCCATGCGCATACCTTTTACGACTTTGGAGGCAAAAGAAGAGTTGCCCAAAGAACCGGGAGCGCGCAGGCGGTTGTGCTGGCCGTGGGTCTGCTGCATAACGCCGCCAAAACCGTGGCGTTTAACTACGCCCTGAAAGCCTTTCCCTTTCGAGGTGCCGACAACATTGACTTTGTCGCCTTCTTGAAAGACTTCTTGAACGGTTACCTCGTCGCCCAGCGATTTGTTGAGCGTCATGTTGCGAAACTCTCTAAGGATGCGCATAGGGTCAGCACCCGCTTTTGCAAAATGGCCGCGCATAGCTTTAGGCGTCTTCGACTCCTTGCGCTCGCCATAGGCCAACTGCAGGGCTGAATAACCATCTTTTTGTTCGTCCCGAACTTGGGTAACTACGCACGGACCCGCCTCTATGATCGTGCAAGCGACGTTCTTGCCGCTCTTGTCGTAGATGCTGGTCATGCCTATTTTTTTGCCAATCAGACCGTTCACAGTAGTTTATTTTAATGTTTGAACGATTGGTTTGTGTCTGCTTTTTTGATCCCGAGGTGCGCTGGGTTAAAATGCAAAAAGCGTCGTCCCTCGCACTGGACCGCTTTCGGTGACACCAGTTGCCCTTATTCGCTGCGCGGAAGGGTACTTTGACGCCGACCGGAAAGACCCGTCTTATTTGATTGAAACGATAGGTGCGCCTAACTAGACCAGCCTGACTTGGATGTCAACGCCGCTCGGGAGTTCTAATTTGGAAAGCGCATCCACCGTTTTTTGCGTGGGTGTGTAAATTTCAATAAGGCGCTTGTGGGTACGCAACTGGAACTGCTCCCGAGATTTCTTGTTCACATGTGGCGAGCGCAACACAGTAAACACTTCTTTCTCAGTAGGCAGCGGAATCGGCCCAGAAACAACGGCCCCACTCGCACGCACGGTCTTGACAATCTTTTCCGTGGACTTGTCCACCAGATTATAGTCGTAAGACCGAAGCTTGATGCGAATTTTTTGATTCATAACCTGTTAAACAATAAAGATTTTTGCTCTTGCTGTAACGAGAATGCGCCTCGCCTCCAAAAGCGGCTGCAAAGGTAAAAACCCTTTTTGGGTTTCAGCAAGCCTATTTACAATGTTTTTTCGAAAAAAATGGAGATCGCCTCAGTCCCCCCATCCGGGTTCGTTGTCGGAATGGCTCGGCTGCTGTCGAATAATGCCCTGCTCGATTTCTTTTTGGCAGGATTGGCAAACCCCATAGAGATTGAGCGAGTGATGCGTGATCTGAAAATCGAGTAGTTCACCGACCATGTCTTTGATTTGCTGAATGCGGGGGTCGCAAAATTCGACTACGCGCCCACAATGCACACAAATAGCGTGGTCGTGCTGCTTGTAGCCGTAAGATTTTTCATATTGCGCTAAGTTTTTTCCAAATTGGTGTTTTTTGACCAGGTCGCACGCAGTGAGGAGCTCCAAAGTATTATAAACGGTAGCTCTACTAACGCGATAGTTGCTGTTTTTCATGTGAATATAAAGGGCTTCGGCGTCGAAATGGTCGGAGCGGCGGTAGATCTCTTTCAAGATGGCAAAGCGCTCGGGAGTTCGACGCAGGCCGCGTTCGGCCAAATGGGCCGAGAAGATATTGAGGACTTCTTTTAGGATGCCTTCCTGATCGCGTGCTGCGGGCATTACGTGTGCGGATGTTGGGCAAAAGTACAACATTACCCCCAATTTGCTGGTCATGTTCGATTTCAAAGCGGCACGCTCGCTCAGAACGCCTAAATGCCTTGGCACGTCTAAGGGGTGATTCGAAGCCCCAAATGTAACGCCCAAGTGTGAAGCCGCTCACGACCGGGGCTGATACCAGGTGTCAGTCCTCTGCGGTAAAGCGGCTGAATACACCAAGCGAATCGGCTTTCGGAGGCACGGTATTGCCAGCGAAGCCCTAAGTCGGCGGATACATAGGCGTTGGAGGACAGGCTACCTCCCTCTAACAGGCCTCGACCGCGCTCCAACAGATGCGGTTGAGCGTTGGGGTCTGCCTGTGTTGGCGGCAGCTGACCGGGCGGGTGGTAGACATAGTTGTAGTCGTACGCTTTATCGAGCGCAAGGTGAGCCGTGAGGCCGCCCGTTATCCACGTCTTCCAGCGGTTGGTTCCCCACAAATAGCGCGATACTGCAAGTGGCAAGAGAAGCATATCGGCGTTCACTTGAGCTAAGAAGACCCCGTAATATCCGGTTTGCGGGGTTCCTTGAAAGATGCGCTCGGCGTGTGGTGGGGCAAACGCCAAGTGGGTATACTCCATTCCTGCCCCCCAGGCCCAGCGGTCTCCTTGATGTTCGGCGCGTAAAGAAAAGCCGGCTCCTGGCACGACTTGTCGGGTAAGGGGCCAATGAATGTGATTAGACTGCAATACGGCAGCTGCTAACAGGTGGACTCGCTGCTCTGAAGCGATGGCTTTAGGTCGCTCGGCTAATGGAGGCAGCGGCTCTACAACAACGGCAAAAATAGGCCAAGACAGCGGCTCTGGCATTCGCAGGGGCAACGGAGATAGGGCATGCGTTGGCGATGAATCTTGGCCTGCCAGAGCTAACTCAACGGGCGGCATTGAAGGCTGCTCTGGCCACTCCTTATCGACAGCCTCTGGTCCGACGGCGTCGCTTAGCCTGCGAGGAGGTACCTCTGCAGTTAGCCCTGTTCCGATTGAGTTCGACCGAGGAGGGGGCAACTTCTCTGAGAAGGCTCCGGAGGATAAGGATTTCGACGGCAGAAGGCCTTCGAGGCTCTGAACAACGGCCGAAGCAGAGGGCGGAAGACTGGGAGGAGCGGGCGAATGGGTGAGGTTTCCGTACCTTAGAAAAATTAGGAGTAAGATCAGGACGGCTTCCAAGGCCTTGGCGCCGTACACGAATCTTTGTCGCTGTTTCCGCAGGCGCATTTTAGCAAACAGAAGTTGCCAAGCAGCAGTGTCATAAGGAGCAGAGAGGTGTGCCAGTCGTTGACGAATGTCGATCTCCCAAGCGGCATTATCGGCTGCTGTTGGCGCATCGTTGGGTTGAGCGTCTAAACGACGCTCGAGAGCCTCCCACGTCGCTGGGTCGTAGGTAGGGTTAAGGTTGTCCAATACCTCTTTTATTATTCGGTCAAAATGTCGCTCGCTCATGCTGTTTCGGAAGTATGCTGGTCTTTGGCAGGCTGGTTATCTGCAGCCGTCTGGCAGCCGCTGAGGTACTCCTGTAGCTTACAGCGCGCTTTTAGGAGGTTGCTCCGCGAGGTGCTTTCCGTAATTCGAAGGGCTTCGGCAATTTCCTTATGTGAATATCCCTCAACGACGTACAGGTTAAATACGGCCCGATACACGGGGGATAGGCGCTGTATGGCATCGAGGATTTCTTTTTCGCTCAAGCGGCTAAGGGCGTCTGGTTCGGCAGCAGAAAAACCCTGCACTTCTTCCAGATCTTCGGTCCGACGACGGGCATTTCGGCGGTGGTGGTCAATGCAAGTGTTGATCACAATGGTGCGCATCCATCCGACCAGTGATGTGTTGGGTTGATAGCGATGGATGTTCTGAAAAATCTTAATGAAGCTTTCGTGTAAGAGATCTAAGGCTTCATCGCGAGAACTGGCATAGCGCAGGCAAATGCCCATCATTTTGCTGTAGTGCTGTTCATAGAGGGCTTGTTGCGCCACGCGCTCCTGCCGAGCGAGTGCTGCCAGCAAATCGTTTTCAGAAAAACTCAAGGCCCAGGCGATATTCATGAGATGTCTGCGTACGCCATCGTCAAAGGAACGAAGAGAAAAGCACAAGCGCTGCTTACTTAGACAAAAAACATCTATTTGCTGGGTCTAACCGGTCCTGTGCTCTTTGAGGCAACAATAGGCAACCATTGGCCCTGTAGAAAAGCCAATGACTGCCTCCGATTTTTATCCTTCCACTCAGGCAAGATCAAACGGCAAAACTCTCCCCACAGCCGCAGGTGCGCGTGGCATTGGGGTTGTTGAAATGAAAGCCCTTGCCGTTGAGACCACCGGAGAATTCCAAAGTGGTGTTGAATAGATAAAGAAAACTTTTCAGGTCGGTAACCACTTTGACGCCGTTGTCTTCAAAAACCTGATCGTTAGGTCTGTATTCGTTGTCAAAGTCCAACTTGTACGATAGGCCCGAGCACCCACCCGACACCACACTCACGCGGAGGAAGTAATCGTCGCCTATGCCGCTGGCAGCGCGGATTTCGGCAATCTTTGCCTTGGCACTATCGGATACGTAAATCATAATTTAAGCGTCTACGACTTGCTGAGAAGTTTGACTAGCCTCTTCTAAGAGACCATTTTTGCGCTTGTAGTCTTCAATGGCAGCTTTTATGGCATCTTCCGCCAACACGGAGCAGTGGATCTTCACCGGCGGCAAGGCCAGCTCTTCCACAATGTCCATGTTGTCGATGGTTAGGGCTTCTTCGATGGTTTTGCCCTTTAGCCATTCGGTAGCCAGCGACGAGGAGGCGATGGCCGAGCCACAACCGAAAGTTTTGAACTTGGCATCGCGGATGACGCCCGTCTCTTCGTCAACTTCGATTTGCAGGCGCATAACGTCGCCGCACTCCGGAGCACCCACTAAGCCGGTGCCCACGTTTTTCTTGTTCTTGTCTAAAACGCCGACGTTGCGCGGATTTTGGAAGTGGTCGAGAACTTTATTGCTGTATGCCATAGGACTGCAGTATTCTTATGTTGTTAAAAGACAGGGTTAATGCTTTACCTTTTTCGTGAAGCGATACCATAGCCCTCGTACGAAATAGACGATCCGGTATAGGAGCGCAGAAATAGGGTCGGGCGGGCTTTGTAGTGGCATAGACGATCAGTTTTTCAATGAGCGGCCCATTCAATTTTACTCAGGTCAATACCCTCTTTGTACATTTCCCAAATTGGGCTGATTTCGCGCATGTGGTTAACGCCCTTGGTGACGGCTTCGATGGCGAAGACCACATCTTCCTCCGTGGTAAAGCGTCCGAGCGAGAAGCGGATGGACGAATGGGCTAAGTCGTCGCCCAAACCCATGGCGACCAGTACGTAAGAAGGCTCCAGCGAAGCAGAGGTGCAGGCTGACCCTGAGGAGACGGCGATGTTTTGGTTGAAGGTCATCATTAGCCCTTCGCCCTCAACGTGCTTGAAGGAAATGTTGGTAACGTGTGGCATGCGGTGTTCACGCGAGCCATTGACCTGCGTCTCTTCCAACTGCAACAGAGCATTTTCCAACTTGTCGCGCAGGCGGCGCAGTCGTTCCGCTTCTTCGCCCATGCTTTGGCGGGCGATTTCGGCGGCCTTGCCAAAGCCCACAATGCCGGGAACGTTGAGCGTACCCGAACGCATGCCGCGCTCATGACCGCCGCCGTCGATTTGGGCCGTCACTTTGACGCGCGGGTTTTTTCGGCTTACGTATAGGGCGCCGATGCCTTTGGGGCCG
>CALHAM010000059.1 GCA_937934275.1 uncultured Saprospiraceae bacterium | reverse complement strand
CGAGTTTGTAACGCAGAAAACCGAAGCCGCTATTAAAGCGGCCGTAATGAATAAATGTATTCAAATCGCCGCACCAAAGTCTGTCAAAGTCGCCTGACCCTTAAACGGGAAAGGGATTGCCTGGCGATGGCGGGGATTCATGCAACAAAGCCCTGTATTGATAACAGAAAAGACGGATGCTGAGGACACTCAGCCTTTGCAACAACAGCTTTTCCGAGCCTTTGCGTCAATAGAACGAGCCAAGCAGCGGAAAAATCCTTCGGCCCCAGGTAAAGACGAGGATACTCATCAGGGCGAAGAAGGCGAATAGATACACTAATCCTTGTTCTGGCGGTATGCGGAATTGTCTAAATGACTTCATAGACGTAGATTTTCCACCAACTATCTTCGTTGGTCTTGGGTTCGAAGCTAGCGGACAAACGCAGCCCTGTGCGCTCTGCATTTTCAATAAGCACCGATGAAAAGATGTATCGCCCGCCTGCTTGCTTAAAAGCGTTGGCATTGAAGCGAAAATCCTTCAAGACCACGCGCTGCTTTTTGCCGATGAGATAGTTCTGATCCGACATTCCTAACTCCGCTGAGAAAAGGTAACAGCGGTTGCCCCACTCGTCGAAATAGGCTTGCAAGCGCGCGTCTTTAGCTAGCTCCTTGGCGATGATGGGCCGAAAACGCATCTTGTGTTCCAGGCTGTACAGTGGCAACAAGCCATCTAGGGTGTAAAAACCGGCATATTGGGCCACTACCGGATGTATGCCCAAGCAGGCGATGCGGTAGGTGTGCTGAGGCCTTCCAACATGTACTGCCATGCGTCGAAACAGGTCTTCTGCCCAAAATTCGGCGTATCCGGGCTTAACAGGTGCCCCCAGCAGCTGGCGTACGTTGTGCAGCCACTCGTCATTGGCCCAAAACCCCATGACCAATTGGCAGGCCAACAAAACAGCAATCGAGGACTGAGAGAATCCTTTTTTACGCAATGATCCCAAAGCCAATGCAAATACCAGAAAGAACAACAGCGGCAAAAAAATAATCATGCGGTTCAGGCGCACCTCCGATAATAGAGGCAAAAAATTATCTAACGGAGCTGCCAAGTAGGGGTAAAGAGCGTAGATGAGCGAGATAATGCCCACTAACATCAAGAGCACCTTCATCTGTAAGGTGCGATAACGAGAAATATCCGTAAAACTTTGATCGCGCTTGTAAGAAAGTGCCACCCCAGCAGCAACTAAAAGCGGGAGTGCGACCACTGTGCCTACGTGATAATGTGATACTGTAAATAAAAAGACTGCCTCCGATAAGCTGCCGTAAAAATTAATGTCCAACATGGCCAGGGCATCGTAAGTCTTCCGATGAGATATAAAGCTCTTGCTGAGGTACAAGTATAACAGCGGCAGGTTGACTAAAGCATACGATGTGGCCAACAATCCGATGCCCAAGAGCGGCCTGAGGCGCAGTCGGCGTTTCCAGAGACTCCAACTTAGCCATAAAAGCCCCGCAACCATAATTGCCGACGTGCCCATCCATACAATGCTGGAGTAAAATGGCGTGAGCAATAGGCATGCCCAATCGAGCCAGTTGTGCTTATGCCGCAGCAGGTTGAGTAAACTATGTAGCAAAAAAGGCTGTAAGGCCACGCCAAACTGTATGTAAAACGGCACGAGACTAAAGGCCAGGGCTACTCCTACGCGGACTCCATCGTGTTCCTTTTTAGGCAAAAAATACACCCGTAAAAGCCGATACATCCCCCAAAAGGCCAGCAGCCGCGTTAGGAGATAACTGGCTTTGTAGCCTCCTAGTCCGCCAAAAAGCCAGATGAGCAGTACGTTGGCCGACAGTCCAGTGGGCAAAACTATGCGCGGCTGACCGCCCAAGAGCTGAGGAACAAGCGCTTCGGGCGAAAAATCGAGCGCTTGACCAAACTTGACCAACAACATCAGCCAGGCCCACTCGCCCTCTAAATTATCGTGAATGCGCACGTAGGCATGGCGGCCATTGAGCAGCATAGGCAGCAGGTGAAGCAAAAAAACACCGGCGAACAACAACCACAGCATGCGCTTTTGCAAGCCGTGCCTTTCCAAGGCCTTCCGCCAGAAGGCCCTCAAGTTTGCCATGTACTTTTTCCCTAGCATGTTGGTTGGCTCAAGCGACCTGCAAAGGTGAGGTGTAAGAAAGAAAGGCCCTGCCTTTGTTCTACGAGCATACCCGACCTACGCGCCCAATGACCGCTCCAAGTATTTTGAGCGATGAAGGGAAAACCGCCGTCTCTGGTCCATTAAAGTCGGGTGTAAACACTGCCCATTTTCGCAACGTTCATCTAGTCTTTCGAAAACTTTTGGGCAATTTAACTAATAAAGCGACTAATACTTGTTTAATTGTTTACATAGGCCATACATTTGTCTATTAATTCAAAACTTTAAACTTAATCGCGTATGAAGCACTTTACTCGGATTATCCAAATTTTCGCACTGGTGCTTTTGACGGCCTATGTATCGGAGGCTCAACGAGTCATTACAGGCCAGGTAACGGATGCCGATAGCGGCGAAGGCTTACCGGGTGTAACGGTAAGTGTAAGAGGGACAAGCGTGGGCACGCGCACCGACGTGTCGGGCAACTACCGCATAGAGGTGCCCGCTTCGGGCGGTGTGCTGGTGTTTCGCTACACAGGATTCGAAACGGCGGAGATCGCCCTCGGAGCGGATGACGTGGTGAATGCTCAGCTCAAATCCTCGGCCTTAGTAACGCAGGAACTGGTGGTAGTAGGTTCGCGCAACCTGACGCGGACGAAAACTTCTACCCCTGTGCCGGTGGATGTGATTCCGATTGCCAATGTCGTTAACGAGGTAGGTCAGATCGACCTCAACCAGCTGCTTTCCTATGTGGCACCGTCTTTTCAGAGCGCTCGGCAAACCATTGCCGATGGGACCGACCACGTGGACCCTGCCCAGTTGCGCGGCTTAGGCCCCGACCAAATTCTAGTGCTCGTCAACGGCAAGCGGCGGCATCAAAGCGCGCTGGTCAACGTGAACGGCACCGTCAACCGCGGCACGGTAGGCACCGACCTGGGCGCTATTCCGGCCAGCGCTATTGAGCGCATCGAAATCCTGCGCGATGGCGCCGCTGCTCAGTACGGCTCCGATGCCATTGCCGGCATCATCAACATCGTGCTCAAGCGCCAAACAGGCGTGCTTAGCGCCAACGTCCTGTACGGCCAACACATTACCACCTTTGAGAAAAACTACGCGCTCTGGAAAGCGGGCAAAGTCAACGACCCCAACGTCTCGGTTACCGACGGCCAAAACGCTCAGGTCGGCCTTAACTACGGCATTCGAGTGGGCAGCAAGGGCTTCCTCAACCTGACAGGGGAGTACACCTTCCGCGACCAAACCAACCGCGCTGGCACCTACACTGGCCAAATCTACCCGCGTAATGCGGCCAACCAAATCGTAGATGACTCCATCCTGGCGGCCAGAGGTCTGACGCGCGAATTCTTCGACATGCGCATCGGCAACTCGCGTATCAGCAGTGGCGGCCTTATGGCTAACCTTGAAATGCCGTTAAGAGGCTCCTGGAACCTATATGCCTTTGGCGGCTACAACCGCAAATCGGGCAATGCCGCCGGCTTTTACCGCTATCCGAATGCTATTCGGAACAGTGCCACCGCCACCTATGCCCCGGCCATTCTTCAGCTGTACCCCAACGGCTTTTTGCCGGAAATCCAGTCGGGCATCAGCGATGTTTCCCTCTCCTTGGGCGCTCGCGGCAAATTGGGCCAATGGAATGTTGATGTGAGCAACACGTTTGGACAGAACATCTTCAACTTCACCGTGCAAAACTCGGTCAACTACACCCAGGCCGCCATTTCGCCTACCAACCTGCAAACCAAATTTGACGCCGGAGGGTTGAAATTTCTGCAAAACACGACCAACGTGGACTTTTCGCGCAAGTTTTCGGTGCTCATGGGGCTGAACGCGGCTTTTGGCGCTGAACATCGCATCGATCAATTCGGCATCCGCGCCGGCGAAGAGTCCTCCTATCGCAACTACGATGTCGCTTCCGGTGCTGTGGGCGGCTCTCAGGTGTTTGCGGGCTTTTTACCCTCTAACGAAGGCAATCACAGCCGCAATGCCGTAGGGCTTTACGCCGATTTCGAGTTAGATTTCAGCGAGGCCTTTATGGCCAGTGTGGCTGGGCGCTTCGAAAATTACTCGGACTTCGGCAGCACCTTCAACTATAAGGTTGCTTCGCGCTATCGCTTTGGCGATTATTTCACCCTTCGAGGTAGCGCCAGCACGGGCTTCCGCGCACCTTCGATGCAACAGCGCTTTTACGCCAAGACCAATACGCTCTTCGTTTCTACCTCTTCAGGCTTGATCCCCGTCGAAAGCGGTACCTTCACCAACGACAGCCGACCGGCCGAAATCTTGGGCATTCCCAAACTCAAGCAAGAAACTTCGGTGAACTATTCGCTAGGCATCACTACCCGGCCCTTCCGCGGTTTGGAGATCAGTGTGGATGCCTATCAAATCGACATCACCGACCGCATCGTCCTGACCAACAACTTCACCGATGGCGGCGACTCTACGCTCAAAGCCCAACTGGCCGCTGCCAACGCTAGCCAGGCCAACTTCTTCACCAACGCCATCGACACCCGCTCGCGCGGGCTGGAAGTCGTCTTGGCCTACAACACCCGCATCAACGCTAAGCAAGACATCCGCTTCTCGTTGGCCGGCACCTGGATTGACAACGAAGTGAAAAAAGACGAAAACGGCAAGCCTATCATCAAGGCATCGCCTATCCTCGAAATGACCGGCCAAATCGGGCGCTACTTCAACCGCGAAGACCAAAGCCGTATCGAGGTGGCCAACCCGCGCAACAAGATCACCGGCACGGTCAACTATCGCTACGACAAATTCAGCGTCATGCTTCGCGGCGTGTATTTCGGCGATGTCACTTACCTGGACCCCACCATCAACCCCAACGACCCCAGCACCTTCCCGGCTAATGCCTTTAACGACGGCGCCAAAGAGACGCTCGACCAAACGTTTAAAGGTAAGACCATCTTCGACCTGTCGTTGGGTTACGATTTCTCGCCGAAAGTGGGCATTACGCTAGGGGCCAATAACCTCTTCGACACCTATCAGGATCGCCACATCCACTCCGGCAACATGGGGTTAGGCCGATTTGTGTACTCGCGTCGCGTGCAGCAGTTTGGCTTCAACGGCCGTTTTGTCTTTGCTCGCCTGCGCTTCAATTTGTAAGGCTTCCGATGTGTCATTCAGGTGGGCCTGTTCCTATTTGTGGAGCAGGCCTACCTAATTTTTAGGCTAAATGTTCTAGAGCACTGAAGGTGCGGAACTGTTGTCGGAGAGCAATGCGTGCGCTAAATTTTACCCACTAAGACCACTTGCGTGGGCGTAGGGTTGCCGTTGGGGTTGTCTTCTGCAGAGATGGCGAAGGCCTGAGCATCGGGGCGAAAGGGCAGCGTCTGGAAAGCATCGCTGCCGCGGAAGTTGACCATACCCATGCTAACCGGTTGCCCTGCCACGATGGCCCAGCATTGGAAGTAGCGACCTGGGGGTGGGGCGGGCAAGGTGTTGATGTCGAGCACGGTTTCGGCGCGCACCGGATTGTGCCATACTGTGGCCGTTATTTTGGCGGCGCTGCCGCCCGAGACATCGCTCAGGACGATGGCGCGCGTATTGCGGTCGCGCAGCAGGTCAACAATCGCCTGTAGGCGGCCTTGTTGTTGGAGGCGCGTCTCGCAGTTGGCTGCCTGCTGCTCTAAGGCTTGAACGCGCTCGGCGAGCTGAGTTTTTTCCCTCAGTTGCCAGGCCAACACTGCGCCCAAGGCAAGCGCTGCGGCCCACCCGAGTAGCGGGCGCCACAAGCGGCCCGTCTCGCTCGGCTTGGGCGGGCGAGACGGTAGTGCTTCGGCTCGGGCTTGCTCTAGGATGCGCGCCTTCAGCTCCGGCGGCGGCGACACCGCATAGGCCTGAGCCACCTGCTCCAGCACGCGCTCCACGGCCTCCAATTCCGCGCGCAGCTCGGGGTGTTCCCGAAGCATGCGCTCCAACAGGGCGCGCTCCTCAGGCGTGCACTCGCCTAAAGCATAGGCCTCTAATAGGCCAGACTCTATGAGGGATTTGACATCCATAGTCGTAAAACATCCAATAATTTGCGTTTTCTTCGGAGATTCAGGGCATGAAGAAAAGTAAAAGCAGTGCTTCCAGTGCGCGCTCGCCAAAAGCGCGGCGCAGCTCTTGAAGGGCTTGGCGCACGCGCGTTTTCACTGTACCCAGCGGAATGCCCACTATTTCAGCCGCCTCTTTGTGGGTATAGCCCTGAAAATACAGCAGCTCGATCAACTTGCGGTGTTTCTCTTCCAACTGATCTACTAACTCCCGAATACCAATGTGATCAGGCTCAATGCTCTGGCCACCGGGCTTATGTACGAGCATTTCCAAGGAGTCGGTTTTCTGCTGCTGCCGATAGGAGGCCGAGCGCACGGCATCGATCGCCGCATGGCGCGCAATGTTGACCAACCAGGTAAACAGCCGCCCCCTGCTCGGGTCGTAGCTGTCGATGTTTCTCCAAGCCTTTAAAAAAACATCCTGAAGCACAAGCTGAGCGGTTTCCGGCACCTGCACAATGCGCAGCACCACGCCGTAAAGCGCACCGCTGTACGCGTCGTACAGCTCACTCAGGGCGTTGGCATCTCGTTGTTTGAGCCGCTCTATAAGGATATCAGTAGGCAAAGACATGATAGGGAATGCTTTCCAGCGGGTTGAAGGTACGCCGTATTGCTCATTTACGAGAGCTTAGAAAACTCGTGTAATATCGTAAAAAGTACAAAGCAGAGAATTTTCAACGCGTTGTGAAAGTTCTCTGCTTTGCTTTTTCCGGAGGCGAACCGGAAGGAAGTAGAGGGCACAGTTAGAAGTTAGGGCAGTAGACGCCGCGGCGTTCAGGGCCGCAAATTTTGTAGAGCAGAGAGAACTCAAAAGCACCGTTGCCGTTGGAAGCTACGGCGAGGCTTGAGGTGTTGATGTCGTAGCTGAAGCCTACGGTAAACTGCTCGTAGTCGAAGCGCGTGCTGAGGATGAAGGCATCCACCAATTTGCCTTGGTTTAGGCGGTTGGCTACGCGCGCCCAGGCGCCCAGCTGGAAGGCCTGGCTGTAGCGGCGGCTGTTGCCCAGCAGGAATTTGAACGAGTTACCCGCGTTGACCTGGAACGACGGCCCTTGAAAGAACGTTACTACGCCCGGCAACATGCCAAAGCGCCTGCCCGCCATGAACTCGCCGCCGGCGTGAAAGGTGAATTTGCTGTACAGCGGGATGTTCTGGTTGCCGAACGACTGGTTGGCGCGGTTGAGGTGGCTAAAGGCAGCTCCAAAGTAGAAGTTACTGTACTCGTCGAACACGCTAAACCACAACAAGCCGGCCGACATGTCTAGGAAGAGGAAGTTCGGATTTTCGATAACCTCGCCCGGTTGGTTAGGGTCGAACTGACCAGCGCCATTGTTTTGGCTGGGCCAGCGAAGGGCTGCGCTGTTGATGCTGCGCTGGCTGACGCCAAAGTCGCCGCCAAACACTAAATAATGCGCTTTGCGGCGATAGCCGCCCATCTTCTTGGCATACGAACCCGATAAGCGCGCTTGCAAGGTAGCAAATTCGGATTCACCCGCCTTGTCGCCCCAAAGCGTGCCACCCACACCGAAATAATCGTAACGGCCTACGGCTATTTTTTGGTCGTAAGAAGCCGAAAAAGTATTATACGCATTTTGGCGAAGCACCGACGCCCACTGGTTGCGATAGTTGGCTACAAAACGCTGCGAGCAGTTCATCACCCCCGTCATTGCTGGGTTGAGGTTTAAGGGACTCATGTAGAACTGCGAGAAATGGATGTCTTGAGCCTGAATGGCCGTGGAAAATAGGCACCACAAGAGGCCCAACACGCTAACACGTAAAGCAGTCTTTTTCATAAACAGGCAGAACTATGTTTGTTTGGTTAAAAACATTGACGCTCACCGCCATTCACGAGACAGGGAACCCTCCGAAAAAACGCGTAGTGGATTAAATATCAGCGTGAAGTATGGCAAAGGTAGAACTTTCACCTTTTGGCCAATAGGCCTTTTCCAGTTTTGGGAATAAAATTTAGAAATTTAACGCTTTAAGCCGATGGCTTGCGCTCATGAACGCGACGGCAGCGGGCCATATTTCAGGGCGAGGGCGCTCCTTTTCGTACTGGAGAGACCTCATATAGCTCTCCTGCTGCTTGAAGGTTTGTTAAAGCGTCATAGGCGACGCGTAATTTGAGGGAGTATGCGCTTTTTCCAAGCGAGGTAATCGCCGTGGAGGATGTATTGCCGCGCTTGGCGGACGAGGTCTAAGTAGAAGCCGAGGTTTTGCAGGGTGGCCAGTTGCATAGCCAAGATTTCACCGCTAAGGAACAAGTGGCGCAAGTAGGCGCGCGTATGTTGCCGGCTGGTGGGCGCCGGGCATTGGGCATCGATGGGATCGAAGCAGTTTTTCCAGCGTTGGTTTCGGATGCTGACGATGCCCTCCCAGGTGTAAAGGATGCCGTGGCGGGCGTTTCGCGTGGGCAAGACGCAGTCAAACATGTCTATACCGCGCTCGATGCACTCCAGCAGGTTTTCGGGTGTGCCTACGCCCATGAGGTATCGAGGGCGGTGCTTGGGCAAAATTTCGGTAACCAGTTCCGTCATGGCATACATCTGTTCGGTGGGTTCGCCCACCGAGAGGCCACCGATGGCATTGCCTGGGCAGTCGAGGGAAGCGATGACCTCAGCCGATTGGCGGCGCAATTCGGCGTAGACGCTGCCTTGCACAATGGGAAACAGGGCTTGCTCATAGCCGTAGTGCGGCTCGGTGTGCTGAAAGCGCTCTACACAGCGAGCCAGCCAACGGTGAGTGAGTTCCATCGAATGTTTAGCGTAGCGGAAGTCGCAGGGATAAGGTGGGCATTCGTCGAAGGCCATGACGATATCGGCCCCGATGACGCGCTGGATGTCAATGACGCTTTCTGGAGTGAACGTGTGTCGAGAGCCGTCGATGTGGCTTTGAAAAGTAACGCCTTCTTCGCGGATTTTGCGGCGGTGGGCGAGTGAGTAGACCTGATAGCCGCCGCTATCGGTCAGTATGGGGTGTGTCCAGCCGTTGAAGCGGTGAAGCCCGCCGGCTTGCCGCAGCACGTCCAAGCCTGGGCGCAAATAGAGGTGGTAGGTGTTGCCCAGGATGATTTGCGCCCCGATATCGCGCTCCAGTTCGCGTTGGTGTACGGCTTTGACGGTGCCTGCTGTGCCGACGGGCATGAAGATGGGCGTTTCAACGGTGCCGTGCTCGGTGTGCAGTCGTCCAGCGCGGGCGCGGCTGTGCGGGTCGGTGGCCAGCAGTTCAAAGGTCATGGCAACAGGGGGTATTTACAGAAAGGGATTATAGGTGCGCTCGTGGCGAACGGTAGTGGTTGGCCCGTGGCCTGGGTAGACGATCGTTTCATCGGGCAGGGTGAGCAGCTGGGTGCGAATGCTGTGGATGAGCGTGTCGTGATGGCTGCCGGGCAAATCGGTGCGGCCGATGCTTTCGTAAAATAAGGCATCGCCCGCTACGACAAAACCCGCCTCAGCGCAGTAGAACGACAACCCACCTGGGCTATGGCCTGGGGTAAAGCGTACTTCTAGGCGGGTGTTGCCAAAGGTAACGACTTCGCCCGCCTCGATGAAGCGCCTGGGCAACGGCGCTGGCTCAGGTCGGGGCAGCCCGTACAAGGTGCAAAGGTCGGGGTAATGCTCCAACAAAGGCAGCTCCTCGCGCGCGCATTCCGGCCACAGCCCCCACTGACGGTGCACGAACGCTACGCCAAACACGTGGTCCAGGTGCGCGTGTGTGAGCAGGAGCCGCACTGGCCGCACCTGCAGCCGCTCTACGGTTTGCCTCAGCAGCTCGCGCTCGGCCTCCGTGTAACAGCCAGGGTCTATGAGGACGGCTTCAGCGGCAGTGGAGTCGTAGATGAGGTAGGTATTCTCAGCAAACGGGCTGACTTCGAGGTGGACTATCTGCGTCATAGCCGGGCAAGATTACGCACATTTTAGAAATTGGGCAGAGGCTCGAGGGCTGGGCTACCACAGGCTGTGCCTCGGCCCAAACCATCATGAAGGCTGTTGGGCGATCGTTTGAGTCGCTGCCCACCCATGTGGCCTTCTGGCAGCTCTATGCCCCTTAGCGCCTTAGGTATTTTCTGAAGCAAGGGCTTCTTTGTACTGAGGGCATAGAGGCGCTGAGCCTTTGTTATGGCCCGAGTTTGCACTGGTGTAAAAGCTTTGATATTCAGTTTATTAACCTTAAAATTACAAAGGTAAGACGGGTTTTTGCGGCGCTTCAGCTTTGCTAAACTGTCCCATCAGTTCGCCCTGAGCACTCAGACTTTCGCCTCAGGAATTCGACACTTCACCTATTAAATTGAATACTGTGAGAGAAAGCATCATGGAAAGTCCAGTACGCCTTTCAAAAAGAAATCGCTCGAGCGCGTGGCTTGCTCTGTTGAGCGCCCTAATGTGGATCTACTTCGGACAACCGAAAGCGGTGCTAGCGCAATGCAATCCGGCGGGCCACCCTACGCGGTGGGAGTACACGCTTACGCCTACTGCCAACCTCCAGTGGATGGGGCAGTCGTTTTGCACGACGCAAGAGAGCCAAGGCTGTTGCAGTGCTAACCCGGGTTATCGGTGTTTAGATCTCGTTTTTCACATTGAGAATGGGCCCAACGGCGAGCCGTTTGACACCAGCTGCCGCGGTCAGCTGAACTTGATGACCGCCCAGGGCAATTTTGAGGCGCTGTTTTTCGGCACTGGAATTCCCAGTGCAGCGGGTAGCAACGTCAACTGCGGCGCTTCGGTCAACATTGGCAACAATTTCGACATTGCCATGCTCTTCAACGGTTTGGCCAGCGGCGACGTGTCGGTACGCCTGCTGGTGTTCAATCCCATGGGAGGGATGGTATACAACAACGTCCAAACGGTCAGCCCTGGTCAGGCGGCTATCCTGACGTTGTGTAAGCCGGGCTTTGGCTGTGTCATGGACGACCTCGTGTTCGGTTGTTGCAACGCTGAGGCAACGCTGGCGTTCAACGGCGGCGCGCCCGACACTCTCTGCCCAGGCCAAACGAGCGTGCTCAAGGTAACGGGTCTGAACGGCCAGCCGCCCTATCAGGTGGTTGTGCGGGCTGCCACAGCCACCGACACCGCGTATTTCACCATCACCGTACCGAGCGATGGTGATGCCAACCCAGCACGCGACACCCTGTTGGTGCCCGTCTCGCCCACCCAAACAACTACCTACTGTGCGGTGAGCGTAGAAGACGCTACAGGGTGCCTTCAACCCATTGGAGCTAATAACAAAGCTACTGTCATTGTAAGGCCCATCCCGGTAGTGAACGCCGGAGCGGATCTGGCCCTTTGCTTGAATGAGAACCTCGACATGAACCTGTTGGGTGCGCTCATTCAGCCCAGCGGCATTGGCGGTATGTGGAGCACGAGCGGCTCTGGTGTGTTTCAGCCCAATGCTCAGTTTCCTACCGCCGCCGTATACGTGCCCAGTGCCGCCGACCGCGCTGCGGGCTTCGTCCTCCTGACGCTGACCAGTGCTGACCCCACTAGCTCCTGTGTACCCGCCTCCGATCAAGTGAAAATCTCCTTCATCCCTCCTGCAGCCTTGGTGTGCAACGACGAGGTTACGGTAGCCTTGGGTCCTGCAGGCGTGGCCGTCATAGAGCCGGATATGCTCTTGGAGGCTCCAAACCCTAACGGCAAGTATCTCGTAGAGGTATTTGTCAACGGCGTGGGTGTGGGCAACCAGGTCAACTGCTCGCACATCGGTCAGAATGTGTTTGGCCGCGTAACAGACCTCTGTACCGGCGTGCGCTGTACGACGCGCATCCGCGTGCTGGACAACCTCGCGCCCAAACTTACCTGTGCTGACCTCGTACTGCCGTGCGCTGTCATGAACCACACGCCCGCCGCCTTGAGCGCTTTGGGCATTCCCAATGCTTATCCACAAGTGGATGAGAACTGTGGCCAATACGAACTGACGCACAGCGATGTTTGGAAAGACCTATCTTGCAACGACCCCTACATCGGCTATGTGCTGCGCACCTGGACGGCTCGCGATGCGCGAAACAATGTGTCCTCCTGCTCGCAATACCTCTATTTTGAAAATCGCGGCCTCGACGCTGTGCGCATTCCGGCTAACCTCACCTTAGAATGCAACGGCAACGCCCCCGACACTTCGATCATGAACACCGGGGTGCCGTTCATTGAGGCTTACGGCGTACCCTTTCCTATTTTCCCACCCTCAAAGGCTGGTTTCTGCCGGCTGAGCATCAGCTATCAGGACCGCATCTTTCCGGTTTGCCCCGGTTCGTACAACCTCATCCGCGACTGGACGGTGTTTGACTGGTGTAATCCTGTAGTGCAAAGCGGGCCAAACGCCAACCCGCGCACCTTTTCCCAACTGATCGCGGTGCGCGATCAGACAGGCCCGACATTTGTCGACTGCCCTAAGGACCTGACGGTGAGCACGGATGCACTGGCTTGTTGCGCTACCGTTGCGCTGCCATCGGTACTCCTGCGCGATGCTTGTGCTGGGCCGCGCGAGGTCAGGGCTATCCTGCAGGTGCGGCATCCCATTACGGGTGATGTGCTCAACACCGTTCAAGTGCCGGCTACCCTGACGATACCACCGGGCGCTCATCCGCTGGCTGCGGATCGCTTAGCGGTCTTTGCGCTAACGCCCTGCCTGCCGGTGGGAACGCATACGGTTGTCTATGAAGCAGAAGACAACTGCAACAACGCCTCGACATGTGCCTTTCAGCTCAGTGTGCGCGACCTCAGGCCGCCCCAAGTAGCCTGTACAGAAATCACGCAGGTGGCCCTCGGCATAGACGGTATGGCGCTAATCAATGCCTCAACGTTTGATAAAGGTTCTTATGACGCTTGCGGCCCTGTGTATTTCAAGGCGCACCGCGTAGACAGTAACGATTGCCAGCCTAATACGCACTTTTTCGACCAAGTCAAGTTCTGCTGCGAGGACATCGGAGACACTATTGAGGTCGTTTTGCGCGTCTACGACGCCCAACCGCCCGCCGGACCTATACCGCCCAACCTCGCAGTGGGCAATTACAACGAATGCATAGTACAGGTGTACGTCGAAGACAAACTCCGGCCCGTCTGTACGCCGCCAGCCAATACGACGGTGAGCTGCGAAAATTTCGACCCCACCCTGTGGGCCTACGGCATGGCCAGCGGTGCCGACAATTGCTGTGTGGATACCATACTTACTGCGGTTAATTACCAACAATTTGACACCCTGTGCAATCGCGGCACGATTACGCGCACGTTCCGAGTGGTGGACTGTGCCGGCAATGCCCAAACTTGCTCGCAGCGCATTGTGGTCAACTACCAGTCCAACTTCTTTGTGCGCTTTCCTAACGACCTCAACCTCAACGAGTGCAACAGCCCGTTTGACAACTTCGGACAACCTGAGTTCTACGGCAAGGACTGCGAAGCGCTGGGCGTTTCGTTTGAGGACCGGCGCTTCACCATCGTGCCCGATGCTTGCTTTAAAATTGAGCGCACCTGGACGATCATCAACTGGTGTGGCTACAACCCCAATCTGGGCTGTACGGTGGTGCCCAACCCCAACCCAAACCCACAAAGCGACCATCCGAGCAACCTCGTCGGCCCAACAGTATCGCCCCTGGGCACCCCCGCGCCTTGGGCGCCTACTAACGTGCGCATTTCGCCCACCGACCCTCAGCCGACCAACTTTAGCACTTTCTGGTCGCCCAACCCTAACTGCTACCAATACACTCAAATCATCAAGGTGCGCGATACGAAGCCTCCCATCCTCCAGTGCCCAACGGCCTCAGTAGAGGCATGCGACCTTACCGACAACGACCCGCAACTGTGGAACGCCGCCGTGTGGTTCGACCCCCTGACCGGCAGCCACAACTTATGCGAAGGCCCTGCTGACTTGTGCATCAGCGCTGCAGACGCTTGCTCTGGCCCCGACCTCAAGGTGCGCTTCCTGCTCTTCCTGGATTTGGACAATAACGGTACGATGGAAACGGTCATCAGCAGCACTAACCCACCGCCCCCGGGTATGGTACTCTTTGGCAACGCCAACAGCCACAACTATGCCGGTGGTAGCCTGCGCCCCTTCGACCACCGCAGTGTGGCTGACGCCCGCAAATACCGCTTCACTATCGAAACCAACACAACGGGCCAGAACCTCGTCGCTTGCATGCGCTGGAACACCCAGGAAAACCCGAACACTTACGTCGTGCCCCAGCTGCCTCACGGCACACATAAGATCAAGTGGATTGTGGACGACGGCTGCGGCAACGAGCAGACCTGTGAGTACACCTTTACCATCAGAGACTGCAAGGCGCCCACCGCCGTCTGCCGTAACGGCATCAGCGTCAACCTAATGCCGACGAAGATGATTACTGTTGACGTAAAAGATTTGCTGCTCAGCGGCGCCGACAATTGCACGCCTAGCTTCTTGCTCATCTACGGGCTGCGCCGCTCCGGCTCTGGCTCAGGCTTCCCCTTCCAGCCCGACGGCAATCCGCAGACCTCCGTTACTTTCGATTGCTCCAACCTCGGCTTCAACTTGGTGCAGCTGTGGGTGATGGACTTGGCCGGCAACGCCGACTTCTGCGAAACCTTCGTCCACGTGCAAGACAATGCCGGCACTTGCAACAACACGAACGCCGCAGTAGCCGGCATCATTCAGAGCGAAAACGGCCAGGGCCTCGAAGACGTCAACGTCCAACTCGCCATCAGCACTGCTCAGGGCACAGCGTTGCTGAAAGCCAGCACCGAACCCGATGGTTACTATTGGATGCCCAACGCTCTACCGACTCAGGCCTCTGTGACGGTGCAACCCTTCAAGAACAACGACCCGCTCAACGGCATCTCAACATACGACCTCGTGCTCATTCAGCGGCACATCTTGGGCTTCGAGCCGCTCAGCTCTCCTTACAAAATGATTGCCGCCGACGTCAACAACAGCCGATCCGTCACCACATTCGACATTCTGGAACTGCGCAAACTCATCCTGGGCATCTATACGGAACTGCCTGAAAACACGTCGTGGCGCTTCGTTGACCGCAACTACGTCTTCCCTAACCCGGCTAATCCCTTCCAGGAGGTGTTTCCTGAAAAACGCTTTATTGCCAACCCAGCAGGCGACCAACTCTCTGAGGACTTTATCGCCATCAAAATCGGCGACGTCAACGGCAATGCCGTTACCAGCAGCTTGGCCGGTGTCGAAGCGCGCACCGTGGGCACTTTATTCTTTGAAGTGGAAGACCGCCCCTTCCGGCGTGGCGAGCGCTTTACTGTGCACTTCATGCCCAATGAGTCGGTTTTAGGCTATCAGTTTACCCTACACTACGAAGGGCTGGACCTTGTCGATATTCATCCGGGTGTAGGGATGACGTCGGAACACTTCGGCGTCCACGCTCAGCAAAAGGCGCTCACGGTATCGCACGACGCCCGCGACAACGCCGATGGCTTCAGCCTGACTTTCCGCGCCACTTCAGATGGCTTGCTGCGCCAAGCACTGCAGCTGTCCAGCAGCATTACAAAAGTCGAAGCCTACCGGGCTGAACAAATGCTTGACATTGCCCTGCGCTTCCGTGACGAAAGCGGTCACTCTATCAGCGGCGTAGGCTTCGAGCTGTATCAAAACCGCCCCAACCCTTGGACGCAACGCACGCAGGTGAGCTTCCACTTGCCCGAAGAAGCACCTGCCACCCTCACCGTCTACGACGAAAGCGGACGGATCCGTTACCGACACTCTGGCCTCTATGCGCGCGGATACCACACGCTGACACTAGACAATGAGACCCTCGGGCTAGACAACGGCAGCCTTTTCTATCGCTTAGAAACGCCTGCGCATTCGGCCGTGCGCCGCATGATTAAGATGTAGCCTATCGGAGCAATCGACTTCTGGACACGCTTTCTCTCCTCTGAGTGCGCCGGCCCTGCTTGAGGGCTGGCGTTTTTTTTTAGGCGGAGGCTTTTTAAAAACCTTTGCCTTAGGCTTTGGCGGCACTGGCCCGCTCGATCAGTTCGTGAGCCAGAGCAAGTGCGCAGGCATCTAAATGTTTCAATTGAGGAATGTCCCAGTCGAGCAACCAGGGGTATTGTTCGAAGGCGGTGTTCAGAATTTGCTTTTTGAGGGCAACGGCGTGTGGAGCTTCTGGAGTTTTTGGAGGAGTGGGGAGCTGGTAGCCTTGGCGAGCGCGCTCGACGAGGTCGAAGAAATGCTCTAATTGGCGACGTGTTTGTCGGCTAAAGGCCAGCACGACGGCGTCGTTTTGGCGCTGGAGGGCGGGCAAGTGCTCTAAGCAGTAGTTGCGGATGGCAATGCTCAGGTCGGCAATGCGCCCTTGTCGGCTCAGGGCAAAGCGCTCGGCTTCTTGCTCGGCATCCAAATGGCCGTAGGTTCCGCGTTCGCCGGAGCGTTTATCGAGCCATGAGCCGCTTTCGTCGTAGCGCTCGTCGCGCAGCCAGGCCTCTGTTTCCTGTTTGCGTCGCCACAGGGCAATGACCACCAATACGAGAATTAGCAGGCCGAAGAGAATGCCGATGCTCATTGCGGTTGCATTTAGGTTTGAGACAATGTGGAGGCGGTCATCCGCTCTTCTTAAGTGTTTGCTCGCTCACGGCACAGATAAATGCCTCTGCTTGTTCGGCTTTTCGCTCCTAAACACCTGCTTTACGGCAGTAGTTCAGAGGAGCTGAGAAGGGTTTCTTTTTCTCGTTTTTTCGCCTCTTCCCAAAGGGCGTCCATTTCTTCCAAGCTCATTTCGATCAGCGGCCGAGTGGCGTTGGCCTCGATGTATTCGAAGCGAGACTTGAATTTTCGGTTGGCGCGCTCTAAGGCGGCCTCGGGTTCGATGCCGAGTTGGCGAGCGTAGTTGACGAGCGCAAACAACAGGTCGCCCAGTTCTTCCTCTGTATCGCGAAGAGAGGCCCCGTTCTGAACGTTGCGGCGCAATTCGACAATTTCTTCCTGAATTTTCTCCCAGCACTGCGCAGCGTTATCCCAGTCGAAGCCGACCTGACTGGCTTTTTCTTGCATTCGGTAGGCTTTAATGATGGCCGGCAAGCTGTTGGGCACGCCGCTCAACAGCGAGCGCTTGCCTTCGCGGAGTTTGAGCTGCTCCCAGTTGCGCTTGACGTCTTCCTCATTGTCCACCTGGACGTCGCCATAGATGTGTGGATGGCGAGCCACTAATTTGTCGCATACGGCGTGGAGGGCGTCGGCGATGTCGAAGGCGCCTTGTTCGGAAGCAATTTTGGCGTAGAAGACCATGTGAAGCATGAGGTCGCCGATTTCTTCGCGGACGCCCTTGAGGTCGTTGTTCAGGATAGCGTCGGCCAGTTCGTAGGTTTCCTCGATGGTGAGGTGTCGGAGCGACTGGAGCGTTTGCTTGCGGTCCCAGGGGCATTTTTCGCGCAGTTCGTCCATGATGCGCAGCAGGCGGCCAAAAGCTTGGAGTTTCTCTTCGTAGGTAGTGGGCATGTGGCTCAGAATTGTCGGCTAAAAAATGATGGCAAAGGTATCCGTTATTGCTAGGTGGCGCTGCCGATCCGCAAAAGAAAGCCACCCGTAATGCGAAAAAGTTGCCACATTTGCCGGCGTCATCCCGATCTTTATCCTACAAAAGCGATAACAAAAAAATGCGTATTCTGAGTTTTGCGGCTCTATTCTTGGGGCTTTGCCTGCCGCTTTGGGGGCAGCAATACACCTTCAAGCACTCGTCGTTGCCGTGTTTAGGCAGGACGTTCACCATTGTGGCGCATGTTTTTCCCGACAGTCTGAAAGGAGAATACTACATCGAAGAAGAGGCTGTTCGGCAGGCGGTGGCTCAGGCCAATCCGTTTTTTGAGCCGATATGTGCGCGTTTTGAAATTTGCGAGTTTCGCTATCACGAAAACTGGCAATACGACACGCTGCGCCGTACGCAGGAACAGATTGCTGAAATCACGGCGAAGTACAACGTGGAGCGCCGTATCAACATGTATTTGGTAGACTCCTTTGCCCATCCTTATGGGCGGTGTGGGCTGGCTTCGATGAACGGCATCAACGACCCGGTTTCTTCGTACATTTTGGTGCGCAAAAGTTGCCTCAATGCGCGTTTGGTGGCTCATGAGTTGGGGCATTTTTTCAACCTGAAGCATACTTTCGAG
>CALHAM010000058.1 GCA_937934275.1 uncultured Saprospiraceae bacterium | reverse complement strand
GGGGTTCGTCAAGGCGTCGCCGATGAAGTTGTCGCACGGCAGGCTGTAGAGCAGAGCAATAGCGCCGGTAACGTGTGGTGTAGCCGCTGAAGTGCCGTTGAAGATGCCGTAGGTGGGGGTGTTGCCGTCGCTGCGTGCCGTATAGGTGCCGTCGCCGGGTGCTCCTAAGTCTACGGAGGCTTTGCCATAGCCGGTTTCGTTGATCTTCCGGCCTGTCGTTTGGTCTATGTTGTTGACGATGATCAGATATTCGCTTGGGCAGGTGCTGGGCATGTCACCCGCGATGTCCACGTTGGTGTTGGTGTTAGTGGTAGCTCCCACACTTAAGATGCCGACCTTTCCCAAGGAGTCATAGACGGCACACCACAGGGGAAAGTCCTTAGGCCAAGCCTTATCTACGCCGAAGGAGGCGTTGGTAACGACGACGAAAGCGCCCTTTGAGCCGTTGCTCTCGTTGTATAAGCGGCGCATTCGCGCGGCATAGTGGTATCCAGCTACAATTTCGTCTTCGTAGGTGATGTTAGCGAGGTTCATCAGGCGGATGTTCCAATTAATACCCGACACGCCAATGCCGTTATTGCCTTTGGCACCGATGATGGCGTTGACGGCGGTGCCGTGGAAACCGGGGGTTCCCGGATCATCGTTTTGGCTGCGAGGGTTCCAACCGCGGAAGTCATCGATGTAACCATTACCGTCGTCGTCCAGACCATTATTGGGTATTTCTCGGTGGTTAAACCAGTAATTGGGCGCGATGTCGGGATGACTTCTCAGGGCACCTTTTTCCAATACGGCGACGACGATGGTGTCGCCGTTGAGGGTTAGGCCGCCAGTAGTGATGTCCCAAGCATCGGGCATTCCGATGAGGTTGAAGCCGGTTTGGCGCCCCCAGTCAGGGTCGTTAGGGAAGGTAGCGCGCTCTGCAGTGCGGTGGTTCCATTGGGCAGCTATGATGTCGGGATGATGTTGAGCCTCTTTCAGCAGCGCCTCAGCATCAGTAGCGCTTTCGTCGAAGCCCAGCAGGTAAATGTTCCAATCGGGAGCTACGACGCGCTTCCAGCTCAATGCTGTTTCAAGGGGGTGCGCAGCGGCCAGGCGGTGTAATACCGCAGCAGGTGAGGTTTCGGGCCGCAGTTGAACGAGCATTTCACCCTTGCGCCGCTCGTGGGGCTGAGCATAAGAGCAGGCAACAGTCAGGAGGGCGACGGGAAGCAAGAGGCTTTTTTTGAGAAACATCATAGCAGCGTATTTCTGTCGTCAAGATTTAGATACCGGCTGCGAAAAAGCAAGCTGGGATATTAACGGAATAAAGACGCAGGGGCAGAGCTTCGCGTTGGCAGAGCGGTTATTTTTTCAGGTCTAAAACGCAAGAAGCATTAGCTGCCTACCAAAGTAGAGCTGTGTCCTTCAAGTTAGGCTATTGTTATCGCTGCCGATAGCGCTCTTCGAAGCGCCGCTGCAGCTGCTTGTGTTTGTTGTCTAGGTTGATTTCGCGCCCTTGGATGAAGGCAGCTGTTACTCGATGGGTGCGCATGTCGAGGGCATCGCCTTCGCTGATGAAGAGGGTAGCCTCTTTCCCTACTTCTAACGAACCGATGCGACCGGCCATGCCGAGGATCACAGCGGGCGTCAGCGTGATGGCTTGAACGGCGGCCTCGTAAGGTAACCCATAGCCAACGGCCTGACCAGCCTCGAAGGGCAAGTTGCGCTGCTGCCAAGCGGCTTCTGAAGCGAGAGCAAACGGAATGCCAGCGGCGTGCAAGAGGGCTGGCGTCTTGTAAGGCTGGTCTATGTCTTCGTCTTGGCGACTGGGCAAGCGGTGCGTTTTAGTGAGCACAACCGTTACCTGATGCTCGCGTAAAAAGTCCGTGATCAGCCAGGCATCGGCAGCGCCGACGAGCACAGGGCGTACGTTCATGGCTTCTGCAAAGAGGACGGCCTCTTGCATGGTGCGCGCGTGATTAGTATGGATGTATAGGTTCTGTTTACCTTCGAACACCCCGCGCATGGCCTCGAAGCGAGGATTGCGCACCTGCGGGTTGAGGCTTTGACAATAGGCCTTGGCTTCCTGAAAAAACTCGCGTATTTCCTTCACTTTCTTGTCGTAGGCGTCTTGAGGTTGTTCTTCGGCAGGCATAGGGCCAAAAGGGAAGGAACTCCGCCGGCGCGGGTCGGGCCAGTTGAGGTGAATGCCGTCTTCCGTGCGCAGCGCCGCGTCTTCCCAGTTCCAAGCGTCGAGTTGAACAACGCCTGAAGTGCCCGATATTACGCCACCCGTAGGAACGACCTGTGCCGCCAACACACCGTTAGAGCGCACGGTAGGCAGAATATCTGAGTCTGCATTGTAGGCGATGATACTGCGCGCGTTGGGGTTGTACTCCCCGATTTCGCTAAAATCTTGTGTAGCACGCACGGCTTCTATTTCTACCAGACCTAAGCGGCTGTTCATGGCGATAAAGCCTGGATAGACGTGCTTACCCTCGGCATCGTAAATACGCGTATACCTCGAAGGGTCGATGCGGATGGTAGAGGCGTCGGCTACTAAGGTAAGGCGGCCGTTCTCAAAGGCAATGGCGCTGTTGATGATGCTTTGGCCGTTGCCCAAATGGGCTGTGGCTCCCACAATAAGCACGCTACCGCGCTGAGGAGGGGCTGGAGTAGGAGGCTGGCCGATGGCCATTGAGCCGAATAAGAAAAACAGAGCAGTAATGGTCAAATTGCGCATAAGCATAAAACAGTGTTTCGTCAGAGAGAAGGGCATAGGGATATCGCCGGCAACCGCGATAACCCCTCGCTGTTTGTCATTTAATGGCACAGGTCAGCATCAACTGCCCTTCGATGACGCCTTCTAGCACGTCGCCAATTTGCACTGGCCCAACGCCCGCGGGCGTGCCGGTAAAGATGAGATCGCTTTTTTGGAGCGTGAAATAGCGAGAGATGTGCACGATGAGCGTTTCGAAGGAGAAGAGCAGGTCGCGCGTGTGTCCGTCTTGCACCACTTGTCCGTTTTTTTTGAGTTGAAAGTGGATATCTTTTGGATTAGGAAGCGCTTCCAAAGGAAGCCATGGACTTAGGGGAGCTGAGTGGTCGAAGGCTTTGGCGATTTCCCAAGGCTGGCCTTTTTGCTTAAGGCGCTCTTGCACGTCGCGCGCGGTGAAGTCAATGCCGAAAGCAACGGCGTCGTAATAGCGATGGGCAAATTCTGGCTGTATGGAGCGGCCGTTCTTGCACACGCGCAAAACGATTTCGCCTTCGTAGTGCAAGTCTTGGGTAAATGCGGGGTAATAAACAGGTTTGTTGTTAACCACGAGCGCCGTAGGCGGCTTCATGAAAATGAGCGGCTCGGCGGGTATTGGGTTGTTCAGCTCTTTAGCGTGGTCAGCGTAGTTGCGCCCGATGCAAAAGATTTTCATGCGGCGAAAATAGGGAGAGTTCGGCCGCTGAACTTGCAGCTGCTCGACGTAGCCCATTCCAAGAGCAGTGCGCCGCTGGAGAATACCTACTTGTAGACTTTTTTGAGGCGGTCGAGTTCGCGTTTTTCGTCGCGTTGTTTGAGGGTTTCGCGCTTGTCGTAGGCCTTTTTGCCTGTGGCTAAGGCGATGTGGACTTTGGCTAAGCCGCGCTCGTTGAAGGCGATTTTGAGGGGCACAATAGTGAAGCCCTTTTCACGAACGCGGCGCTCGAGTTTGCGCAGTTCGCTTTTGCGCAGCAGGAGTTTACGCAGTCGACGCGGGTCGTGGTTTTGGTCGCTGCCAAAGTCGTATTCGGAGATGTGGAGGTTTCGTATCCAAAGTTCGCCGTTTTCAAACAAGCAATAGGCATCGGTCAGATTGGCGTTGCCAGCGCGTAGGCTTTTGACCTCTGTGCCCGTGAGGGCAATGCCCGCCACATACTCTTGGACGAAGTGGTACTCATAGGCCGCCTTTCGGTTGACGATTTCGGGAGGGGCCGACGACTTGCTGCTTTTCTTAGCCATAGTGCGCATCAGGCTTTGAGAGCCGGCAAGCCGACAATTTCGCGCACTTCGCGGAGGGTTTGCCGCGCGCGCTCGCGAATGGCGGCGCTGCTGGCTTCGATTTGGGCTTTTACTTGTTTTTTGTTGTCTTGCAAATGGTGCAAGCGCTCGCGCAGGGCCGTAACGAGGGCCGATAGGGCATCTGCTACGGTTTCTTTCAAGTCACTGTAGCGGAGTGTACCGCTTTGATAGTCGGCCATCAGAGCATTGTAAGCATCTATTTGCCCGCAGGCGCGCAAGATTTCAAATAGGTTGGCTACGCCTGGACTCATCTCACCAGCGGGCGTATGCCCTGTGTCGGTTACGGCCGAGCGGATTTGCTTGCGGATCTGGGCCTCTTCGCCGAAGAGGTCAATATAGTGCTTGGCGCCCAAGCTTTTGCTCATTTTGCGCGTTGGGTCGGCGGGCGAGAGGATTTTGGGCGTCGGCGTGAACAGTGGCTCCGGCAGCGGAAAGTAATCGCATCCGAATTGCTGGTTGAAGCGTTGGGCAATATTGCGCGATAGTTCCAAATGCTGCTCCTGATCTTTGCCCACGGGCACGTAGTGTGCCCGATAAATGAGAATATCGGCAGCCTGTAAGATAGGATAGGTGAATAGGCCTGTACTGATGAAGGCATCTTTGTCGGTTTCCTTGAGCTGGTCGGCTTTATCTTTGAACTGCGTCATGCGCGTTAGCTCCCCATAAGAAGCCACGCACCCCAAAATCCAGGCTAGTTCGGTGTGCTCGGGTACAAGGCTTTGAATGAAGAGGTTTTCGGTTCGGATGCCGCAGGCCAGCAGGCGAAAAGCCATGTTCCAGGTGTTTTCGCGCAATTTATCTGGCTTGTAGGGAATGGTCATAGAATGGTAATCCACTACGCAGAAGTAGCAATGGTACTGTTCCTGTAAGCGCACCCAGTTCTGCACGGCACCGAAGTAGTTGCCGATATGCAGGTCGCCGGTAGGCTGAATACCAGACAAAACGTTTTTCATGACGGGTAGTGCTTCACACCGTTGCAATGACGGAAATCTCCACATTGACAAAGCGCGGCAATTCGGCTACTTGTACCAACTCGCGCGCTGGAGCAAATTCGGGCCGGAAATACTCGCCATAAACCGCGTTGATGCGGCCGAACAGGTTAATGTCTTTGACGAAGATGGTGGCCTTGAGCACATTTTCCAGACGGCTGCCGGCAGCCTCCAAGATGGCTTTTACGTTGCGCAACACCTGATGGGTTTCAGCTTCAATGCTGTCGAGAACCAACTCACCACTTTTAGGGTCGAGCGCTATCTGACCCGATACAAAAAGCAAGTTGCCGCAGCGCACAGCCTGATTGTAGGGGCCAATGGGCGCTGGCGCATCAGGTGTGTTTAAAATTTGCTTCATGACAAGTAAGTGTTTTTGCGCCTTACCCTAAAAAAAAAGAAACTTAGGCCTGGAACAGCGCAAGGCAGACAGTGATAGAAAACAAGAGGATCAGCAGCCCCAGCGTTTAAGCTTGGGCGGTGCTTTCTTCACCGCCGGTGTAGTTCACCAACAGGCGACCCCGATAGTATAGGTTGCCATCTACCACATAAGCATGGTGGCGCAGGTGTGTTTCACCAGTCGTCTTGCAGAAAGACAGGGTAGGCACCGGTGTCTTGTAGTGCGTGCGGCGCGCGCGCTTGCGGCGCTTTGAATGACGCCATTTAGGATTGGGCATATTCGAATGTATTTATTCTTTTAGTTAAAATTTAGCGGTTGGTATTACTTTAAGGCTTTAAGGGCCTCCCAAATCAGATTAGGTGATGGCTGTTCTTCGGCAGAAATGTCTTTCAAAATGCGGAGCGCTTCCTGGTTGCAAGGGGCGGGTATTTCACTTTGGCAATCGTACGTGTTGGTCAGCGGCAGTGCCAGCATGGCAAACTCATACATGTAGGGAGCCAACGAAAGCTGCGGTGTTTCGCGCGAAATAAAAACCACCTCATCGTTGTCTTCGTCTTCTTCAGCGTCGCCGTACTTGACGATGAGTTGGCGAGACTCTTCGTTGAGCGGTAGGCGGATGGGAGCAGTACAGCGGTCACAAGTCGTCTCCATATAGCCCGATAGGTAAAAATCTAAGATCAAAAGGCTGGGGCGCTTGTCTACAGCCACACGAACTTGCACAGATCCCTCTTGAATGAGCGAACCCTCAAAATGGCGAAAAAACTCGCCTTCCAAGGCAAAATGGTATTCGTGAATACCCATTTTCAGCCCCTGAATGGGAAGCATGTATGTGGAGAAAGGGTCCATCTTCTGCTCGGGTTGAAAAACGGCCTGCAAAGGTAGCGCGTTGCTAAAGAAATAGCCAAAGATTTTTTTTAAAAGGCAGATGTTTTAGGCGTCTTTACGAAAGAATGTTGCTCTTTGATGGAGCCTTTAGGCCTTGCTGCCGTCTTTGGGTAGGTCTTCGGGCGGCGGAATAGGCTGTATTTTAGTGTCCTCCTCAGGCACAGGGCCACCTTGTTGGCTGCTTTCAATTTCCTCAAAGTCAATGTATTCGCCTTCCTCTGAATTGAGGCGTTCCTGCGGCATTGGCCCAAACATTTGTTCCATCTGGCGATAGCCCAGGGCGCGCAGAAACAGATACAATGCCGTGATGGGATATAGCACTACTGCCAGTACGGTCATGAGTAAACCACCGATAGGGCGCTCAAGCAGCATGGCCCAGAATTCTCGAGCGGTGTCCCATACCGCACGCCAGTTGATCAAAAGAGCGGCCAAAAGAAGCACAGGCGAGACGATGTACAAGGCATACATGACTGCGCGCAAGACGTAGAAGAGCAGCACCATGGTTAGTGCTCCGATGAGTAAGCACCCCCATCCGCCACTATATCGCGTGTAGACCATAGATCAAACGAGGAGGAAAAAATAATGCACAAAAGTAGTCGGAAAATGGTGGAGGAGGTGCCGGGTGCACGGAAGTGATTTTCTTCGGCGGCGCGAGTCGTTTAGGCCCTAAATACAGCTCTATTGCTGGTTCCACTGGCGCAAGCGGCGTTCGTAGCGCTTGGAGCTGAGGGGCCAGAGACTTTTATCCACAGTGGCTTCGAGGCGTTCATTGGCGCCGCTCAGGAGCGTTGGGAAAAAGTCTATGCCCGTGAGGGCTTCTACGTCGTCTACGGAGCAAGCGTATTCGACGAGTGGCCGCTTGCTAAGGGTGTTCGGCAGGACGAAAGCAATGGCGCTGCGCTGTCTTGGTGCGTAGATGATTTTGTAGAATGCTGCTGGTACAGTTACTCGATTGGAGCCTATTTGACCTAACGCTGGACGCGTAAGCACAGGGCCTGCAACAATATAGAGCATCCCCAGTTGTTTAGCCCAGTCGCGGACGTTTTCTTCCAGTTCGCGCCAGATGCCGCCGTTGAAGGTGCGCACCTGAGGGCTGATGTTACTCATGAGGAAGGTTTCGTTCATGGCGAGGGTGTCGAAGGCCATATCGGCTGCAGGCACAAGATGCCCGCGGTCGTATCCACTGCGGCTATAATCGGCTGGCGTAGCGCTTCGGGTAGGCACAGCTGGGTCGGGGCGAAAAGCGCCAGAGCGCTCGACCCAGGGCTGTTGTAGGCGCTCTCGGAGCAGCTCGTAAGCGACCCACTCGGCCTGCTCGTGCTCTTCCGCATACGATAAAATATAATAGGTGTGACGTACGACAACGCCGGTAGTACTTGTAGGCCAAAGATCGGAGGGAACTTGACACGCGATTGATTGCTCTCCTGGGTTCTCTCTTTCGCGTACAGATGCCTCTTTTTTGCCGGAGTCAAACTGTTGAAATATCCAAAATGTTAAGGCCGCTAGTAAGGCAAAAAGTCCAGTTTTGAACCAAAGGCCGTCGGTAGAAGAAATGTTTTTTCCGTAAGTGCGCATAGTGTTCATGGGGAAGAAGTGCCCGGGCGAAGGTAGGTCGGCGAGAATAAAAACGGAATACCTATTCAAAGGAGCTTTTCGGCGCCTCGTGAATTTCCGCGATTGCCCGCACTTTTTGCCCGAAATTTGCTGGTGTTTAATACATGTTTACCCTTGCCTCGCGTAAACCAAAAGAGGAGAAAACGGAGGCTATTCCGAGCGCGTCGAATGTTCTGACCGCAGGCTCTAAAAAAAGTAAAAACACTATGTCTATTGCGCGTTTTCTGGTCAGTATAGTTTTCTTGTGGACATCAGCACCTCTTTTGCTGGCACAAGATTGTTTCAGCCTCAATACGAGTGTTTCTCAGCTCATTTCTTCTTCGGGTCAGGCCGTCAGCCTGCCAGCCGCAAACGGAAAACTTCAGCTGCCCTGCACCCAGACTATCCGCAACTTTTCCTTTGTGATTCAGTTTGCTCCTGGCACAGAGCGGTATTTTGAAGACTCTACCCAGTTTACGGGTGTGCTCAATCATAAAAACTCTACGTTTTTGTTGCAGTACAACAAAGCCCAGAATACTTTCTCCTTTGCGAGCGACCAGCACTTAGGTGAGGGTATTTACCTATTGACCTTATCTTCCATTATGTGTATGCCGTCAGGGGGAGGGTGTAGCAATTGCTTTGTCCAGTACTCCTTTGAGATAGAACACACCAACGACCCGGCTTGGAGCGTAGACATAGAGTCGGAGCCAAGTCCAGCGACGTTAACCTGCTTTCCAGGTAGTCAGGTTGTGCTCAAAGGCACGCCTCCACCGCACAGCGGCTTCAAAGCTCAATGGGCGCGTTTAGCCGGAGCGCAATTTGTCGATATCCCTGGCGCTAACCAACCCAATTACGCAGCGGCGTTGAGCGGTACCTACTTGTACACACTTACAGGCCCGGCGGGTTGTCGGGCCAGCAACCTGATTGCTGTCAGGCCACCGGAGCGCCCTGAAATCCGGGTAGGCGCACAGCAACAAGAGCTCAGCAGCTGCGCACAGCCCATTGTTGGCGTCTCCGTGGTAGACTCTGGCGCGCCGGGCAACCTTATCTTTGCCTGGACGCCTTCTTTGGGTGGCCTTATTTTGAGCGACACCCATACGTTTCACCCGATAGTCGGCACTCCGGGCATCTACACTCTGATCGTGCGTAGGGCAGATAATGGTTGCGCCGACACGGCCGCCATCAGCGTCGTGCCCGGCAATATACCGATTGTCTCAGTGGACATTAGCAGCGTTTCGGCTACCGATGTGCTCGACTGCAAGACCTCCTCGCTGACGCTCAGAGCTAATGCATCGCTCTCTACCGGCACCAGTTCCTACACCTATCGGTGGAGCACTGGCGCCGCCAGTCGGGAAATTACCGTCAGCCAACCCAACATCTACGCCGTGACGGTAACCGCTTTAGACAACGGTTGTGTGGGCTACGGCGAAAAGGTCATCTTTCGGAATACTCAGTCGCCTGCCGTAACCCTCAGCAGCAGTCGCGACACCGTATGCGCCGGAGAGGCGGTGGTATTATCCGTTTTGACCCCTGACCCAGCTACTTTTTTGTGGTCAGACGGCTCTACTGGCATGTTGCTAAACGTAACACCGCCCACCGATGGGTCCAATTATTATGCTGTAACCGTTACGGCCAATGCTAATGGTTGTTCTAGCGTTGTGGGAAAGAACATCGCGCGCGTACCTTATCCTCCATTAACGTGTTTGCCTGCTGCCATCACCCTTTCTCATGGGCAAACGGTCAGTCTCAATTGCACGACTGGGCCGCTGGCTCAGCTCTTCTGGACGGCGGTAGCTTCTAACGTAACAGGCATCGCTTCTTCAGGTATCGGCCCAGTGCAAGGGCGTCGCCTCGAACTTATCTCACTGAGATCTCCCGGTCAAGTTGATTTCGTGGTGTTTGCCCGCCAAGCCGGGTGTTCTAGCGCGCCCGCTCAGGTAGTCGTTCACGTTGTGCCCTCTTCAGCTGGGGGAATTTATATTCCGGAAGTCGTTATCCCCAATGGCGATGGTCAAGGGAGCACTTGGAGTATTGTGCTCCCGCCTGATGCCGCCGACCCATCCGCCTACGAGATGGCCATCTACAATCGTTATGGCGCGCTGGTTTGGAAGAATACTCTGGCTAGCCCGTTTGTCGCGGAGCACTATCCCGATGGAGTATACTTCTATGTACTCACAACTCCAGAGGGAGCAGCCGTTAGCGGTGCTTTCTCCATCTTGCGCCGGAAGTAGAACCTAATAAACTTCTGAATGCGTCTCGCAGCATTGGGCTGGTTGGTAGGAAATTTTTTAACAAATAATTGCAATCCTGTCGGGCTTGCATACCTTTGCCGCGCCTCAATTTTAACGGTATATTAATGAATATTGCGCAATAAAAATTTAGAGACTATCTAAATAGCCTTTGAACTTGCTAGAGTATTCGAAGCGATAAAGAGAAGGAAATTACCTTTGCACTCAATAAGAGTAGACCAATAAGTAGCACTTTATCAATATGTTGTTGAAACGCTTCTGTCGGATAGTGCCTTTCTTTACGTTAGCCGTGAGCCTCCTGCAGGCGGCGCCTAATGTAGAAGAGGGCAAGAGCTTATTCATGGCCAACTGTGCTTCCTGCCATAGCCGGGATATGAAGACTAACTTAACAGGGCCTGCGCTGGGTGGAGTAGAAGAACGCTGGGCGGCATATCCGCGCGAAGATCTTTACAAATGGATTCGCGCCTCTCAGGCCATGATCCAGTCTGGTCATCCCCGTGCGGTAGAGTTGTGGAACCAGTGGAAGCCTACGCTGATGAATAACTTCCCCGGGCTAACGGATGACCAAATAGAGAGCATCCTCCTCTATGTCAACGACGTTGTTAACAAGGCTGCTGCGGGTAGTCAGGCGAGCCAATCAGGCCAACAAGTAACTGCTGCCCAAAAAGACGACAGCAGCTTCTGGATCTTTGTCGGCATCGCGGTGGTGTTGGGCTTGTTGTCGTTTGCTCTCATGCGCATTGTAGACAACCTTCAAAATCTTGCCCGCGTTCAAGCTGGGCAGCCGCCGGTGCGTCGCACTTTAGGGCAAATGCTGACCACGAAAGGTTCCATTGCTTTTGGCGTTTTTGCCGCTACGTTGATTTTTGGCTATAAAACCGTGGACAACGCCACTCGCATGGGGCGTCAGCAGGGTTATCAGCCAGAACAGCCCATTGCATTTAGCCACGCCTTACACGCAGGCACCGTCAAAATCGATTGTCAGTATTGCCACGATTCGGCGCGTCGCTCCAAGCACGCTTCCATTCCCGGAGCCAATACCTGCATGAATTGCCATACTGTGGTGAAGAAAGGTGCAGTCTCTGGTACGGCTGAAATTACAAAGATATATGCTTCTATCGGTTACGACCCGATAGCCAATAAGTATATTCCGGACTACGAAAATTGGACGGAGAAGCAAATTGAAGAGCTGTATAAAAAATGGATTGGCCAAGAATATATGGCCGACAACGGTCTGGTAACGCTCAACGATGCCGGTCGTATGGTGGTTGAAACCCAATGGGAGGGCATCGTCAAGGCGCTCAAGAATGACTCGAACGGCAAGATACAAGGTCCTATCGAGTGGGTACGCATTCACAACTTGGCTGATCACGCCTACTTTAACCACGCCCAGCATGTGGCCGTAGGACAGGTGGCTTGCCAACAGTGCCACGGTCCCGTTGAACAGATGGAGGAGGTTTACCAGTATTCCACTCTGGGTATGGGTTGGTGCATCAACTGCCATCGCCAAACGGAGGTTAAATTCAAAGATAACGACTATTACCAGCAATACGCCCGCTATCACGAAGAGCTCAAAAGTGGCAAGCGCGATAAGGTAACGGTAGCCGATATCGGTGGCTTGGAATGCCAAAAGTGTCACTATTAATTTTTTACCTCTTTAGTACACTTCTCTCTCACTTACCATCTCACTCTTTCAGCAATATGCAGCATCAAGATAACGGTATCTGGGTTAGCGCTGATGATTTAAACCGCGAAGAAACTTTTCTAAAATCGGCTGAGAAAGAGTTCCTATTGGAAGACTTGGCCGAAGCTCCCGGCAGTTGGACGCCTTCCCGCCGCGATTTTCTCAAGCTTATGGGTTTTGGCTTGGGCGCTGCCACGGTGGCAGCCTCTTGCGAGATCCCGATGCGGAAGGCCATTCCGTACGTGGTTAAGCCCGATGCCATTGTGCCTGGCGTTGCCAATTATTATGCTTCCTCCTTTGTCAATGGCAGTGATTACTGTGCTGTGCTGGTCAAGACGCGTGAAGGTCGGCCCATCAAGATAGAAGGCAATACGCTCAGCAGCGTCACAGCGGGCGGTACCAGCGCTCGCGCGCAGGCTTTGGTTTTGAGCCTGTACGATACGCGCCGCTTGAAACATCCGGGCAAAATTGAAGAAGGCGGTGAATTGAAAAAGCTTTCGTGGAAGGACTTAGATGAAAGAATAAAGGGCCAGTTGCAGTTAGGCGGAAACATCCGCATTATTACGCACACAATCATTAGCCCTACCGCTCAAAAGGCCCTGAGCGAGTTTGTGGCCAAATACCCAAATACGCGCGTCGTTACGTACGATCCCGTGTCGCATGCCGCTTTGTTGGCAGCCAATCAGGCGTGTTTTGGCGTGCGCGGCATTCCCACCTACAAGTTTGCTGAAGCCGACGTGATCGTCTCTTTTGGCGCCGATTTTCTGGGCACTTGGGTAAGCCCCATTGAGCACGCTCGAGCCTACGCCTCGCGCCGCAAAATCCAGTCGCTCGACAAGCCCGCCATGTCGCGCCATTATCAGGTGGAGAGCCACATGAGCCTAACCGGCTCCAATGCCGACATGCGCATTCAGATACGCCCCAGCGAAATGGGGGCAGCCATCTGTGCCTTATACAACGAGGTCGCCCAGTATGCCGGTGCGCCTACTATTAGCGGTCCAGCGCTCAACGAAAAAGCCAAAGCTGGCATCAAGAAAGCGGCAGCCGATTTGATTTCGCTGCGCGGCAGGTCACTCGTCGTGTGCGGTACGAACAACGTTATGGAGCAGATCATCGTCAACAAAATCAACGACCTGCTCGGCAACATCAATAACACCATAGATTTCAGTGTGCTCAACAACCTGCATCAGGGCGATGAGCGCGACATGATGCGCCTTATCGGTGAGATGGATGCGGGCCAAGTGGCCATTGCCATTGTTTGGGGCGCCAATCCGGCTTATGAGTTGCCCAATGCCGATAAGTTCAAAGCGGCTTTTGCCAAAGTCAATACGCGTATCTCCTTTTCGGGGGTCATGGACGAAACCACGGCCCTGTGCACCTACGCTGCTCCCGCCCATCATCTGCTGGAGTCGTGGGGCGACGCTGAACCTAAAACTGGGCATTACAGCCTCATCCAGCCGACGATAGCGCCGCTTTTCGATACTCGCCAAGCCGAATTGTCGCTGCTGGAATGGGCCGAAAGCCCCAACCTAAACCGCGAAGACGAGCAACCCTACTACCAATACCTCAAGTCGCATTGGGCCACGGAGATGAGGGCTAAACAGTCAAAATACAGCACCGGCGCTGCTTTTTGGGACATGAGCCTACACGATGGCGTCTTTGAGGTGCCGCCTACTCCACGTACCGTATCGTTCAACCCCGGTATCAGCCTAAACGCAGCCTCCGTTACTCAGCCGGGGAGCGCTCCGGTAGAAATTGCTTTTTATGAAGCCATCAATATTGGCAACGGCCAGTATGCCCACAACCCATGGCTGCAAGAGATGCCCGATCCAGTGAATCGGACGGTATGGGGCAACTATTTGAGTATTCCTGTCGAATGGGACGGCAACAAGAAGATGACGGGTTGGATGGGCCTGCAAGATGGCGATAAGGTGGAAGTGGAGGTGAACGGCAAAAAGCACATCTGCACGGTGGTGCGCACCTTTGGCCAAACGCCAGGCACTGTAGCCATTGCGTTGGGCGGTGGCCGCGAGAGCGGCGGCTGCGGCGTAGGCTATGGGGTCAACGTGAACCCGTGGTTGCCCATAGAAGGAGGCTTTATCCAGTATTTCGCCAAAGAAGTTAAAGTATCGGGTAAGATAGGTGCCGAAAAGAACTTCGCCTGTGTGCAGCATCACCACACGATGGGGTTGGCGGCCAAGGACGAAAAGAGCGGTCAGGTCATCAATGCCGACGAACAAGTGTTGGCCTATCAAGGGTCGCTCACCGATCGCTCCATCATTTTCCAGGCACACGTCAACGATTTACCAAAGTTGCGCGAAAAACTGGCCGACTTTCATAAGCACGCCGGCCACCTCAACGAACAGACCCTGTACCCTGACCGCACCGACTTCTTTGGTACAGGGCCCAAGTGGGGCATGTTCATCGACATGAACGCCTGTATAGGCTGCGGCGCTTGCCAGGTGGCCTGCGTGAGCGAAAACAACGTGCCCGTTGTGGGCAAAAACGAGGTCGGACGCCACCACGAAATGACTTGGCTGCGCATCGACCGCTACTACTACGGTGATTTAGACAACCCCAAGGTAGTCTACCAGCCTATGATGTGCCAGCACTGCGACAATGCCCCTTGCGAGAACGTCTGCCCTGTTAACGCAACTAACCACTCAGCGGAGGGCATCAACCAAATGGCTTACAACCGATGCATCGGCACGCGCTATTGCGCTAATAACTGCCCCTACAAAGTGCGCCGCTTCAATTGGTTGGACTACACCACTGCTGACACCTTCCCGGCCAACGAGGAACGCCTTTTCCGCGTAGAAGAAGGCGATATTCCCTTCTACGCCGACAACTTAGTGCGCATGGTGCTCAACCCCGACGTTACGGTGCGCAGCCGCGGTGTCATCGAGAAATGCTCCTTCTGCATTCAACGCATCCAAGAAGGTAAACTCACCGCTAAACGCGAAGGGCGCCCCCTCGAAGATAACGATGTGCGCTCGGCCTGCCAGACGGCTTGCCCCACAGGGGCTATTGTCTTTGGCAACTTAAATAATCCGAACAGCGCTGTCAGCCAAGCCATCCGAAAGCACGAAGAGCTGGCCTATCAAGTGTTAGAGGAAATCAACGTCCGCCCTGGCGTGCGCTATTCGGCCAAGATCTACAATTCCTAAAGAACGCTTCTTGGCAACCTGTTTTTCATTAGTAGGATATTACAACACACCCAACACTACAACAACGATATGTCTCAACCCGTAGCACCCGTCAGACATGTCCTCATCGAAGGCAATAAGTCGTATCATCAAATATCGGAAGACTTGTGCGTGCCCACCGAGCGCGCTCCTTCGCGAGAGTGGATCTTAGCGTTTTCGGTCGCCTCGGCATTTACTGCGCTTTACGTTTTTGCTGTTGTGTGGACGATATGGAAAGGTATCGGCGAATGGGGCGCCAACCGCACCATCAACTGGGCCTGGGACATCACGAACTTCGTGTGGTGGATCGGTATTGGTCACGCCGGTACGCTTATTTCGGCCATCCTGCTGCTTTTTCGCCAGCGTTGGCGCACGGGTGTGAACCGCGCCGCTGAGGCCATGACCATCTTCGCAGTGGTTTGCGCTGGCCAGTTCCCGCTCATTCACATGGGGCGTTTGTGGCTGGCTTTCTTCATTTTCCCCTTCCCGAATACGCGCGGGCCGCTATGGGTCAACTTTAACTCGCCGCTGTTGTGGGACGTCTTCGCTATCTCGACCTACTTTACGGTGTCGCTGTTGTTTTGGTATACAGGGTTAGTGCCCGACTTGGCCACTGTACGCGACCGTGCGGCAGGTTTTCGCAAGAAGATGTATGAGATCTTTTCCTTTGGTTGGACGGGCAGTGCTAAGCACTGGCAGCGCTGGGAGTCGCTTTCGCTTATTCTGGCTGGCTTATCCACTCCCTTGGTACTTTCAGTGCACACTATCGTGTCGTTTGACTTTGCCACGTCGGTTATTCCGGGCTGGCATACCACCATCTTCCCGCCCTATTTCGTAGCCGGCGCCATTTTCTCCGGTTTTGCTATGGTGCAGACGCTGATGGTCATTACCCGAAAAGTGCTGAGGCTAGAACAGTACATCACGATCAACCACATTGACTCCATGAATAAAGTGATCGTGCTCACGGGCACGATTGTGGGCGTGGCCTATCTGACGGAGCTGTTCATTGCGTGGTACTCCGGTTACATCTATGAGCAATTCGCCTTCTACAACCGGGTATTTGGCGTGTATTGGTGGTCGTATTTCGGTATGATGTTCTGCAATGTGATCAGCCCGCAGCTGTTTTGGTCGCGCCGCATTCGCCGCAGTATCTGGTGGACGTTCTTCCTGTCCATCGTGGTCAACATCGGTATGTGGTTCGAGCGCTTCGTCATCATTGCGACTACCTTGGCGCGCGACTATCTGCCCTCTTCGTGGAGTTACTATTCGCCCACCTGGGTAGAAATTTCCATTTTCACCGGCACGATTGGTCTTTTCTTCTTCCTGTTCATGATCTTCACCCGTCTGGCTCCCGTGGTGGCCATTGCAGAAGTAAAGGCTATTTTAAAGGTGGCGGGAGATCAATACATCGGCCCAAAAGCGCGCAAAGATGCCCATCACCAAGTGCAGCAGGTGGCGGAAAAGCAAGAAGAAAAGAACTAAAAAAGACTGCCTTTTATCAGCAAAAGAGAATAACACACTATGTCTGCTGAAAGCAAGAAAGTATTATACGGCCTCTACAACGATGAAGAGGAATTGAAAAGCGCGGTTAAGACGGCGCGGCAGAGGCACTTGGACATCATGGACGTCTTTACGCCTTTTCCGGTACACGGTCTCGATCCTATTTTAGGTTTGAAAGAAAGCCGCCTGCACATTCTGGGCTTTATTTACGGCGCCATAGGGGCCTTGTTCGGATTTCTGTTCATGTCGTGGGCATTAGCTAAAGATTGGCCGATCCTATTTGGCGGTAAGCCTTATTGGCCGGTGCCGTCGTTCATTCCGATAACGTTCGAAATGACCGTGCTCTTTTCGGCTTGGGGCATGACCCTGACGTTTTATACGATTTGCGGCATGTGGCCCGGCGTTAAGGCCAAGATTCTGGACAATCGCATCAGCGACGATAAATTCTGCATTGCCTTTGATGTTACGGAGGCTGGGCAACGCGAGGTGTCCGACTTCAAGGAATTTTTTCATAGAACGGGAGCGGCGGAGGTGCACGAAAAAGCCCTCTGAATGGGTCCGATCTGTTAAGCAAGATATTTTACTTCATCCATAGAAACGCAATAACATGAAATACGCAATTGGCGCTATCATAGGGGTTGCTCTATTTGCCTGGCTTTTTTCTTTGTGTTCGCCGGCGGGCAAGAATAAGACAGGGCACGAGTATATGCCCGATATGTACCATCCGATTACGTATGAGGCCAACGTGTTGGCAAATTATAGTTGGAATCACTGGGACGACGAAAGCACGTTTTCCAAGGCGGCGCTTTCGCAGCCGCGTCGTCCGGTAGCGGGTACGGTGGCTCGCGGCTACACGGCTCTGAATTATGCGGGTGCTGAAGCGCTCGAGGTAGTGCGCGGAAAGAATGCGCCTAACGCTGTTGCGACGCCGGCAAACGGATACGTACCCTTCTACTACGAAAATACGGAGGAAGACCGCCTGCGCTGTGAGCAGGAAATAACCACTAATCCCTTGCCTCTGACGGAAAGCGGTTTAGAGCGCGGTAAAAACCTGTACAATCTGTATTGTGCCATTTGCCACGGGGAAAAAGGAGATGGCCAAGGGTACATCGTTACGATGCCAAATTCTAAGTACTTGGCCCAACCCAAGAGCCTCATTGACGAAGAGATGGTAAAGGCGAAAGAGGGCCGCTACTACTTCGCTCTCATGTACGGCAAGAACGTCATGGGCGCTTATGCTGACAAACTCTCTTATGAAGAGCGCTGGCAGGTCATCCATTACATCCGTTCTCTGCAGAGTAAATAAGAAGCCTATTCACTGCTGATTTAAACATCTAAAATTTCCGGGTCAGTACCGGTTTCGCGATATGAATCTGAACACACAGTTCGTCTTCGAGAGCAAGCTAAAGCGCAACCTGATTATAGGCATGATCGTTGGGGCTTTGTGCCTTGCGTGGTCAGCCATAGGCGACGATGCCTTCTACACGCGCTTTTGGACCAACTACTTGCACAACGCCGTCTTTTTTACGGGCATCGCTTTTACCGCTATGTTCTTCTTGAGCGGCCAGATTACGGCCTTTGCCGGCTGGATGGTAGTGATCAAGCGCCTGTGGGAGGCTATGAGTCAGTTCATGTTGGTGGGTATCGTGCTTCTGCTGGTGGTGGTCATTGGTGTTTGGGGGCATCTACACCACTTATACCACTGGAATACGCCGGGCATTACAGACCCCTCCAGCAGCATCTACGATAAGGTTATTGCCGGCAAAGCGGGATTCCTCAATCCTGTCTTTTTCACCATCGGCACGGTAGGCTTCTTGGCGATTTGGTATTTCTGGGCCTACAAGCTGCGCCAAAATTCGCTGGCGCAAGATGCGCACGAAACGCCCTCCTTCGATTACTACAAGCGCGAGCGCAAATGGGCCGCCTCCTTCTTGCCCTTGGGCGGCTTCTTGAGCACCGTATTCTTGTGGCAGCTGATCATGTCCATCGACACGCACTGGTACAGTACCATGTTTGCTTGGTATTCCACCATTTCACTTTTCTTGGGCGGATTGGCGCTGTTTATCGTACTTATTCTTTATCTGCAATCGAAGGGATATCTGGAATACGTTACGCGCGAACACTTGCACGACCTGGGCAAATACCTTTTCGGCATTAGCGTTTTTTGGACGTATTTGTGGTTCGACCAGTTCATGCTTATCTGGTACGGCAATATCGGCGAAGAAACCATCTATTTCCGTGAGCGCATGGACAATTACCCCATTCTCTTTTGGGGCAACTTAGTGCTCAATTTCGTCGTGCCGTTCTTTGTGCTCATGCGCAACGATACTAAGCGCAAAGTAGGGACTCTTTTCTTTGCTGCGCTGCTGGTTTTCCTCGGCCATTGGCTCGATTTCTTTTACATGATCAAGCCAGGGGCGCGCATTGCCGCCATAGAAGCCATGGAACTCTCTGAGGGTGGACACCACAGCAGCCTTCCGAGCAATGCGAAAGATTTGAGTCAAACGGCGCCGAATGTCGGCGAAATGCCTCGAGCACTGGCCGGCATAAGCGCGGCAAAAGCGCCCGAACAAAGCGAGCAAGGTAGCGAAGCGCACCCGCAAACCATGGAAAAAATGCCCGCAACCGGCTCGAGTAGTCCAGAACATCAAGAGGCGTCTCAAGACAACAGTGTGCATACGGAGCACGCTTCGGCAGCAGGAGAGCACGGTCATCACGAAGAAGCGGGCAGAGGCTTCCAGTTAGGGTATAGCCTGCCGGGCTTTCAAGAGATTGGCGTATTGATCGGGTTTTTAAGCCTGTTCCTGTTCTTCTTCTTCCGCCAGTTAGAGCGCGCTCCGCTGCTGCCACTGCGCGATCCGTTTTTGGAAGAAAGCCTCCATCACACCACCGGCGTCTACATTGACGGCGAAGATAGTCACCACTAATTTGAAATGATTTTAAGTAAGCAGCCGCCTCAAACCCTCCTGAACTCGTCAATTTCTTTTGTGTTTATTAGGATAAAAAAATTACCGCAATGACTGCGCTTCTTATTGTTCTCTGTATCATCCTCGTTGGTATCGTATTGGTTCAAATAGCCCGAGTGGTCGAGTTGACGGCCCAATTGAAGGGCGAGCGCGAGGTAATGCGCGAGAGCAGCTGGTGGAATGCCGCGCTCTC